>DASXCK010000446.1:0-2417 GCA_036491235.1 Xanthobacteraceae bacterium | reverse complement strand
CGAGCCGTTGCGCCATAGCGAATTCGGATTGTAGGTCGCGGGCTGCGGCGTCGGCATCGGCATCTGCACCGGCTTGTAGCCGGGCTGGGTGGTCGGGTTCGTGATCGCCGCCAGCTTCGGCTGCTCGCCGATGTTGGTGATCCGATCGACCGCAGAGCAGCCGCACATGAGCGACGACATCGTTACGACGCTGACGAGCGCGGCCGGACGCAACAACAACTGATGACGCTTCGACATATTTCCTCGCTCGTCGCTCAACGTGACGCGACTGACTGTGGCATCGCGGCGGCGACGGGCGCGATCCGCGCCGTCGTCGACATGATGGTGACGCGGTTCGGCCCACTGACCGTCCCCTGGATGGTGCGCTTGGTCTCGACGTTGGCGACGCTGATCGTGTCGCCCATGGCGCCGGCTTCGAGCGCCTTGCCGCGCGTCGTGATCGTGATGCCCGGGACCACGTAGACCAGCGTGACGGTGTCGTCGCGTCGGACCAACTCGGGCTTCATCAGCTGGGCGCGCAGCAGCGGCTGGCCGGCGCGCATCCCCTGGCGCACCGCGAGCCCGACGGCCTGGTCGAGGTCCGTGATCGGATCGCCGGCAGCGTCGCCCTTCGGCCGCCGCTCGAATATGACGTCGGCCGCCTTGATCACCTCGCCGCGCGCGACCGCCCGCGTGAGCACCGCGGTCTCGATGGTCTCCACCACGGTCCCGGTCAGCCGCAGCGGCAGGCGGCGCATGGCGCGGCTGCCGGGCACCTCGAACGCGATCTCGAAGCGGCCCGAGCGCGGGTCGAGCGACGCGGCGACCAGGGTGAGGTCGGTCTCCGGCGAGGAGTCGATCGTGATCGGCTGTATCAGCGAGTCGAGCGTCACGCGCAGGTTCTTCGCGTCACCGAGCCCGTAGCGGCCCGCGAAAGCGCGCGCGACGCGTGCCTCGATTTCGGTCGCATCGATGGTGCGCCCGCTGCGCGAGACCTCGACCGCGGCGATGTTCTGCGTGTCGATGCGGTAGAGGTGATAGGGGCGGATGGCGTCGACGACCTGCTGCAGCGTGACCGATCCGGTGGTGCCGACGTCGGGCGAGCGGAAGATCGGCGTATCGGCGGCATCGCCGGCGTTGTCGATCAGGTCGCCGATGCGCACGAGGTCGCCCGAGACGGTGACCGCGCGCTTGAGTGTCGGCATCGGCGCGGCCGGCGCGGGCTCCTGCGCGGCGGCCGGAACGGCCGCGGCGAGGAGCAATGCGGCGGCGAGGGCGCGGATCGTGACGCGGATCATGGCGACTGTCCTCCTCAGCGAAAGAGCCCCGAGGTCGTCTGCAACATCTGGTCGGCCGCGCTGATGACCTTGGAGTTCATCTCGTAGGCGCGCTGCGCCGAGATGAGGTCGGAGATTTCGGTCACCGGTTCGACGTTGGAGTTTTCCAGGTTGCCCTGCTGGATGCTGCCGAGCCCGTTGGTGGCGGCGAGCCCGTCCTGCGGCGTGCCCGAGGCAGGCGTCTCGGTGAAGAGATTGTCGCCGATCGGCAAGAGACCGGCCTCGTTGAGGAAGCTCGTGACGGTGAGCTGGCCGAGCGTGGTGGGCGTCGTGCTGCCCTGCGGGATCACCGAGACCTGGCCTTGGCTGTTGATCGTGAGCGCGCTCGAGTTCGGCGGGATGGTGACGCCCGGCATCACCAGGTTGCCTTGCGCCGTCACTATGCGGCCCTGCGCGTCCATCTGGAATCCGCCGTCGCGCGAGTACGCGAAGGTCCCGTCGGGCATCTGGATCTTGAAATAGCCGTCACCCTGGATCGCGACGTCGAGCGGACCGCCGGTCTGCGTCAGCGTGCCTTGCGTGATGATGCGCGGCGTGCCGACGGTCTTGACGCCCGAGCCGATGTCGACGCCGACGGGCAAGATGTTGCCCTGGGTCGAGGTCTGCACGCCGATGCGGCGGACGTGCTCGTAGAGCATGTCTTGGAACTCGGCACGCTGGCGCTTGTAGCCGGTCGTGCGCATGTTCGCGATGTTGTTGGCGATGACCTCGACGTTGAGCTCCTGGGCCATCATCCCAGTTGCGGCGGTGTTCAGTGCTCGCATGGCGCGGGTCCTCGCTTACTCGTTCGTTGGCGCATGAGCATGCGCTACGTCAGCTCGGCACATTGGCGAGCTCCTGGATGGCGTTCTTGTGCAGGTCGCTCTCGTTCTGCAGCACTTGGGCGATCTGCGCGTAGGCGCGCGAGATCTCGATCAGGCGCGAGACCTCGACCACGCCGTTGACGTTCGACTTCTCGATCGAGCCCTGGACCAGCTTCGAGGTGGTGTCGGGCGCCGGCGCGACGCCAGCCGGCGCCGAGAAGTTGTTGTTGCCTTCCTTCTGCAGCTGCTGGGGCGCCGCGAAGCTGACCATGCGGATCTGTCCGCGCACCGATTCCGT
>DASXCK010000445.1:0-6851 GCA_036491235.1 Xanthobacteraceae bacterium | reverse complement strand
GATGTAGTTCTTGCCGCTCGACGCGTTGGCGAGCTTCTTGCGCAGCTTGCAGATGAACACGTCGATGATCTTGAGCTCCGGCTCGTCCATGCCGCCGTAGAGATGGTTGAGGAACATCTCCTTGGTGAGCGTCGTCCCTTTACGCAGGGAAAGCAGCTCGAGCATCTGATATTCCTTGCCGGTGAGATGCACGCGCGCCTGGTTGACCTCCACCGTCTTGGTGTCGAGGTTGACCACGAGATCGCCGGTCTGGATGACGGATTGGGCATGGCCCTTGGAGCGCCGCACGATCGCGTGGATGCGCGCCACCAGCTCGTCCTTGTGGAACGGCTTGGTCATGTAGTCGTCGGCGCCGAAGCCGAGGCCTTTGACCTTGTCCTCGATGCCGGCGAGACCCGACAGGATCAGGATCGGCGTCTTGACCTTGGAGACCCGCAGCGAGCGCAGAACCTCGAACCCGGACATGTCCGGAAGGTTCAGGTCGAGCAAGATGATGTCATAGTCGTAGAGCTTGCCGAGATCGACGCCCTCTTCGCCTAGGTCCGTCGTATACACGTTAAAGCTCTCGGACTTGAGCATTAACTCGATCGACTGCGCTGTCGCGCTATCGTCTTCGATCAGGAGAACGCGCATGCCAGGTCCCTTCCCGCTCTCAGGGCTCAGGTCGGCCCGCCCGGGGGGCAGCCGTGGAATACGCCTTGGGAACTGCTTTTGACGCTGATTCGGACGCTAACGAATCGATGGTTAACAAAACATGATTCCCGCACGCAAGCGTCGACTGGGCAGAACAGCCCGAATCGGCCTAAAATATTGCGGAAAGCCAGTTTTCTCGACACGTCAGAGTTCATGTTCAGGCTTAAGAACCGGCCGTAACCGATTCCAGCGACTCGCCCCTCCGTCCTGGCGGGCGAGACCATCGATCCCAAGGACGGTGACGCAATGATTAACGACGCGGGTAAACACGGAGTTAAAGGTGAAGGCTTCGTTGCAATCCGCCGTCAGGCCGGGAGCGCGGCGTGAAAGCGCTGGCGGAACAGATCGACGAGCTTGATGCGGCTGAAATCTACGGCCGGGTCGTCGGCGTGCGCGGCTTGATGATCGAGGTCGCGGGTTCCTTGCACGCCATGTCGGTCGGCGCACGGGTAACGATTGAGGCGAGTGGACGGCTTATTCCGTGCGAGGTGGTCGGCTTCTCGGGCGCCAATGCGCTGCTGATGCCGTTCGCGCCGCTCGAGGGCGTCCGCCGCGGCTGCCGCGCGGTGGTGACGTCGGTCGCGGCCGCGGTACGACCTTCCGTCGGCTGGCTCGGGCGGGTCGTAAACGCCATGGGCGAGCCGATCGACGGCAAGGGGGCGCTGCAGCTCGGGCCATCGCCATTTGCATTTCGCAGTTCGCCGCCGCCCGCGCATACGCGCCAGCGCGTCGGCGCGCCGCTCGATCTCGGTGTGCGTGCACTCAATACGTTCACGACCTGCTGCCGCGGCCAGCGCGTCGGTATTTTCGCAGGCTCTGGTGTAGGCAAGTCGATCTTGCTCTCCATGATCGCGCGCAACGTCGCGGCCGATGTCTCGGTGATCGGGCTGATCGGCGAGCGCGGCCGCGAGGTGCAGGAATTCCTCCAGGACGACCTCGGCGAGGACGGCCTCGCGCGCTCGGTCGTTGTCGTATCGACGTCCGACGAGCCGGCCTTGATGCGCCGGCAGGCCGCCTATCTGACGCTCGCGATCGCCGAGTACTTCCGCGACGAAGACCAGGACGTGCTGGTGATGATGGACTCGGTCACGCGCTTTGCGATGGCGCAGCGCGAGATCGGTCTTTCGGCCGGCGAACCGCCGACCGCGAAAGGATATACGCCGACCGTATTCACCGAACTGCCGCGCCTGCTCGAGCGGGCCGGGCCGGGCAGTCGCAACGGTACGATCACGGGCATCTTCACCGTGCTGGTCGACGGCGACGACCACAACGAGCCGGTCGCCGACGCGGTGCGCGGCATCCTCGACGGCCACATCGTGATGGAACGCGCGATCGCCGAGCGTGGCCGCTACCCGGCGATCAATGTGCTCAAATCGATCTCGCGGACCATGCCGAAATCGGCCGATCCGGCGTTCCTGCCGATCGTCAACCGCGCCCGCCAAGTGATGGCGACCTACGCCGACATGGAGGAGCTGATCCGGCTCGGCGCCTACCGCAAAGGCTCGAGCCAGGAGGTCGACGAGGCGATCGGCCTGCACCCGACGCTCGAGGCCTTTTTGGGCCAGGGTAAGGAAGAATCAACCAGCCTGGCCGAGGGATACCGGCGATTGGCCGGGATTTTCGCGGGCGCGGAAACCGAAAACTAACACTATCCAGCCACAATCCCCGCTTGACCCGCGGCGGGCGGCCACGATCGGCCAATGATCCCGGCTTACGCCCGCGGGACTTCAGGGGAGTAAGCGTAGATGAAGTCGCGTGACACGCTCATTCGGCTGAAGAAATTTCAGGTCGACGAGAAACGCCGCAAGGTGGCGCAGATCGAAGGCATGATCGCCGAATTCGATCGCATGGCCGGCGATCTCGATCGCGAGATCAAGACCGAGCAGGAGCGCGCCGGCATCCACGATCCGGCGCATTTCGCCTATCCGACCTATGCCAAGGCCGCGATGCAGCGGAAGGAAAACCTCAAGCGCTCGGCCGACGAGCTCAAGGGCCAGCTCGACGACGCCAAGGCCGCGCTCGGCGAGGCCTTCGAGGAGCTCAAGAAGGTCGAGCTGCTCGACGAACGCGATCAGGCGCGCGAGCGCGCCGACGAGAATGCGCGTGAGCAGAGCGAACTCGACGCCATCGGAATGATGCGCGCGCGCGGCGCGATGGCGTAGGCCTCGCGGTCTGCGACTCTTCATCGCCAAACCCACGCGATGCCTCATTGCCCGCGAAAGCGGGCAATCCCGTAATCACGGTCGGCGAGTGGGACCGTCGGTGCCCAATCGATCTGCCGCGGCGCAAGGGATCGCCCGCTTTCGCGGGCATGACGGCATAGGTCTGGGTCATACCCGGACTCGACGGATGCCCTGCGGGCGTCGATAATTGGCGCACCGGAGCGGGGCGATCGAGGCGATGCTGAGTTCGCAAGAGCTTGTGTGGCTGCTGGCCGCGGTCGCCAAGGCGGATCGCGTCGCCTTCGAGCGGCTGTACGCGGCCACGCGGGCGAAACTCTACGGCGTCGTCCTGCGTATCTTGCGTCGACACGATCTCGCCGACGAGGTCATGCAGGAGACCTATCTCAAGATCTGGAACAGCGCCGGACAGTTCGACCCGGCATTGTCGTCGCCGATCACATGGATGGTCGCGATCGCCCGTAACCGGGCGATCGACCTCGTCCGCAAGAAGACCGAAGTGTCGATCGAAGAGGAGCCCGACGTGCTGGAAGCGGCCGCGGCCGATACCCCGGACCCGCTGGCGAAGCGGGAGATGACCGAGGAGCTGCGGCGCCTTCTGGCCTGTATGGGGCGCCTCGACGAAGAGCGCCGCCGCCTCGTGCTTTTCGCCTATTATGGCGGCTGGAGCCGCGAGCAGCTCGCGACCAAGTTCGGGACGCCGGTCAACACCGTCAAGACCTGGCTGCGGCGCGCGCTCATCGAGATTCGGGAGTGCCTCGGGTCATGACCGACGACACCGAAACCGACACTCCGGACGTCTTGGCCGCCGAGTATGTGCTCGGCACGCTCGCGAGCAACGAGCGCGAGCAGGCGCAGGCGATGATCGAGAATGATCCGGCCTTCGCGCAGCTCGTGCGCGCCTGGGAGCAGCGGCTCGGGCAGCTCCAGGCCATGGTGGGGCCGGTCGAGCCGCCGCCCGAGACCTGGGCGCGCATCCAGGCGCGCCTCGACGGGACCGATCCGAGCGCCGTGATGCTGCTGCCGCACCCCGACGACGCGGCGCGCGTCGCCGCCGAGAGCAACGTCGTGCGGCTGCGCCGGCGCGTCGGCCGCTGGCGCCAGGCGACGGCCGGGCTTGCCGCGATCGCGGCGGCATTGATCGCGTTCGTGGTGACATCGGTGCTCGATCCCGACTTGCTGCCGGGTGCGCTGCGGCCGAAGCCGGTCGAGATCGTCAGGACGGTCGAGAAACCCGTCGAGAAGATCGTCGAGCGGCCGGTCAATCCGGGGCGATTCGTCGCGGTGCTGCAGCAGGACGCTGCCTCGCCGGCGTTCATCCTCACGGTCGATGTCGCGGCCCGCACCGCCTCGGTGCGCCGCGTCGCGGCCGCGCCGCAAGCCGGCAAGAGCTATCAGCTGTGGCTGGTGTCGGACCGGTTTCCCAAGCCACGCTCGCTCGGTCTCGTCGGCACGGAGCAATTCTCCCGGCCACCGCTCGCGAGCTATGACCCGGCGACCATCAGCGGCGCGACCTACGCGGTCTCGCTCGAGCCGGAGGGCGGCGCACCCGACCCGGACAACGGTCCCAGCGGGCCGGTGCTCTTCACTGCCAAGCTGGTCGAGACGGTGCCGCCGGCACCCTGAGCCGGGGCGCGATCCCCGGGGAGGGGGATCGGACCGGCCTTCGGCAAAACTCAAGCAACCAGACAAGAAAAAAGGCGCGCCCGAAGGCGCGCCAAGGTTCTGGAGGGTACGACGAAAATCAGCGGATGGTCGCATTCCCGGTGGCGCCGGTCGCGAGCATCGGCGGGGCGGCCTTCACGATCTGCGGGCTGTTGGCGGCGACGTGCGGCCGGGCCGCGATGCCGACGACCATGACGGCGATGGAGGCGAGGAGCGCGACCGTGACGATCTTCAGGTGGGTGGCGCGGTCGGCGGTGAAGAATGAGGAGTTGTTCATGGCGACGTCCCCGGAAATTCGGCGGTCAAGCCATTGACCCAGTGTTAACCATAAGTCTGTGCGGCGCGCGCAAAGGTTCAAAACGACGGCGAAAAAACCTACGGCCGCCCCCGCGGGCGGCCGTATCTCATTGACCGGACGAATGGACTTCGACTTGACTTGGGTTGGCCGTCGCTCAGCGGATCGCGGTCGTGCCCGTCATCTGGCTCGCCACCACGGGCTGCGGCTTGTAGACCATCGCCTGCGCCGTATCGGATGCCTGCGGGCGGGCCGCAATGCCGACCACCATCACGGCGATGGAAGCGAGCAGCGACACCACGACGATCTTGAGATGGGTGGACTGGTCGGCAGTGAAAAACGTGGAGTTGTTCATCGCGCTGTCTCCCCGGCGTATCGCCTGTGGTCAGTGGGTACGCACACGCCCGAACCTCTCCCCTTTCCCCTGCTGGCTTACCAACGTAGGTGCCCGTCTTTCGGTTCCAAGTCCCGACTCACGGGCGCTTGATCGATCGTGAGTTTTGGTGTTGACGCCGGTCATCTGCCGGATGCCGCGACTAGATGCTCCCGACCGTCTTGAGCCGGGCGCGCGGATGGATCTCCGACTGGGAGAGGACCGTCGTCTGGCTGCGGAAGCGCTCGACGATCGAGCGCACGAACGGCCGGATGCCGGGCGAGGTGACCATGACGGGGTTCTCGCCCTGGCGCGCGGCTTCCTCGAAACGGTCACGGACGAGGGTGATGAACTCGGAGAGGCGCGAGGGCTGCATGGCGAGCTGCCGGTCGTCGCCCTGGCCGACGATCGACTCGACGAACGCCTGCTCCCACT
Source organism: Xanthobacteraceae bacterium (assembly GCA_036491235.1). Taxonomy (GTDB): domain Bacteria; phylum Pseudomonadota; class Alphaproteobacteria; order Rhizobiales; family Xanthobacteraceae; genus JAVDCA01. Next base: position 1,210 of record DASXCK010000445.1, on the reverse strand, counting down.
TGGCGCTGAGCGAGATCAGCGGCAGGTACCCCTGCGGCGAGGTGTATTGCGCGCAGATCTGGCGGGCGAGGCGGGCGCGCACATGCTCGGCGAGCGCGCTCGGGTTGCGGCTGAAGCTGACGCCGTCCGCGATGCCTTCCAGGATGGTCGACAGGTCGCGGATCGAGATGCGCTCGTTGAGCAGATTCTGCAGCACGCGCTGGACGCCCGTGATGGTGATCTGCGCCGGCACCAGCTCCTTGACGAGATCTTGCTGTTCCTTAGGCAGGTCCTTGAGCAGCTTCTGCACCTCCGCATAGGAGAGGAGCTCGGAGATGTTCGCCTTCAGAAGCTCGGTCAGGTGGGTCGCGAGCACGGTCGCGGCGTCGACCACCGTATAGCCGCGCACCCCCGCCTCCTCCTTGAGCGCGGCGTCGACCCAGGTGGCGGGCAGGCCGAAGGTCGGCTCGGTGGTGTGAATGCCGGCGATGTTCACCTGCCCGCCGCCCGGGTCCATCACCATGTACTGGCCGGGCCACACCTTGCCGGTCCCGGCGTCGACCTCCTTCACCTTGATCACATAGGTGTTGGCGTCGAGCTGCACGTTGTCGAGGATGCGCACCGACGGCATGATGAAGCCCATCTCGATCGCGAGCGAGCGGCGTAGCGCCTTGATCTGCTCGGTCAGGCGGTCGGCGCCGTCCGGCGCGTTGACCAGCGGCAGCAGCGCGTAGCCGAGCTCGATCTTGAGGTCGTCGATCTTGAGCGCGGCCGAGATCGGCTCTTCCGCAGGCGGTGCCTTGGCGGCGGTCACGGCGGCCTCGGTCTGCGCCGCGGCCTGCGCCTTGCCGCGCCGTTCGAACATGACGGCAAGCGCGCTCGCGCCGCCGCCGAGCAGGAGGAAGGGCAGCATCGGAATGCCCGGCAGGAGCGACATCACGACCATCACGCCGCCCGACATGCCGAGCGCGGTGGGATAGCTGGAGAGCTGCCGCAGCAGCACCTTGTCGGCGGCCTCGCCGAGGCCGGCCTTGGAGACCAGCAGGCCCGCCGCGGTCGACACGATCAGCGCCGGCACCTGGGTGACGAGGCCGTCGCCGACCGTGAGGAGTGTGTAGCTTGACGCCGCGGCCGAGAAGCTGATGCCCTGCTGCGCGATGCCGATGATCATGCCGCCGATGACGTTGATGAACACCACCAGGAGGCCCGCGATCGCGTCGCCGCGCACGAA
>DASXCK010000444.1:0-4721 GCA_036491235.1 Xanthobacteraceae bacterium | reverse complement strand
CGGCTGCGCGCACGAGCCGAGGAATTCGCCGCTCAGCACGATCGGCGTGAAGCGCGCGAGCACGTAGTCGTAGACGAGGAGCTTGTCGAAGCGCGCCGCCGCGCCGGCGTTCGACTTGTAGGCCCAGAAGACGCGGTTGTTTTTCGGGTCGGAGGCGCCGAGCACGAGCTGCAGGTTGCCCTTGTCGAGGTCGGCGAAGAAGGTGCGGTCGACGCGCTCCTTGCCGATCGCGGCCGGGTAGCCGCCCGGATCCATCTGCTGAAACCCCTGCGCGCCGAGGAAGAAGATGCGGTCGCCGGAGCGGATCAGCGAATACGGCGCATAGAGCCCGCGGTCGTCGCTGATGCGCTCGATCTGAAAGATCACCGGCGAGCCCGGCGCGTAGATCATGCGGCGGATGGCGGTGTCCTGGAAGATGTTGCCGAACTCGCCGCCCGCGACGCCGCGCACGATGCCGCCGTCGGGCAGGTCCTGGAAATTCGACGAGTTGGTGGTGTTGGTCCAGTTGGTCGGATCGCCGAGGCCGGACCATTGCACGCGGTAAGGATTATTGAGCAGGCCGGAGAGCACCACGAAGTCGCCGACCACCGCGATGTAGCGCGCCTGCGGCGGCGCGCCGGCGAGGTTGCCGAACGCCGTCGATGACGTGAGGTCGAAGAACTGCGGCGCGACGTTCGCCTGCACCGCGATGACGAAGTTGATGTACTGGACGAACTGCCACTGGTCGCTCGCCGAGACCGCCGAATAGCTCCCCGCCCCGAGGCTCACGTCGCTCCAGGTCTGGTTGGTGTTGTTGAGCTGGTAGAGCTTCGTCGCGGTCGCGGCGAAGATCGCGGTCGAGCCGTCGGTCTTGATCGCCTTGAAGAAGCCGCGGCAGGCCCCGGGCAAGCCCGCGCTGTAGGCGGCGAAGTCCTGCATCGGCCCATAGCCGTCGCCGCGCGGCAGCGCGTTCGCCACCTGGTCCGTGTAGGCGGCGGCGTAATCGCTGATGTCGGGACGATATTCGCCGAAGGGGACGAGAGGCATGCGGGAGACCTGATGGGATATCGTTTCGTCATGGCCGAACCATAGCCGTTCGAAGAACGGCGCCGCTTCCGCCTACGCGCGCCGCGCTTCGGCGGGCTGAAATCCGTTCCGTAGCTCGCGCTCAGCGAGCGAAGGCGGGTCGCTCGCCGATGTCGCTGCCAGCCAGTCTTGCTCGCCGAATCGCCGCAAGACGTGGATGCCCGCCTTCGCGGGCATGACGGCGTCCGACCTACGGCGTCGCTCCCATCACGCGCACCGCCGAGGGCGCGCGGGTCTTGGCATCGAGCCGATCGATCTCGTCAAAGATCGCGTCGCGCCGGCCGGCCCACAGCGCGAGGCTGTCGGGATCCTTGACGAAGCCGTGCGCCTCGGCGAGCGCGCCGAAGAGATAGAGGTCGGGCCAGGTGGCGAAGAGCCAGTTGGTCGCGACCGGCGGCGTCTGCGCGGCGAGCGCCGCAAGATTCTGGACCTTCTGGAAATAGTCGAATGTCAGGCCGCTGTTGTCGGACGGCGCGAGCACGAGGTTCTGCCCCTCGATGGTGAAGTAGCGCGGGTTGCCCTGCGGCAGCGTCGGAAACAGCGCATGCAGGTAGGACGGATGCACGTATTCGAGCTCGCGCGGCGCGCTGCCGGTCCAGGTGACGCGCCGCCAGATGAGATAATCCGCCGGCAGCGCCGCGACGCCGTTCGCGGGCGCGAGCGTGACGGTCGCCTCCTGCTGGCGCACGCGCAGGCGGCGGTTGGCCACCGTCTCGAACAGCGCGATGAAGTCGGGGATGCTGGCGGCGAGGTCGGCGCGCGCGAGCCAGCTCGCGACCGCGGTCTGCAGGTCGGTGTAGGTTTGCAGGGGCATGGGACTCTCGAAGTTCGCAAGATCGAGTGTGCGTGAGGCGAGCACGGCAGCCGCTCACCCGCTCCCCGCCGGGGAGAGGGAAGAAAGGAAACTCACCGATCCACGCGCAGGTGCCGCCAGTCCGGATCGTCGAGCTTCTGGCGGATGAATGCGCCGAACTCTTCGCCCGACATGCGCAGCACGTCGGCGCCCTCCTCGGTCATCCACTTGACCAGGACGACGTTCGGGATCGTCGCGATGTGGCGGCCCCAGTCGCTCCTCTGCGGCTCCGCTTGCAGCGCCTTGTTGCGCGTGAGGATCGGCTCGACGTCCTGAATGTGCTCGACCGTGAAGCGGTCGCCATCGGAATCGAGATGGACGCGGGCGACGACGTCGCTCATTACCCGAGCTCCGTCACCCACAGCGTCCCCGCCGTGCCGGTGACCAGGCCGCCGGTGGCGGCCTCGATCACGGCCAGGACCTCGCCGGGGGTGACCATGACGTACTCGACCCAGCCCGCGGGCAGGAACGGCGAGGTGACGGTCGCGGTGGCGCTGCCGTCGCCGATCTGGACGTTGCAGGCGGTGTTCGCGGCGATGCGGATCTGGCGGGTCTGCGCGCCGAACGGCGCGCCGATCTGCGTCGAGGCGGCGCCGACCGCGATCGCCTGGGTGGCGAGCTCGCGGCCGCGGCCGAGTTCGATGGTTGCCGCCATGGCGTCACCGGATGATCGCCGCGAACGCGCCCGGGATGCTCGTCCCGGTGCCGCCCGCGGGCGTGAACGTGATCAGGTCGCCCTCGTTGACGGCGACGCCGTCCATCGCGCCCGGCTCGAAGATGCTGGCGGCGCGCGGGCCGGTGCCGGCCGGAATGGTGAGAGCCCCGCCCGCGATGTCGCTGCCGGCGTTGATGGTGACGGTGACCGTGATGGTGCCCGTGGTGGTGCCGCCGGCGGCGGCCATCAGCCGCTCGATCAAGCCGGCGCGCGGCGCGATGGCGGACGCGGCGACGGGCGAGGTGGCGATCGACGTGGTCGACTCGCACAGCGGCATGTCCTTGAAGGGCCGCGGGGTGGGAAGCGTCATGGGTGGTGGGTCCTGTGTGAAACGGGGAAAGAAATCACGCCGTCATGGCCGGGCTTGTCCCCGGCCATCCACGTCTTCCTTGCCAGTGGCAAAGACGTGAATGCCCGGCACAAGGCCGGGCATGACGTGAGCGTGTGGCGCAAGCGCAGTGCTTACGACGTCGTGTTGTCGAACACGCCGCCGGAGGCCTTTTCGTTGCGCGCCTCGAGCGTGTACTCGGAGAGCACTTCCTTGCGCTCCGAGTCGCCGGTCTTGGCGAGCGGGATCGACACCATCTTGCGGCCGTTGAGGTAGGCGACGGCCCACATGTCCATCTGCAGCACCAGCACGTCGCGCGCACGGGTGAAGCGGTTGGCGACGACCTTGAGGTAGCCGAAGTCGCTATCGTAGGCATCGACCGCCGCGATGATCTTCTTGCCCTTGGTCTCCTCGATCGGCGTCGCGCGGCCCGTGAAGGTCGAGAAGGTCTGCTTGTTGAAGCCGCCCGTCATGATGGTGTCGGGCTTGCCGCCGTTGTTCCAGATCGCCTGCAGCACGGTCTTGAGGCTCGCCTCCGTGAAGGCGCGCTGGGTGCCGTCGGTGCGGGTGGCGCTGCCGTCGGCGGCCGCCGGATCGTTGCCGCCCGCGCCCTTGCTCGTGTTCGACTTGAGCCACGAGAGCGTCGAGGCGAGCGTGCGCGCCGTCGTCGCGTTGCCGGCGTTCTTCGCCTGGTTGGTGCCGACCAGGATGCCCTCCATGTCGCGCTTGAGCTCGAGGCCCTTGAGCATCTCCTGGTAGGCCATCTCGTTGTCGCGGCCGGCGTGCTCGACCGCCTGCTGGGTGCCGGAAACCTGCGGCACCTTGCGGCTGATCTGCGCGACATTGCCGAGCCGCACCGTCGGCGTGGTCGCGTCGGCGGCCGCGTCGTCGCCTTCGAGCTGGGCATTGGCGGTGTTGACCGCGGCGAGCGCCTGCGTCTGCCACTCGTGCAGCACGGCGGTCGCCTTGGTCTTCTCGACGCCGGTCATGAACGGCGTGTCGGTCGGGTCGATGCGATGGATCACGTCGCTGAGATCCTCGCGATTGCCCGCGGCCGAGTAGGTCGTGAACGTGTTGGCCGGAAGAGCCATGTTCGATTCTCCTTGTTTCGGGTCAGCGCCGCTGCGCGGCGCGGCGGGCGACGAGAAGCGCCGCCGCGTCGCGCAGGTTGCCGGATGCGTTGAGACGTTCGGTGAGGTCCTTGACCCGGCCTTCCGTGTCCGCGCTGCGCGCGGGCGCGGGGCCGGGGCGTTGCACGTCGGGCACGGGGCGCGGCAGCGGCTTCTTCGCCGCCGCCTGCGCCTCGCGAAAACGCACGCCGTCGCGGATGAGGAGCTGCAAGCGGTGATCGCGCAACGAGACGCCGCGCCCGCCGTTCCACATCTCGCCGAGCTCGGCTTGCGAAAAGCCGAGATCCTGGAGCATGTCGGTGGCCGTGCGTGCCGCCTTGGCCAGCGCCTCGCGGTCGGCGAGCTCGGGCGCCCGCTCGCGGAAGCGGGCGTCCTCGTCGGCCACGAAGGTGTGCCAGCGCTGCGACGCTTCCTGCGACTGGCGCGCCTGCGCGGCCTGGAGGTGCTGCGTGACGGCCGCGATCTTCTTCTGCTGCGCGTCCCACTGCGCGTATCGCGGCCAGTCCTCGCGCGCCATCTTCTCGAGGTCGGCGACCGACTGGATGTCCGCGAACGCGCCCGCCTGCTGCTCCTGCAAGGTCTGCAGCAGCATCGGCAGGGCGCCCTCGTATTGCGCCCGCGCGTGCTCGG
>DASXCK010000443.1:0-3550 GCA_036491235.1 Xanthobacteraceae bacterium | reverse complement strand
GGATCGCGAGAGCCGCGACCCGTTCGATCTCATGGACGAGATCGAGAAGACGCTCGCGCTCGACACCGCGCCGATGACCTGGCCGCTCGGCCGCGGCCGCGATTTCGCCGGCACCTTCGATATCGCGAGCGGCCAGATGCGGCTGATGGGCGAGGACTCAGACGCGACGCTCGCGCCGGTCGACCTCGCGGCGCTCGGCGCGCGCAACCCCAATCTCGATACGGCCGCGATGGGCGAGGAACTCGCCCTGGTGCGCGACGCCTGCCGCCGGCTCGATCTCGCGTCGTTCCGCGAGGGCCATCTCACGCCGGTTTATTTCGGCTCGGCGCTGAAGAATTTCGGCGTCGGCGACCTTCTTGACGGGCTCGCCGCGCTGGCGCCGCCGCCGCGCGCGCAGGCCGCCGATCGGCGCCGGGTCGAGGCGGCCGAGCCGGCGATGAGCGCCTTCGTGTTCAAGATCCAGGCGAACATGGATCCGAATCACCGCGACCGCATCGCGTTCGCGCGCATCTGCTCCGGCCGGCTCACGCGCGGCATGAAGGTCAAGCAGGTGCGCACCGGCAAGCCGATGAGCCTGCGCACGCCGCACTTTTTCTTTGCCCAGGATCGCGCGCTCGCCGACGAGGCGTTCGCGGGCGACGTGGTCGGCATTCCCAATCACGGCGTCCTGCGCATCGGCGACACGTTGACCGAGGGCGAGGACCTCGTGTTCGTCGGGGTGCCGTCCTTCGCGCCGGAAATCCTGCGCCGCGTGCGGCTCACCGACGCCATGAAGGCGAAGAAGCTCAAGCAGGCGCTGCAGGAGCTCGCCGAGGAAGGCGTCGTGCAGGTGTTTCGTCCGCGCGACGGCGCGCCCGCGATCGTCGGCGTGGTCGGCCCGCTACAGCTCGACGTGCTGAAGGTTCGTCTCGACGCCGAATACGGCCTGCCGGTAGAGTTCGACGTCTGCGAGTTCGAATTGGCGCGCTGGATCTCGGCGGATGAGCGCAAGACGCTCGACGAGTTCGTCGCCGCCAACGGCGCCGGCATCGCGGACGATCTCGACGGCGATCTCGTCTATCTCGCACGCAACGAGTTCTATCTCGGCTACACGGCCGAACGCGCGCCAGGGATCCGGTTCGCCGACGTCAAGGACGTGAAGAAGGCGGAATAGCCGGACACGCTCCCCCGCGTCTTGCGAGGAGCGCCGGTTTACCCGAGATCGACAATCATTATGAGCAAGTCGGGCAGGTCCGGCTTGCATGCGCGACGAAGCGATCTCGCCCCGAACACGCCTGCGGTCGCCGATCGCGATTGCTTCGCCGGCCCGCGGCCTCCTCGCAGTGACGATGCGACAGACCCCGCCTGATGCGATGTGACGCATGCGCCTCGCCTTGCGGCAGCGTGGACGGAGGATGACACTTGCGCCGTCGCGCGGCCGAATGGTCGCGGGCCACAAAAACAAGCCGTCGAAAAACCATCGTCCAGGGGAGGACTCATGAGCACTCCACGCGCGCTCGCGTTGTGTCTCGCCGCATTCCTTTGCGTGACGCTCGGTTCGCTTGGCGCCGTCGTGGCGCAGGACTACCCCTCGCGTCCGATCACCATGGTGGTGGCGTTCCCGCCGGGCGGGGTCGACGACACCATCGCGCGCATGATCCATCCGGCGCTCGAGAAGGCGCTCAACCAGACGATCGTGGTCGAGAACGTCGGTGGCGCCGGCGGCATGATCGCGGCCGCCAAGGCCGCGCGGGCCGATCACGACGGCTACACGATCCTGCTGCATCAGGACGCGCTCGCGGCCGGGATGTCGCTCTACAAGGATCTGACCTTCGACGCCGTGAAGGATTTCACGCCGATCGGTCTCGTCAACACGGCGCCGACCACGCTCGCGGCGCGTCCGAACCTGCCGGCGAACAATTTCGATGAGTTTGTGAAGTGGGCGAAGCAGACCGGCGCGGGCGTCAAGCTCGGCCATCCGGGCGTGGGCTCGTTCGGGCACCTCGCAGCCGCGCTGATCTGCCAGGAGCTCGGACTGACGGTGACGCAAGTGCCGTATCGCGGCGCCGGCCCGGCGCTGGTCGATCTCTTGGCCGGCCAGGTGGACATCAGCATCATCGGCGGCGTGGTCGCGGCCCCGCTCGTCAAGGCCGGCAAGCTCAAGGCCTATGCGATCATCGGCCAGCAGCCTTTTGCGGCCATGCCGGAGCTGAAGACTTTCGGGCAGCTCGGCTACAAGAAGCTCGACATCGATTTCTGGCACATGATGCTGGTGCCGACCGGCACGCCGCGTCCGATCGTCGACCGCCTCAACCAGGCGCTACGCGCCACCTTGGCGGATCCGAAGGTGAAGGCGCTCTTTGCCCAGGGCGGCATGGCGGAATACCCCGACGACCAGATGACGCCGGAAGCCGCGAGCGACCTGCTCAAGCGCGAGGTCAAGCTGTGGGGCGACGTGATCAAGGCGAACCACATCACGGCGGGTGGGTGAGGAAGATCCCGGGTGTCGCCCGCTGCGCGGGCGCACCCGGGCTACGATTCACCGCGATGCGTGGCGCTCGGCGCCGTGCTGCTTGATGAACGCGGTCATTGCTTTCATCGCCTTCACGGAATTCGGATCGAATGGATGCTCATTGAGGAAGGTGTGGCGCGCGCCCTCGAGCAATAGGAGATCGATCGCGCCGCCGGCCTTGCGATAATCGGCGGCGAAGCGCTCGGCGAGCTCCGGCGGCGTCCACTGATCCTTGGTGCCCTGGAAGACCATGGCGGGCGGCAGGAAAACCTTCTCGCCGCGCTCGAGGATGAGGGCAGGCGTCGCTTCGATCTGCGTCGCCTCGTTGCCGAAGAAACGATCATGGTCGGCGGCGAGCTTGTCGTCGCCTCGCTGCTTGGCGAGCTTGTAGCGCTCGAGCGGAAACAGCACGCCCCAGCCCGAGATCACGAAGGCGAGTTTTGCATCGACGTCGGGCGCCTGCGCGAGCGGCAGCGCGCGGTAGCGCGGATCGTCGGGACGGATCGCGGACAACAGCGCCTGGTGGCCGCCGCTCGACGTGCCATAGGCGCCGACCTGGGCGGCGCTGCTGCCGAACTCGCCCGCATGCGCCTTGAGCCAGCGGATGGCGTAGTTGATGTCCTGCAGCGAAGCCGGGTAGGGCGCCTCGGTCCCGTTGCGGAAGTCGATCGCGAGCACGACGATGCCGGCCTCGCAGAGATCGAGCGCCGCATTCTGTCCGTCGGTGCGGTTCTTGCTGTTCCAGGCGCCGCCATGCACTTGCAGCACCGCCGGGAATGGCCCGCTCCCCGCCGGCCGATACAGGCGCGCGAGGCGGTCCTTGCCGCCGCTCTTGTTGTAGACGATGTCCTTGACCACGAATTCGTGCGCGCCGGCGGCGGTGCCTTGCGCACGCGCGAAGGTGGCCGGCAGCATCGCGGCGCCGAGCGCGGCGGCGCCCGTCCTCAGCAGCGCACGGCGATCGGGGATGAGGGGCATGGCATCCTCCCTGTCTGCTTATGGTTGCGGCGAGCGTATCCCGGATCGAACGTCGGCGAAATGCAGAATGGAAAGGCCCGC
>DASXCK010000442.1:0-23302 GCA_036491235.1 Xanthobacteraceae bacterium | reverse complement strand
TATGGCAAAATCCGCTAAGAAGATGGCGCAGATCGTCCGTCTTTTTCAGCTCGATACTTGCGCTCGCGATCGTCGCGGGGGCAGCGACCCCGCCGGCGGCGGCTGAGGCATCGCATCCGGTAACCGTGCAGGGTGTACAGGCCCTGGAACGAAAGAATTACGCGACCGCAATGCGCCTTTTTCGACAGGGCGTGGCGGAAGGCGACTCCGTCGCTCTGTTGAATATCGGCTGGATGTACCGCGAGGGCCTCGGCGTCAAGCGGGACTACGCCGAAGCCTTGAGGTGGCTTGAGAAGGCGGGCGCGCAAGGCAACGCGCTAGCGCAGGACGTCATCGCCCAGATGTATTACGAAGGCCAGGGTGTGAAGCAAGACTACGCGGCGGCGATGGCATGGTCACTGAAAGCTGCGGGTCAAAGCCAGATCAATTCTCAGATCAGGATCGGAGCCATGTACCTGTTGGGACAGGGGGTGAAGGAAGACCGGGCTGCAGCCCTGCGGTGGACTCTTAGGGCTGCAGAGGCACGTGTTGAAGATCAGATTGGTCTTCCCGCTGAAGTGACAAATCATCTCAAAGCTCGGGCGCAATATACCGTGGGACTCTTGTACGAGAGGGGCATTGGGACGCCGAAAAATGTCGCCCAAGCGATCAGCTGGTACCAATCGGCTTCGGCGTTGGGCTCGACGGAAGCCCCGGCGAAGCTCGCGGAGCTTCAGGTGTCCGCCCAGCCTCAATTTGACATCGTTCTCTGGTGCGACATGGGGACCTACGGCAGCAGCACCAAAACGGCCAAGTCGCTCGTGTCGATCGATACGAAGGCGAAGTACGTGAAGATCGAAAGCCAGAACCAGGTCATGGAGATGCGCGACGGCGTCTACGGCAAGATCATAACGAGCGGCTCCATGGCGGCCGACGCCATCAACCTGCAACAGTTCGTGAGCATTGACGGCGACATCATCAAGTTCGGCTTCAAGAAGAACGGCGTTGCTGACGTGAACTCGATCGATCTCCGTGCGGGCATACTGCGCTATTCCGGCCAAGCGACGGAATGCACAAACGCGCGGCGCTAGTGCCTGGCACGGTTGCCGCTGCTCAATTCACCGGAGAGCAAGAACACCGGCCGCGCGAGCGGCCGGTGCCGGAAGCGGTTACGCCGCTTTCTTGCCGCTGGTCTTGGCGGGCCGCGACCAGATGAGGATCGCGCCGTCCGCCTGGCCTAACATCAGCGCCGCGCTGAGGGCCTTGGGCAGCGCCGGATCGTCGAGGGTGACCGAGAGGAACTCGCTGCCAGCCTTGCTGGTGCGCTTCCATGCGGCGCCGAGCTCGACGGTGCCCGCCACGCCGTCTTCGACGATGCGGTAGTCGGGCTCCTGCGCGCCGTTCTTCTTCACGCTGCGGAATTGGACGTTGCCGCGCTGGAGCGTGAGGGTCTTGATTTCCCCGATATAAATATCGCGGTCCTGATCGTAGTTGAAGTTGCCGATAATCATGGTCGTATTCCTTTCATGCATTGAGGCCGCCGGAATGGATGCCTCGATACGACGACCGTGACGGCGTGAGGCTTCGGCAGCGGAGGGGCGCGGCGCGGGAGGGGGATCACCCGCCCCCACTCTTGTGGGGGACGCGCGTTACGCGCGGGTCTGCCAGCCTGGCGAAGCGTAGCGAAGACGGGCGAAGACCGGGGACACCCGCGCCAAGGTCTTTAGACTTTACCCCGCAGCGCCGGAGTGCGCCGTAGGTCGTTGTCGTTTCGAGGCTTCCATCGGCATCGGCGGCCTTTGAAAGGAATATGCCCCCACGGCAACCTCACCGATCAGGCCGTGCTTCGGGGAATACCCTGCTCGAGCGCGGCGACGTCCAATTCGGCGCAAGAACAGGTCGGCTCGGCTACCGGTACCTCGAAGGGGCGTGCGGAAAATCGGCTGCATGTTCGACGCCCAGCAAGGCTGGGCTGCGTCCTCGTGAAACGTGAGACCGGAGCGATTGCCCCGGTCTCCACGCCGACAGATGACCATGGACAGCTATCGCGTGCGCAGAAGGTCGGGCAGCCAAGCTGCTGACGCCGCTCGCGATCAAGGCACTCTTGCTGCACGCCGCCGACAGCGGTGGACACGACAAAGCCGAGGTAGGCTGGGGCCGCATGCCGGCCGATCTCGACGAGATCGTCCTCACTGACGAATACACCGCGCATATCGTCTATCAGGGCGAATTGCGCCCGGCGAGCTGGGTGCGCATGCAGATTCCCATTCCGCGCGACCCGATGAGCGGCATGGTCGAGATCACCGCGACGTTCTGCTTTGCGACGTCGACCGATCCGCAGGACCCGCTCAACTATACGCGCAGCGGGATCGAGGTGCGCTTCCGTCCGCACGACCAGAAGCGGAAGGACCCGAAGCAGATTCATCCCGACTCCAGCTTCTTCTTCCAGGCCAAGGACCTGTCGATCGAAGACGAGACCGATCTGCGCGCCGACGCGCACAAGTGGGAAACCACGTTGCGCAAGACCCGCAGCATGCGCGCCGCAGGCCTGCGCAATCCAGTGTTCGACGTGCACTACAACGCGCGGATCGGCGGTCGCAACGCGCGCGGCGCCGAGAAGATTCCTTACGCGCTCGTGATCTCCATCGCATCGAGGACGACGCGCGATCTCTACAACAAAATCCTTCAGCGCTACCCGACGATCCTCGAGCCTCTGCGGCCGATTGTCGAAATCCCGATCCGTACCCGACCCTAACGATAGGAGAATGACATGACCGACGACCACAAGAAACCCGAGAGCGAGAAGGCGGAAATCCTCGAACTCAAGGCAGAGGTGGCTGTGCGCGAAGCGGAGGTCGAAATCCTCGAGGAGATCATCGATCTCGAGGAATGGGCCAAGGCGGACAAGAAGCTGAAGAAGGCGAAGCACTACCGCATCCGCATCGACAAGGAATACAGGGTCGTTGACGTCCACGAGATGAACGGACGCCAGATCCTGGCGCTCGTCGGCAAGACGCCCGAGGCCTACATCTTGTCGCAAAAATTCCGGGGCGGCCGGGTCGAGCCGATCGAGGCGAACCAAGTGGTTGAATTTCACCGCCATCAAATCGAGCGCTTCCAGACGCTCGCACGTGACCCGACTGAGGGCTAAGGCAAATGCGCAAGGCATTCCAACTCGGCGAAGAAGATGAGGAGTGCCTTGCCGCACTTGGGCGGAACTGGGAGTCCGTAATCGATAGCAACGTCAAATGGCTGCTGTTGCCCAACTATCCAATCCCGGACGGGTATAATTTCCGCGTGGCCACGGCGGCGCTACGCATCAAGCCATCATATCCAGACGACGATATCGATATGGTCTATTTTAATCCGGCGCTAGCGTTGACCAGCGGGAAGCCGATCGGCGCGCTCAGTATGCACGCGCTGGATGGAAAACAGTATCAGCAATGGTCGCGCCACCGAACCCCGCAAAATCCCTGGCGGCCCGGTCTCGATAACGTCTGCGCGCATCTGCTGCTGGTTGATGACTGGCTTCAACGAGAACTCAAGAAATGAGCGGGTGATGCAGATCAAATTGAGGCTGACGCAAAGCGATCATCGCGCGCTGGCGGCGCATCTGCTTCCGGGCGACGGCCTCGAAGCGGTGGCGGTGGCGCTGTGCGGCCGGCGCCGAAGCAACGAGCGTCATTGCCTAACCGTGCAGAAAGTCGTGCCGATCCCCTACAACGAATGCAAGGTGCGCGCACGCGACAGGGTCACCTGGTCAACCGAACGCCTGGTGCCACTGCTCGAACTTGCCTCGGCGCGCGATCTCGCGATCCTGAAAATCCACAGCCATCCCGGCGGCTACGCTGACTTCTCGTCGATCGACGACGCATCCGACGCGGATCTTTTCAATTCGGTCTTCGGCTGGACGGACAGCGCCTTCCCGCATGCGAGCGCGGTGATGCTGCCAGATGGCCGTATGTTCGGTCGGGCAATTCTCCGCGACGGCTCATTTGAGGCGCTCGATTCGATCCTCGTGCCAGGCGATGACCTGCGCTTCTGGATCCCAGAGGCCGGCGGCAGGTCTCCCGCGTTTGCGCAACGCCATACACAGCTTTTCGGAGCCGGCACGATCCGCCGGCTGCGCGCGATGTCGATCGCCGTCGTAGGCTGCTCCGGCACCGGGAGTCCGCTCATCGAACAGCTCGCGCGGCTTGGTGTCGGGCGTCTTGTCCTGATCGATCCGGATCGTGTCGAATTGAAAAATCTCAACCGCATCGTCAACGCGACGCGGGAAGACGCATATCTACGGCGGCCAAAGGTCGAGGTGATGGCGCGCGCGATCGCCGCGATGGGCTTCGATACGGAAGTTGAAATCATCGCCGAGGATTTGGCGACGCCGCGCGCGGTCAAGGCCGTCGCCGAATGCGACGTGGTGTTTGGCTGCATGGACGGTGTCGAGGGTCGACATCTTCTGAACCGCCTCGCGGCTTTTTATGTTCTGCCGTATTTCGATGTGGGGATCAGACTTGACGCGGACGGCCAGGGCGGCGTCGACGAGGCATGCGGCGCGGTGCACTATGTGCGGCCCGACGGGGAGACGCTGCAGGATCGCCGGGTCTACAATGCGGAGCAACTCAAGGCCGCAGGCCTGCGCCGTACCGACCCGAAAGCCTATCGCGAGCAAGTGAAGGCCGGATATATTCGCGGCATCGCCGAAGATCGCCCTGCGGTCATCAGCATTAACATGCAGATGGCAAGCGCGACAGTGAACGAGTTTCTCGCGCGGTTGCACCCCTACCGCTACGACGACAACGCGGAATCTGCCGTCCTGCGGACCAGTTTCATTTCTAATGCGGTCTTCCGCGAACCGGAAGGCAAGCCATCCGGCAGTTTTTTCCGGCATATCGGCAAGGCCGACGTGAGGCCTCTTCTCTCGATGCCTGACCTGAGCGAGCCAGAGGATGCCGCGTGAAGGTGCTATCGAGATGGGTTCTTTGGCTCTGGTCGGCTGGTGTCGAGGCCGGAAAGCGGCTCGGCGACTTGTGGCCCCGGCGCAAACCTCGCGTCATCCGCGCGGTTCGCGTCGAGGACTTTCCGGACAAGCTCGAGCAGAGCATGGTCTATCTCGCGGGCGAAGGCCCCCATCTTTGGGCGGCCGCGATGATTTGCCCGTGCGGGTGCGGTGAGGTGATCGAGCTCAATCTATTGAAGCAGACGCGTCCGTGCTGGAGCGCGCAGGAACATGCGGACGGAAGTGTCACGCTTCATCCGTCGGTTTGGCGCCAGAAGGGATGCCGGAGTCATTTCATCGTGCGGCAGGGACAAATTGTCTGGTGTTGATGATGTGCCGGTTTAAAAGATCGCAAAACCGTCAAACACGATTAGACAAAATGCTCATTTCGTAAACCGTGCGGGGCAAGCAATCCGACCGCGCCATGTTGCATCCATGTTGCATGGAGCCGCCGACACTGTTTGGGGATCGTTGAAAACAAATGGAAATTTTTGCGACATGACGCAACATGAAATCGCGTTTTGTACACCTCTCTGACCCGTCATAAACAATTGATTTTGTTGGAAAACGCCTGGCTGGGGCGCCAGGATTCGAACCTGGGAATGGCGGAATCAAAATCCGCTGCCTTACCACTTGGCTACGCCCCATCGCGCGGCCGGACCATACTGGCGCGGGCGCCGCGGAGCAATGGTTCCGCCGTCGCGCCCATCGCGGGCCGCCGCGGCCCTTCACCTTCGCGGGCCCCGCGCGAGCGCGTTCATAACTCCCCTCGCCTCGCATTATATCCTTGGCGGCACACCTCAATCGCGATAAGCCGCCAAATGGGATGAGGCGACGCGTCCCCGCGACGGCCCTCGCCCGGATCAGGCGGCGCCCTGTCCCGCGCCCCTGCGCGTGCGGAGACAGAGGATGGCCGGCGATCTTCGTTCTGAGCTGACACATCACAGCCGGCGCAATCCCGTTGTAAATGTATTGTTGTTTACAACGCCCTCGGCATGTCGTGGGGCTGTGGTGATATCTGCGGCGCGGCAGTCGCGCTTGATCGGGGCGACTTGGCAGAACAAAGCCAACGCCGAAAAGCCAGCGCTATCAACGACAGGCCAGCGCATCGAGCCGGCACCGACAGGCGCAGCGAGATGCCGGAGCGCCGTTGGCGCCTTCGGCCGCTTTGGCTGCAACGAACCCACTTGGCCCGGACGAACCCAGCCCCCATTTCGCGCAGATTGAACCCATCCCGCAAAACAGCAGCATCCTCCACGGCTTGCACCTGAGTCCTCATCCATGACCTACCGCGCCCCCGTCGCCGACATCGCCTTCGCGCTGCGCCACGCGGCGCGCTTTGCGGCCGCGCGCGAGGCCGGCGTCTATGACCTAGACGACGAGACCCTCACCGCCGTGCTCGAGGAGGCCGGCAAGTTCGCGACCGACGTGATAGCTCCGCTCAACCGGGTTGGCGACCTGCACGGCACGCCGTTCAAAGACGGTGTCGTCACCATGCCGCCCGGCTGGAAGGAGGCCTACACGAGCTGGGCCGCGGCCGGCTGGAACGGGCTCGCGGGCCCGGAAGCTTTTGGCGGCCAGGGCCTGCCGGCGGCCGTCAACGCCGCCTGCGTCGAGATGTGGAATGCCGCCTCCATGGCGTTCGGGATCGGGCCGGTGCTCACCATGGCGGCGATCAACGCGCTCGCCCAGCACGGCAGCGACGCGCTGAAGGCAACCTATCTGGCGAAGCTCGTGTCGGGCGAATGGATGGGCACGATGCAGCTCACCGAGCCGCAGGCGGGCTCCGACGTCGGCGCGCTCCGCACCAAGGCCGCACGCGCCGCCGACGGCACGTATCGGATCACCGGGTCGAAAATCTTCATCACCTACGGCGAGCACGACCTCACCGACAACATCATCCACTTCGTGCTCGCCCGGCTCCCCGATGCGCCGCCCGGCACGCGCGGCATCTCGCTCTTTCTGGTGCCGAAGTTCTTGCTCGACGCGAGCGGCGCGCCAAGTGCGCGCAACGACGTGTGCGCCCATTCGGTGGAGCACAAGCTCGGCATCCACGGCTCGCCGACCTGCACCATGGTCTATGGCGACAACGGCGGCGCGACCGGTTTCCTCGTCGGCGAAGAGAACCGCGGCATGGCGTGCATGTTCACCATGATGAACGAGGCGCGGCTCGCGGTCGGCCTGCAGGGCGTCGCCATCGCCGAGGCGGCCCTGCAGCAGGCGGCGCAATATGCGCGCGAGCGCCGGCAGGGACGCGAGGCCGGCATGCCGGCGACGCAATCGGCGCCGATCATCGCGCATCCGGACGTGCGCCGCATGTTGATGACCATGCGCGGCCTCACGCGCGCGGCGCGCGCGATCTGCTACGCGACGGCCGTCGGCTTCGACCGCAGTCACCGCGGCGCCGACGAGAAGTCGCGCGCCGACGCGCACGAGCGCGCGTCGCTGCTCACGCCGGTCGCCAAAGCCTTCGCGACCGACATCGGCAGCGAGGTCGCGTCGCTCGGCGTGCAGGTGCATGGCGGCATGGGCTATGTCGAGGAGACCGGCGCGGCGCAGCACTTTCGCGATGCGCGCATCGCGCAGATCTACGAAGGCACCAACGGCATCCAGGCGATCGATCTCGTCACCCGCAAGCTGCCGATGTCCGGCGGCGCCGCGGTCGGCGCGTATCTCGATGAATTGCGCCAGAGCGTTGCGGCCGTGAATGCCGCGAACGATCCCGCCTTCGGCGCGACCGGCGCGCGGCTCGGCGAAGCGGTCGAGCATCTCGCGCGTGCCACGACGTGGCTGCTCGGCAAGCTCGAGGGCGAGCCCGATGCGGCGCTTGCCGGCGCGACACCTTATCTGCGTCTGTTCGCGCTCGCCTCCGGCGGCTGCATGCTCGCCGACGAGGCCCTCGCCGCGCTGCGCGTCGCCGGCGATGCCGACGCGCCCAGCCGCGTCGCCGTCGCGCGCTTTTTTGCGGAGAATCTTGCGACCGCCGCCGGCGGGCTGGCCGCGAACGTCACCGACGGCGCGGGTGCGCTCGCGCCGTCCGAAGCGTTCGAGTGAGCGCGAGATGATTATCGAGCGCGGCTCCCCGCATGCTGCGAACTCCCCTCCCCCTTGTGGGGAGGGCGCTGTGCTCACCTGACGAAGTGATTGCCATGTCCGATCTCATTCTCGTGCAAGACGACGGCCCGATCCGCACCGTGCGGCTGAACCGGGCGCAGAAGAAGAACGCGCTCACGCTGGCGATGTACGCCGCGCTGGTCGACGCGTTCGCGGGCGCCGGCAGGTCGTCACACGTGCGCTGCGTCGTGATCGCCGGTACGCCCGGCGCGTTCTGCGCCGGCAACGACATGCAGGACTTCCTCGACGCGTCCGCGAACGCCGAGGGCCTTGCGCCGGCGCTCATCGCCTTCCTGCACACGCTCGCGCGCGCCGAGAAGCCGCTGGTCGCCGCCGTCTCGGGGCCCGCGGTCGGCATCGGCACCACCATGCTGCTCCACTGCGACCACGTGGTCGCGGGGAGCGACGCGCACTTCTCGACGCCGTTCGTGCATCTCGGGCTCGTGCCGGAAGCGGGCTCGAGCC
Source organism: Xanthobacteraceae bacterium (assembly GCA_036491235.1). GTDB lineage: Bacteria > Pseudomonadota > Alphaproteobacteria > Rhizobiales > Xanthobacteraceae > JAVDCA01. The sequence goes on along the minus strand of DASXCK010000442.1, from coordinate 14,748 downwards.
TGCTCGGACCGCGGCGGCTCGGGCACGCGCACGCCTTCGCGCTGCTTGCCATGGGCCGCCCGCTCGACGCAGCCGGCGCGCTCGCGGCGGGCCTCGTCAACAGCGTGGTCGCACCTGATCAGGTCGACGCCGAGGCGATGAAGGCGGCGCGCGAGATCGCGGCGCTGCCCGTCGAGGCGCTCGCCGCGACGCGCCGCCTGCTGCGCGGCCCGCCCGACGAAGCGATCCGCCGCATCGACGAAGAGGCCGCCGAATTCAAGCGCCGCCTCGCCTCCCCCGAGGCGAAGGGCGCCTTCGAGGCGTTTTTGGCGCGGAAAAAATGAACAGGTGACTCGTCATGACCGGGCATAGCCGTTCGAAGAACGGCGTCGCTTCGCTTGCCTATGTCCCGACCATTCACGTCTTTGCTACATCATACGAGGCAAGACGTGGATGCCCGGCACAAGGCCGGGCATGACGGTGGAGAGAATCAGCCCATGTCCCTCGCCAACAAGACCCTCTTCATCACCGGCGCGTCGCGCGGCATCGGGCTCGCGGTCGCGCTGCGCGCCGCGCGCGACGGCGCCAACATCGCGATCGCGGCGAAGACCGAGACGCCGCACCCAAAGCTGCCCGGCACCATCCACACGGCCGCGGCCGAGATCGAGGCCGCCGGCGGCCACGCGCTGCCGCTCGCGGTCGACGTGCGCGACGAGGCGGCGGTGAAAGCCGCGGTCGACAAGACCGCCGCCCATTTCGGCGGGCTCGACATCGTGGTCAACAATGCGAGCGCCGTCTCGCTCACGCCGCTTGCCGAGACCGACATGCGCCGCTTCGATCTCATGCATCAGGTCAATATCCGAGGCACCTTCATGGTCTCGAAATACGCCCTGCCCCATCTCGAGCGTGCCGCCAATCCGCACATCCTGATGATGTCGCCGCCGCTCGACATGAAGGAAAAATGGTTCGCGCCGCACACCGCCTACTCGATCGCAAAATTCGGCATGAGCCTCGTCGTCCTCGGCCTTGCGGGCGAGTTGCGCGACAAGGGCATCGCCGTCAACGCGCTGTGGCCGCGCACCACCATCGCGACCTCGGCGATCAAGAACCTGCTCGGCGGCGACGCCGTGATCCGCAAGTCGCGCACGCCCGACATTCTGGCGGATGCGGCCTACGCGATCGTGACCAAGCCGGCAAAGAGCTTCTCCGGCAATTTCCTGATCGACGATGCGTTTCTTGCCGCCGAGGGCGTGACCGATTTCGAACGGTATCGCGTTGACCCGTCGCAGACGCTCGCGGTCTCGTTCTTCGTGCCCGACGATGTTTCGCCGCCGCCGGGGGTACATACCGAGCCGCGATTCCGCGGGTAAATGCGCCGTCAAACTCTCCACACATTCGACGTCATCATCCGCACGCGCGGATGATCCAGTAACCGCCGCGACGCGCTGTGTTTACCGGATGCCCCGCTTTCGCGGAGCATGACGCAGAATGCGGAAAGGTCCTCGCGCCGAATTGTGTGGAGAGTGTCTTTTATTCCGTCGGCCCAAGCATTAGGTGTGACGCCAATGACCACGCTCTACATCACCCATTCGGCCTGCCTCGACCACATCACGCCGCTCGGCCATCCCGAGCGCACGGATCGGCTCAAGGCAGTCGACCGCGCGCTGGCAGACGACAAATTCCAGGCGCTCGCGCGCGAGCAGGCGCCGGAAGCCGCGCTCGACACGATCGCGCTCGCGCATCCGATGGACTACATCGAGCAGATCCGCGAGGCCTGCCCGAGCGTCGGCATGGTGCGCATCGACGCCGACACCTCGATGTCGCCCGGCAGCTTCGCGGCGGCGACGCGCGCGGTCGGCGCCGCGACGCGCGCGGTCGACGAGGTCGTCGGCAAGAACGCCACCAACGCGTTCTGCGCCGTGCGCCCGCCCGGCCATCACGCCGAGACCGAGCGGCCGATGGGATTCTGCCTGTTCAACTCGGTCGCGATCGCGGCCCGCCATGCGCAGAAGCAGCACGGCCTCGCGCGCGTCGCCATCGTCGATTTCGACGTGCACCACGGCAACGGCAGCCAGGACATCTTCTGGGAGGATCCGAGCGTGATGTACTGCTCGACCCACGAGATGCCGCTCTATCCCGGCACGGGGGCGACGTCCGAGCGCGGCGAGCACAACACCATCGTCAACGCCCCGCTCTCCGCCGGCGACGGCGGCGACAAGCTGCGCGAGGCGTTCAACAGCGTGATCCTGCCGCGGCTCGACGGCTTCAAGCCCGATCTCGTGATCATCTCGGCCGGCTTCGATGCCCACACGCGCGACCCGCTCGCCAACCTCAACATGGTCGAGGACGACTTTGCCTGGGTTACGGCTAAGCTGATGGACGTCGCCGACAGGTGCTGCGACGGCCGCGTCGTCTCGGTGCTGGAGGGCGGCTATGACCTGCAGGGGCTGGCGCAATCGGCCTCGGCGCACGTACTCACGCTGATGCGCGGATGATAGGATCGCGCCGCGGCAACCCGAGTCGCGCGCCGATGGACCCTTAATTCATGGCCGACACCAACCACGCCGACGTCAACAAGCTTTCGTTCGAGAAGGCGATCGAAGAGCTCGAGTCGATCGTCAAGCGGCTCGAGGAAGGCAAGGTGCCGCTCGAGGAATCCGTCGCGATCTACGAGCGCGGCGAAGCGCTCAAGCGCCGCTGCGAAGAGTTGCTGCGCCAGGCCGAGGCGCGCGTCGAGAAGATCACCCTCGACGCCGCCGGCAAGCCCAAAGGCACCGAGCCGCTCGATGTGAAGTGACGATTGCGAGGCTCGCGTAGCGAGCCGAAGCAATCTCGTCCCACACACGCATGCCCCGTCGCACGGGATTGCTTCGTCGGCCTGCGGCGTCCTCGCAATGACGGGGAAAGTCGTATTGCATCCCGTCAGCGCGCCGCCCATATGCGTCGGAACCACGGGCGCACGGAGGCGGACCCATGAGCTTCTTTCCCGGCAAGGATCCGGCGGCCGGCGACGCGCCGGCGTGCGACGCCATCGAGCGCATCATCGTCCCGCGCACCAGCGACCTCGGCGGTTTCTTCGTCCGCCGCGCTCTGCCGTCGAGCCAGCGGCGCATGGTCGGGCCGTTCATCTTCTTCGATCACATGGGGCCGGCCGAATTCCGCGCCGGCCAGGGCATCGACGTGCGGCCGCACCCGCACATCGGGCTCGCCACCGTCACATATCTCTTCGCCGGCGAGATCATGCACCGCGACAGCCTCGGCAGCGTCGCGGCGATCCGGCCGGGCGCCGTCAACTTGATGACGGCGGGGCGCGGCATTGCCCATTCGGAGCGCACCGCGCCGGACCACCGGGTCGCGGGCGAGCCGCTCCATGGCCTGCAGTGCTGGGTCGCGCTGCCGGCGACGGATGAAGAGGGTGCGCCCGCCTTCGCGCACCACGACGCCGCCGAGCTCCCGGCCGAAACGGGCGAAGGCAAGACCGTCCGGGTCGTGGCCGGCCGGTTCCTCGGCATGACCTCCCCGGTCGCTACCGGCTGGGAAACCCTGATGGTGGACGCGACGCTCGCGGCCGGCACAAGCCTCCCGCTCGACCCCGAGACCGAGGAACGCGCCCTCTACATCGTCTCGGGCGAGATCCAGATCGCCGGCGATCGCTTCGAGGCCGGCCGCCTGCTAGTGTTCCGGCCACGGGACCGCATCACGGTGACCGCCGCCGCCCCCGCGCGCATCGCGGTCGTCGGCGGCGCCGCCATGGACGGCCCGCGCCACATCTGGTGGAACTTCGTCTCCTCCCGCAAAGAGCGGATCGAGCAGGCCAAGGCGGATTGGAAAGCTGGCCGCTTCGAGGCTGTTCCGGGCGAGACCGAGTTCATTCCGCTCCCCGAATGAGACCATGAATTCAATCGGTTATACGGTATCTTTCGGCCGCCCTGTGAAAACTTGCGGCTCCCCTCGTCAGACACAGCAGGCCTGCGTCGAGGGCGCATCTTGAGGGCACGGAACCGTTTGTGCCCCTCAAGCTTTGGCCTAGAACGACTGTCCGGGGACAGGATCTGTGGCGGTAGCAAGATACAATCAGGTACGGTTCCACATGTCTCTTGCCGTTTGCACCCGGCCCCCGGGTGTCCTAATGTTAGGTTTGGACTCCTCTACACGACGGGGCCCCCTGGGTGGGGAGGCAAGTTCAAAGGGTGGTATGACGAGGCCAGAAGCTGCGCGGCCAAATGGGCACGTGGGCTCATGCCTGCTTGTGGTATGAGCCGTGACCTGAGTAGCCGCAGGATTGAGTGCCACCGACAAAATCCGGAGAATGTCATTGTCCCAGTCGCCGTCCAAAACTCCCTTGCTCGACAAGGCCGACACGCCGGCCGAGCTGCGCCGTCTGGATGCGTCGCAGCTGCGCCAGGTTGCGGATGAGCTGCGCCAGGAGATGATCTCGGCCGTCGCCGTGACAGGCGGCCATCTCGGCGCCGGCCTTGGCGTCGTGGAACTCACCGTGGCCCTCCACTACGTCTTTGACACGCCGCGCGACCGCCTGGTGTGGGACGTCGGCCATCAGGCCTATCCGCACAAGATCCTCACCGGCCGCCGCAGCCGCATCCGCACCCTGCGCCAGGGCGGCGGCCTCTCAGGCTTCACCAAGCGCGCCGAGAGCGAGTACGACCCGTTCGGCGCCGCCCACTCGTCGACGTCGATCTCCTCGGCGCTCGGCATGGCGATCGCCCGCGACCAGCAGGGCGGCAAGAACAACGTAATCGCCGTGATCGGCGACGGCGCCATGTCGGCTGGCATGGCCTACGAGGCGATGAACAATGCCGGCGCCTCCAACTCGCGCCTGATCGTCATTCTCAACGACAACGACATGTCGATCGCGCCGCCAGTCGGCGCCATGTCGGCGTATCTGTCGCGCCTGTGGTCGGGCCGCGCCTACCGCTCGCTGCGCGAGGTCGGCAAGCAGCTCGGCAAGTTCCTGCCGAAGCTGATCCAGGACCGCGCCGCGCTCGCCGAGGAATACGCCCGCGGCATGATGATGGGCGGCGGGACGCTGTTCGAGGATCTGGGCTTCTATTACGTCGGCCCGATCGACGGCCACAACATCGACCACCTGCTGCCCGTGCTCAAGAATGTGCGCGACTGCGAGAAGGGGCCGATCCTGGTCCACGTCGTCACGCAGAAGGGCAAAGGCTACGCGCCAGCCGAGAACTCGGCCGACAAGTACCACGGCGTCGTCAAGTTCGACGTCGCGACCGGCGCTCAGGCCAAGGCCAAATCGAACGCGCCCGCCTATCAGAAGGTCTTTGGCCAGAGCCTGATCAAGGAGGCACGCAAGGACAAGCGCATCATCGGCATCACGGCCGCGATGCCGTCCGGCACCGGCATCGACCTCTTCCAGAAAGAATTCCCCGATCGTACCTTCGACGTCGGCATCGCCGAGCAGCATGCCGTGACGTTTGCGGCCGGCCTCGCGACCGAAGGCATGAAGCCGTTCTGCGCGATCTACTCGACCTTCCTGCAGCGCGCCTATGACCAGGTGGTGCACGACGTGGCGATCCAGAAGTTGCCCGTGCGCTTCGCCATGGACCGTGCCGGTCTCGTCGGTGCCGACGGCCCGACGCATGCGGGCTCGTTCGATATCGCCTATCTGGGCTGCCTGCCGAACTTTGTGCTGATGGCAGCCGGCGACGAGGCGGACCTCGTGCACATGGTCGCGACCCAGGCCGCGCTGGATGACTGCCCGTCGGCGCTGCGTTATCCGCGCGGCGAAGGCATCGGCGTCACCATGCCGGAAGAGGGCAAGCCGCTCGAGATCGGCAAGGGCCGTATCCTCAAGGAAGGCCACAAGGTCGCCCTGCTCTCCTACGGCACGCGGCTCGGCGAATGTCTCAAGGCATCCGAGGAGCTCGCCGCGCTCGGCCTCGCGACCACCGTCGCGGACGCGCGTTTCGCGAAGCCGCTCGACACCGATCTGGTGCTCCGCCTTGCGCGCGAACACGAGGTGCTGGTGACCATCGAGGAAGGCTCAATCGGCGGCTTCGGCACCTACGTGCTGCAAGCGCTCGCCGAGGCCGGCGTGCTCGACCGCGGCCTCAAGGTGCGCGCCATGGTGCTGCCCGATTCCTTCATCGATCAGGACTCGCCCGCCGCGATGTACGCCAAGGCCGGCCTGGATGCCAAAGGCATCGTCGCCAAGGTGTTCGAGGCGCTCGGCAAGGACCTGCGCACCGAGGCCGCCAAGCTCGCCTGAGCGTCGGCGCACTCACCGATATTAGCTCTTCAATGCCCCGCTTCGGCGGGGCATTTTTATGTGCCATCAGTATGCATCATCAGCTCTTTTCGCGACATTGATGCACCCTCCTAACCTTGGGTTAAGTATCTGCGCGGCTAATTCGGATCCCAGCCGCCGGCCTGCCGCCGCATTGGCAAATTTGTACCGATTGATCGTGTACGGCTGCCAGCGGATGGGAGCAGTGCTGATGAAATCGGGCTTGTGGCGTTTCGCGATCGGGCCTCTGGGGACGGCCGGCCTGGCTTGCACCTTGTGGCTGCTCGACTGGCTCGGCGTTCCGGTCCCGTCCCCGGGCGGCATCGTGCTCCTGATGGTGATCTACGCGACCTGGACCGGCGGTCTCATCCCGGGTTATCTCAGCTCCGTCATCTTCGTCCTCGCCGCAGTTCCGGTCGCATTCGAAAAAACGCACTTCATCATGATCGTGTCGAGCCCGGCCGTGATGATGGGCACGTTGGCGGCGTTCGCGATGGGCGTACCGCTTTTCATGGCTTGGCTGCGGGCCCGCATCGATCGACGCCTTGATGCGGAGCGCCGCACCCGCGAGCGCGTCGAGGCGGCGAGCCGCGAGCTGCAGATCCTGCACGCGGCGCTCGACCACGTCGACGACGGCGTCATTTTGCTCGACGAGAATTTGCGGGCACGCTTCATCAATCACGCCTCGCGGGAGCTGTGGCGAATCCCGGATGCACTCGCCGATCGCCTTCCCTTCTTTGGCGATGTGATGCGCAATGCCTGCGCGGCCGGCGCGATGGCGATGCCTACCGCCCTGATCGGCGCCCATGTCGACCGTCGGGTCGACCAGCTGCGCGCCGGCGATGAGACGCCGATCGATCTGCAGCTTGCCGGCGGCAGCACCGTGCGCTGCCGCTGCAAGGCGCTTCCGGCCGGCGGCCGCTTCCTGAGCTATACGGACGTGACCGATCTCGTGCGCCATGCCGAGACGCTCGAGCGCCTCGCCACCATCGACGACATGACTGGCATCTGCAATCGACGCCATTTCATGACGCTCGCCCAGACCGCGTGGGAGCGCTTGCGCGGCGGCGACTACTTCTCGCTCCTCATCCTCGACCTCGACCTGTTCAAGTCGGTCAACGACCGGTTCGGGCATGACGCGGGCGACGCGGTGATCCGCCACGTCGCCGACATCTTCCGCAGCACCAAACGCGCCACCGACGTCCTTGCCCGCCTCGGCGGCGAGGAATTCGTCCTGCTGCTGCCCGACACGCGTGCCGCCGAGGCGACGGCCTTTGCCGAGGAATTGCGCCGGCGAGTCGAGGCGGCGCCGCTTGCGATTGAGAACACCATTCTGCGGATCACCACCAGCATCGGCGTCGCCGAAGCCGACCGCGGCATGGGACGGTTGAGCGACCTCATGAAGCGCGCCGACAAGGCGCTCTACGAGGCCAAGCGCGGCGGCCGCAATCGCGTGCGGCTGGCAAAGTCTCCCGTGGACGAAACGGTGCGGCAGCTCGAATCGACGATCGCGGCGGCGTGAGTCCCGGCCGCGTTCGTGAAAAATTAACTTTTCGGCGGTTTTTCGCGCCGTCGTTCGCAACTCGTAAGGTTGCGCTCCCCTAGGATTCCTGCCGCGCGTGGGCGCGTGGGAGCTTCATCATGTCACCACGTTGGCGATGGATTGTCGGTCCGCTTTCGACACTCGCGACGGCGGCGCTGGTCACGCTGGTCCAGCAGTACCTTCACCCGATCCCGAATCCGGGCGCGATATTCTTCATCGCGGTCATGTGCTCCGCCTATATCGGCGGCACCGGCTCGGGCCTGGTCGCCGCCGCGATCGCGCTCGGCTACGCGGCGATTCATTTTCTCGGACACGACCGTCTCTGGGACCCGGCGTACCATGGGCTCGAGCGCGTCATCGTCCTGTGCGTGACGACCCCGATGATCGCGGTCGTCGTCGGCCTGCTCAAGGCGCGCACTAAAGAGGCCATGCATCGCGAACGTCACGCCCGGCTTGCCGTGGAGGCGACCAACCGCCGCCTGGTCGCGCTGCAGGCCGCGCATGACGAGTCGCATACCGGCATCGTGATCCTCGACCAGGAGCTGCGCGCGATGTTCATTAATCGCGCGTTCCGCCGGCTGTGGAATCTTCCCGACGAAATCGCCGACCGCCAGCCGCCATTCGTGGCGCTGGTCTATCACGGTCGCAACACGCACGCGTACGCGGTGCCTGAGGAGCGGCTCGACGAATACGTCGCCGAGCGCGTGCGACGCGTGCGCAGCGGTGATCTCGATCCGCTCGATATCAAGATGAGCAACGGCGGGGTCATGCGCCTAGAGTGCAGCGTGCTGCCGGCCGGTGGCCGCATGCTGACCTATATGCCCGTCACCGACCTGGTCCAGCGCGCCTCGACCGACGTGCTGAGCGGCCTGTTCAACCGTCGCCATTTCCTCGAGCTCGCCGATGCGGAATGGAGCCGCTTCGGCCGCTACGAACGCCCCCTGACGCTGATGATTCTCGACATCGATCTTTTCAAGGCGATCAACGATCGCTACGGCCACGACGTCGGCGATCAAGCAATCGCTCACGTCGCGGCCATGTGCCGCGATCGCAAGCGCGTGTCCGACATCGTGGCTCGCGTCGGCGGCGAGGAGTTCGCCATCCTGCTGCCGGAGACAGCACTCGACAGTGCGGTGCTCGTCGCGGACCGCCTGCGCAAGGCGATCGCCGAGACGCCGCTCATGATCGCAGGTGCGCCGATTCGCCTGACGGTCAGCATCGGCGTCGCGGAGGCGAGCCCCGGAATGGACGGAGTCGCCGCGCTGATGAAGCAGGCCGACGTGGCGCTCTATGACGCCAAGCACAGCGGCCGCAATCGCGTGATGCCGCAGCCGCGCGATGCCGACCGGCCGGCCGGGCCCCTCGCGCTGGCGTCCTGACCGACGTCCCAGGCCTCGCACTACCGACCAGGCGCTGCTAAACACAGCGCATGAGTGCCCGTGAACGTGCCGACCGGCTCCTCGTCGCACGCGGCGTGTTCGATAGCCGCGCCAAAGCGCAGGCCGCGATCGTGGCCGGCCTCGTCACCGCCGACGACCGCCCGGTGCGCAAGCCATCCGACGAGATCGCATGCGACGCGCGACTTGCGGCCGTCCCCGCCTTTCCCTGGGTGTCACGCGGCGGCGTCAAGCTCGCGCACGCGCTCGATGCGCTTGCGGTCGACGTCGCGGACAAGGCTTGCCTCGACGTGGGTGCCTCGACCGGCGGCTTCACCGAGGTGCTGCTCGCGCGCGGCGCGGCGCGCGTCTTTGCGGTCGATGTCGGCCGCGACCAGCTTCATTCGCTGCTGCGCGCGCGGCCGGAGGTCATCTCGATCGAGGCGACCGACATCCGCGCCCTCGATCCGGCGCGGATCGCCCCGCTGCCCGAGATCGTCGTCGCCGATGTCAGCTTCATCTCGCTCAAGCTGGCATTGCCTGCAGCGCTCGCGCTTGCAGCGCCGCGCGCCACGCTCGTTGCGCTGATCAAGCCGCAATTCGAGGCGCCACGCCAGCATCGCAAGAAAGGCGTGATACGTGACCCCGCGACCCACGAGGCTGTCTGCGCCGACATCGCCGGCTTCGTCGCAACGCTTGGCTGGCGTGTCCTCGCGACGCTGCCCTCGCCGATCGAAGGCGGCGAAGGAAACCGCGAGTTCTTTATCGGAGCGCAGCGTGATTGAGCGATTGGCCATCACCGAGATGGGCCACCGTGGCGACGGCGTCGCGGCGGGCGCCGACGGACCGATTTACGTGTCCTACACGCTGCCGTCCGAGATCGTCGAGGTCGAGCCTGCGGCCGGCCATCCGGATCGTCGACATCTGGTGCGCGTCGATCAGCGGAGCGCGGCGCGGATCGCGCCGATCTGTCCGCATTTCGGCATCTGCGGCGGCTGCGCGTTGCAGCACTGGGAGACCCAAGAATACCGCGCATGGAAGCGCCAACTCGTCGTCGCCGCGCTGCTGCAGGCCGACATCGACGCCGAGGTCGACGATCTCATCGATGCCCACGGCGACGGCCGTCGCCGCGCCGTCTTTCACGCACGCCGCGGCACGAAGGACATCCTGCAGGTCGGCTTCACGAGGGCCGGCACCCACCACATCGTCGCCATCGACCGCTGCCCGATTTTCGCGCCCGGCCTCGCGGATGCGATTCCTGTCGCCTGGACGATCGCGGAGACGATCGGAGCCAAAGCAAAGCCGCTGGACATCCACGTGACCGCAACCGACGCCGGCCTCGATGTCGACGTGCGCGGCTCCGGCCCGCTGCGGGCCGCGACGATGAGCCAACTTGCGCGCGATGCCGAGCAGCACCGCATCGCGCGGCTCACACGCCACGGCGAGCTCATGGTGCGCCGCACCGTCCCGTCCATGCGCATCGGCCGCGCCACGGTGGTGCTGCCGCCCGGCGTCTTCCTGCAGGCAACCGCCGCCGGCGAAGCGGCGCTGGCCTCCATCGTGTGCGCCGATGCCTCACGCGCGAAGACGGTCGCGGACCTTTTCTGCGGCGCCGGTCCTTTCGCGCTGCGGCTCGCCGAGCACGCGAGGGTCATCGCAGCCGACAATGACGCGGCCGCGATCGCAGCCCTGCGCGAAGCGGCGAAAACGCCCGGGCTCAAGCCAATCACGGCGGAGCCGCGTGACCTCTTTCGCCGGCCATTCCTAGCGCACGAGCTCAAAGGCGTCGACGTCGTCGTGTTCGATCCGCCGCGCCAGGGCGCCGAGGCGCAGGCGCGCGCGCTCGCGGCGACCACCGTGCCGAAAGTGATCGCCGTGTCGTGTAATCCGGCGACGTTCGCGCGCGACGCAAAAACCCTGCTCGGCGGCGGCTACCGGCTCACGGCGGTCACGCCGATCGATCAGTTCCGCTACAGCGCCCACGTCGAGATCATCGCGCAGTTCGCGCGCTGAGGCGCGGGCGCGAGTAGAAACCCGCTGGCGTTCGGCCGATGATCGGGCCAATCTGAGCGGCAGGAATCCGGAATGGCGCGATATGACCACGACCCTCTTCCAGCAGCATTCGCATTGGGGCGCGTTTCGCGCCGAGGTAAAGGACGGCCGTGTCATCGGCGTGCAGCCGTTCGAGCGCGATCCCGATCCCTCGCCGCTACTCGACGCCATTCCGGCCGCCGTCCACTCGGCGACGCGCATCGATCAGCCGATGGTACGCGCCGGCTGGCTCGCGCAAAGTCCTAAGCATGGCGAGGGCCGAGGCCGCGAGCCGTTCGTGCCAGTCTCCTGGGAGCGCGCGCTCGATCTTGTCGCCGGCGAGCTCGCTCGCGTGCGCGATGCGCATGGGCATGCGGCGATCATGGGCGGCTCGCAGGGCTGGGGCTCCGCCGGCATCTTTCACGACGCACGCGCCCAGGTGCGCCGGTTCCTCTCGGCTTTCGGCGGCTTTGTCGACCAGGCTTCGAACTACAGCTTCGGCTCGGCGCTCGTCTTCCTGCCGCACGTGCTCGGCAGCGCCCAGGCGGTCACCGGGCCGCTCACCTCGTGGTCGTCGATCGCCCGCCATGGCCGGCTGATGGTGCTGTTCGGCGGCGCCAATACCAAGAACCTGCAGGTCACCAAGGGCGGCTGCGGCATGCACACGATGGCCGGCTCACTCGCCGACCTCGCGCACGCCGGGGTCGAGGTGGTGAACATCAGCCCGATCCGCGACGATGGCCCCGCGAGTGTCGCGCCCGAATGGATCGCGATCCGCCCCAACACCGACACCGCGATGCTGCTCGCGCTCGTGCATACGCTCATCGCCGAGGGGCTGCACGGTGCGAAGTTCGTCGCGCGCTACTGCGTCGGATTCGAGCGCGTGCGCGCCTACGTGCTCGGCGAGACCGATGGGCAGCGCAAAGACGCCGACTGGGCGGCGGCGATCACCGGTGTTGCGGCCGAGACGATCCGTTCGCTCGCCCGCCGCATGGCGGCGACGCGCACCATGGTGACGGCCTCGTGGTCGCTCCAGCGCGCCGATCATGGCGAGCAGCCCTATTGGGCGCTCATCCTGCTCGCCGCTTGCCTCGGCCAGATCGGGCTGCCGGGCGGTGGGTTCGGCTTCGGCTACGGCTCGACCGGCGGCATCGCGGATCCACCGCTCGCCTTCAAGGCTCCGACCATGGAGGCACTCGCGAACCCGCTCGCCAAGGCGATCCCGGCCGCCCGCATCGCCGACTGCCTGCTGCACCCGGGCGAGCGCTACGACTTCAATGGGCGCAGCAACGCCTACCCGGACATCCGCCTCGTCTATTGGGCGGGCGGCAATCCGTTCCATCACCACCAGGACGTCAACCGCCTGCGCGCCGCCTGGCGCCGGCCCGAAACCATCGTGGTGCACGAGCCATGGTGGACCGCGACCGCGCGCCATGCCGACATCGTGCTGCCGGCCACCACATCGCTCGAGCGCAACGACCTCGGCTGCGCGGCACGCGACGCTTTCGTGATCGCGATGCAGCGCGCGATCGCACCGGTCGGCGAGGCGCGCAGCGATTTTGCGATCTTCGCTGATCTCGCGCGGCGGCTCGGCTGCGACGCGACCTTTGCGGCGGGCCGCGACGAGATGGGCTGGCTGCGTCATCTCTATGAGGGCTGGCGCGAGGGTGTGCGCACCAATCGCGCCGCCATCCCGGACTTCGACACGTTCTGGCGTGACGGCGTGCTTGAAATTCCCCAGCGCGGCGAAGAGTTCGTGATGTTCGCCGATTTCCGCACCGATCCGGACAAGTATCGCCTCGCCACGCCCTCGGGCAGGATCGAGCTTTATTCCGAGCGGATCGCCGGCTTCGGCTACGATGACTGTCCGCCGCATCCGACCTGGCTTGCGCCGGCCGAATGGCTTGGCGGCAACGTGACCGCGCAGTACCCCTTGCATCTGATCTCGAGCCAGCCGCGCTATCGTTTACACAGCCAGATGGATGCGGGGCCGGTGAGCGCCGCCGGCAAGGTCGCGGGCCGCGAGGCCATTGCGATCAACCCGGAGGACGCGCGGCGGCGCGGCATCGCCGATGGCGACCTGGTGCGCGTTTTCAACGCGCGCGGCGCTTGCCTCGCGGGCGCTGAGATCACGGACTCGATCCGACCGGGTGTTTTGCGCCTCTCCTGCGGCGCCTGGTACGACCCGGCGACGTCGGACGACGGCGCGCTGTGCGCACACGGCAACGCCAACATGCTCACGCGCGATTACGGCACGTCGAAGCTCGCACAGGGCCCGACCTGCGCGACCACATTGGTCGAGATCGAGCGATGGAGCGGGCCCGTACCACCCGTGCGCGCTTTCGAGCCGCCCGCGCGACAGGCCGCGAGCGCGTAAAGGCGCGAGTAGCTTTCAACGTGTTCCGCCTCATCCTGAGGAGCGTCGCGCAGCGACGCGTCTCGAAGGATAGGCTGCACACTCAAGATAACCGCATGGGCCACCCTCGCGCTTCGAGACCCTCGTCGCGCAAGTGCGACGACGAACTCCTCAGGGTGAGGGGTGGATCTAGGCAATCGCTCAAAACACAACGGGCGCCGACGCGGTCCCGCGTGGGCGCCCCGTTGCTTTTAGCCGCCAGTCGTCAGTTGTGCTTGGTCTCGCCAGGCGTCGACGGGTTCGCGGAACTGCCCGGATTGGCCGGCGTCGTGGCCTTGTCGGCGGGCCCGGCGGTCTTGATGCCGCGCAGCAGGTCGAGCGCCGTGTGCAGCGCCTTGTCATTTTTCGGATCGGGCGGGATATAGGCCTGCGAGCCGGTCTGCTCGGTGCCGGTCGCCTTGAGATGGCCGCGCAGCTTCGCCTCGCTCGTCATCTCGCGCCCCTGCACGTCGGCAGGCACGTCCTGTAGCACCTCGACGTCGGGCGAGATGCCCAGCGCCTGGATCGAGCGGCCGGACGGCGTGTAGTAGCGCGCCGTGGTGAGCCGTAGCGCGCCATTGCCGCTGCCGAGCGGAATGATTGTCTGCACCGAGCCCTTGCCGAACGAGCGCGTGCCGATGATGGTCGCGCGCTTCTGGTCCTGCAGCGCGCCGGCGACGATCTCCGAGGCCGAGGCAGAGCCGCCGTTGACGAGCACGATCAGCGGCTTGCCCTTGATGAGGTCGCCCGGATTGGGCTTCGCGTCGAAGCGCTGCGCGTCTTCCGGATCTCGGCCACGCAGCGAGACGATCTCGCCGCGATTGAGGAACGTGTTCGACACCGAGACTGCCTGGTCGAGCAGGCCGCCCGGGTTGTTGCGCAGATCGAGGATGTAGCCCTTAAGCTTGTCCGGGTCGCTGCCCTGCAGGGTGACGATCGCCTTCCGCAGTTCGTCGGCCACCTGCGCGTTGAACTGGCTGATGCGGATGTAGCCGACGTCGTCGCCTTCCTTGTGCGACGTGACCGAGCGCACATGGATCGTCTCGCGCGTCAGCGTGACGTCGAGCGGCTTCTCGAGACCCTTGCGCACGATCTTGAGGTGGACCTGGGTGTTCACCGGGCCGCGCATCTTCTCGACCGCCTGCTGCAGCGTGAGGCCTTT
>DASXCK010000441.1:0-7618 GCA_036491235.1 Xanthobacteraceae bacterium | reverse complement strand
GAGTACTTCATCGAGAAGAAGCTCTACCCGAACGTCGACTACTATTCGGGCATCACGCTCAAGGCCATGGGCTTCCCGACCAGCATGTTCACGGTGCTGTTCGCGGTCGCCCGCACGGTCGGCTGGATCGCCCAGTGGAAGGAGATGATCGAGGACCCGAGCCAGAAGATCGGCCGGCCGCGTCAGCTCTATACCGGCGCCGCGCGGCGCGACTACAACCCGATCTCGCGGCGCAAGTAGCCTAAGCTCGGCCGCGCTGCGCCACCGCGATCACGACATCGGCTGCCGCTTCGCTCGGCCGCGTCCGCCCGATGGCCATGACGTCGTCGAGGCGGGCAAACGCGTCGACCTGGGCGCGCCGCTCCGGCGTATCTCCGATCAATCGCGACAACTCGTCGGCCAACCGCTCGGGCGTCGCGTCGCGCTGGATGATCTGCGGCATCACGGTCTCGCCGAGCACGAGGTTCGCAAGCACGATGGTCGGCACTCGCACGAAGGCGCGGTAGACCAGTTCGGTCAGCACCGACGCCCTGTAGGCCACCGCCGTCGGGATGCCGGCGACCGCAAGCTCCAGCGTCACCGTGCCGGACGCCGCGAGCGCGACGCGCGCTGTGCGGAACGCGGCCCATTTGTCCGCCTGCGCGACCACGACACGCGGCCGCACTGGCCAGTCGGCCACACCAGCGCGTACCCGCTCGGCAAGGTGCGGCACGCTCGGTAGCACGACATCAAGCGCCCCATGGCGCTGCGCGAGCAGGCCCACCGCGGCGCCGAACACCGCGAGATGCCGCGCGATCTCGCCCGAGCGGCTGCCGGGCAGCATCAGCACGACCGGCGGCTCGGACGCGCGCCGGCGTTCTTCTTCCGGGTTCGGACGAAGTCTATCGACCTCCTCCGACAGCGGATGCCCCACATAGCTGCACGGTGGCCCGCCAAGGCGCTCGTGCGCGGCCGGCTCGAACGGCAGGAGGGCCAGCACGTGATCCACATAGGCACGCATGGCGCGCGCGCGGCCGGGCCGCCAGGCCCAGACCGACGGCGATACGTAGTCGACGATCGGAATGGCGGGCGCCGCGGCCCGCACCCGCCGCGCCACTCGGTGCGTGAAGTCGGGGCTATCGATGATCACCAGCACGTCGGGACGCACCGCGATGACGCGCTCGGCCGCCCGCCGAATGTCGCGCAGGATCGCGGGCAGCCGTTGCGGGATCGCGCTGACGCCGACGATCGCAAGATGGTCGATCGGAAAGAGGCTCGCGACGCCCTGCGCCGCCATGGCGTGGCCGCCGATGCCTTCGAAGATGATGTTCGTTCCGGCGCGCCGTCGCAGCGCCGCGATCAGCGCCCCGCCCAGCCGGTCACCCGACTCCTCGCCTGCGATGATGAACACGCGCAACGGCGCGCCAGCGCGCCGCTCCGCCGCGGTGTCCGTCATCGGGCGTCCTCACGTGGCGCGATACCGATGACGAACAGTCCATGCTCGTCGGCAAGCCGCACGACGCGGTCCGCCTCGGCGACCACGGTGGCCCCGGCAACGATCGCGAGGCCGGCCAGCCCCGCGCGCGCGACGCCCTCGACAGTTTGCGGGCCGACCGACGGCAGGTCGAAGCGCCGATCCTGGCCGGGCTTGGGCGCCTTGACCACGACGCCGACGCCGGCCGCGCTGTGCAGGCGCCCCTCGCGGCGCAGGGCCGCGACGCGATCGAGCATATGATCGGTGCCCTCGGCGGCCTCGACGGCCAGGACGTGGCCGTCCGCAACCGCCGCGCACTGGCCGACGTCGTAGGGCCCCATTGCGGCGAGCAGCCCGAGCGCGACATCAATGTCGCGGCGCTCCCGCTCGCCGGGCGAATGACGCCCCAGCGGCCCGGCGGGCGCGAGGATTTCCGGCGCGACCTCATGCGCACCGACGAGGCGGAAGCCGTGATCCTCGAAGATGCCCCCGACCCCCGACAGCAGGCGGTCGTCGCCGCCGCGAAAGGCGCGCAACAGGCGCGGCAGCAACCGAAACGTCGTCCAGTCGAGCCTGATCTGCGAGATCGCCGGACGCGTCAACGCGCCGATGAAGACGAGATCGCGACAGCCCTCGCGCCGCGCGAGACGGAAAAGCCGGCCGAGCTGGCCGACCGCGATCCAATGATGCGGGTGACGGCCGGCCGCGGGTTCCGCCCAGCCGCGCATCGAGAACATCACCACCGGTCTGCCGCGCCGGCTCACCGCGTCGGCGACGGCGAGCGGCAGGCTGCCACCGCCCGCCACGATGCCGAGCGGCGCCGCGTCCGCGGGCGGCGCGACGTCACGCCGTTCCGGCGGCGCGCTCATGAGGCTCACTCCTTGCGGGTCAAATCCGGCCGGCACAGCGGCCGGTGCTCGCCGGCGCGAATGAATGCGACGATCTGCATGACGGCCTCGTCTGCGGCGAATTCCTGCGCTGCCTCCTCGAGCCGCGCCGCGAATGAGCCGGGGTCGAGAAACAGCCGGCGATAGGCGCGGCGCAATGCCTGGATGCGCTCGCGCGAGAACTTGCGGCGTTTGAGGCCGATCAGGTTGAGGCCTTCGAGCCGGGCGTAGTCGCCGTTGGCGAGGCCGAACGGAATCACGTCGCCACGCACGCCGGCGACGCCGCCGATCATCGCGAATGATCCGATCCGGGTGAATTGATGCACCGCCGAGAGGCCGCCGATCACCACCCCGTCGCCGATCTCGACATGGCCGCCCAAGGTCGCGCAGTTCGCGAATGTGACGTCATTGCCGACGTGGCAGTCGTGGCCGACATGGCTGTTGGCCATGAAGAAGCCGCGGTCGCCCACCGTGGTGATGCCGCCGCCGTCCTCGGTGCCGAGATTCATGGTGACGCTCTCGCGCAGGTCGCAATCGGCGCCGATCACGAGCCGTGTCGGGCCGCCCCGGTAGCGCGTCGACTGCGGCGGCGTCCCGAGCGACGCGAATGGGTAGATCGCGGTGCGCGGCCCGATCGCGGTGCGGCCCGCGATATGGACATGCGCGAGGAGCCGGCAACCGTCGCCGATGATGGCGTCCGGCCCGATGACGCAGTAGGGTCCGATGGTGACATCCCGTCCGATCGCCGCGCCGGGTGCGACGCGGGCGGTTGGGTCGATCGCCGTCATGCCGGCGCGTCCCCCGTCATCGCTCCGACCTCGGCCTCGGCGACAAGTTGCCCCGCGACTTTCGCCTCGGCGCGGAACCACGACATGTTGCGACGCAGGTTGGTCTTGGTGACGTGGTACTCGACCGTATCGCCAGGCACCACCGGTTTGCGGAATTTCGCCTTGTCGATGGTCATGAGGTAGACGACCTGCGGGCGGCTGGCGAGGTTCTTCGCCGCCATGATGCAGATCGCGCCCGCGGTCTGCGCCATGCCCTCGATCAGCAGCACGCCCGGAAACACCGGATTGCCGGGAAAATGGCCGAGAAACTGTGGCTCGTTGGCCGTCACGTTCTTGATGCCGACCGCCGATTCGTTGCCGCGGATATTGATGATGCGGTCGATCATCAGGAACGGGTAGCGATGCGGCAGTGCCGCCAGAATGCGCTGGATATCGGCTGCGCCGAGGCTTTCGTCCGTCATTCGCCGCCCTCAGCCTTGTGCCGGCCCTTCCCGCCCCGCACCATCTTCCCGACGATTGCCTCGGCCTTGAGCCATTCGCGGAACGGCCGCGCCGGAAAACCGCCCCATTGGACGCCGGGCGGCACGTCGGTGATGACGCCGCTGCGTGCGCCGAGCTTGGCGCCCGTCCCGATCGTCAGGTGATCAGCGATGCCGACCTGGCCGCCCAGCATGACGTGATCTCCGACTTCGACACTGCCCGAGATACCAGTCTGCGAGACGATGAAGCAATGTCGCCCGATCGAACAATTATGGCCGATCTGCACCAAATTATCGATTTTGGTCCCCTCGCCGACCACCGTGTCGCGTGTGCTGCCGCGATCGATCGTCGTGTTGGCGCCGATCTCGACATCGTCCTGGATGATCACCCGGCGGGTCTGCGGAATCTTGATCGACCCGGCTCGGTCGGGAAGAAAGCCAAACCCGTCCTGGCCGATGCGGCAACCCGGGTGGATGATCACCCGATCGCCGACCAGCGCATGCATGAGCGAAGCCCCAGCGCCGATCGCGCATTGGCGGCCGATGCGGACCTGCGGGCCGATCACGGCGTTGGCCGCGATCACCGAGCCCGCACCGATCTCGGCACCTGGGCCGATCACGACGCCCGGATCGACGACGACGCCCTGCTCGAGGCGCGCTGTAGGGTGCACGGTTGCCCCAGCCGCAATTCCATCGGCGCCGAATAGTGAGGACGGGCGCTGTGCGGCGGGAAACAGCGCGCGCGCGACCGTGACGAAGGCGCGATAGGGCTCGGCGACCCGCAAGGCGGCGACGCGTGCCGGCACATCCTTGGCGAAGCGCTCACCCACAAGGCACGCGCCCGCGCGCACCGCGGCGAGCGCATTGGCGAACCTCGGGTTATCGAAGAATGTGATATCTGCGGGACCGGCGTTGTCGAGCGGCGCAATGTCGCCGATCGGCCTCGAAAGGTCCGTATCGGCGCGCGGCTCGGCCCCGGTCAGCGTCACGATCTCGCCGACCGTGAGCGCCCGTGCGGGCTTGAAGAACAGTGGCTCGCTCATCCACCCGCTTCGTGGCCAGTCGCTTGGCGCGGCCGGCCGCCCGTCGCCTCCGATTAGATCAGAACTTCGTTCCACCGCCGAAACGGAAGAGCTGCGTGTGATCGTAGGACTGCTTCGTGATCGGATAGGCGAGATCGAAGCGCAGCGGCCCGAACGGCGAGTCCCAGATCAATCCGACGCCCGCCGACGAACGGATCATCGTATCGTTGCAGAGCGTACCCACGATGCCGCTCGGGCAGGTCGTCAGTTGCTCGCCGGTCACGTCCCATGAGGTCGGTCCCTTGTAGTCGAGCAATTGGCCAGCGTCCGCGAACACCGCAAAGCGCATGCCGAAGTCCTTCGGCGCGAACCACAGTGGCTGCTGGAACTCGACAGTCGCCGCCCAGTAGAGCGAGCCGCCAAGCGCGTCGTTGTTGGTGCCCGGCGTCAAGTCGCGCGGACCGAAGCCCGCCGGCGCGAAGCCGCGGACCATGTTCGGCCCGGCCTGGAAGTGGTCCAGCATGCGCAGGCCCTGCCCGCCCCAGCCGGTCGCATAGCCGCCCTGGAAGCGCAGCAAGCCAATGAGATCAGGCAGCACCTCGTCGTAGAGCTTGAAGTCGCCGGTGGTCTTGATGAAGTTCACGTCGCCGCCTGCGCCCGCCACGTCCTGATTGATGACGGCAAGGAAGCCGCTGGTCGGATTACGATTATTGTCGAGCGTGTTGTAGGTGAAGCCGTAGCCGAGCATCGACACGAACACCGGACCGGACGCGAGTTCCCTGCGCACCGCCAGCGAAGCCTCACCGTCCGCATAGCAGTTGGTGGTGAATGGCGCTCCGGTGGCGGGGTCTATCAGCCCCTGCTTGTCTGGCGTCGGAAAGGTGTTGTTCGCGCTGTTCGGGCTGACGTTGTTACAGTTGTCGAACTGCTGCGGCAGCTGGATCTCCTGCCGATAGGCCGTGTAGCGCAACTGCGTGCTCAGGTAGTCGGTGATCGGAATGCCGAGCTTGACGTCGCCGCCGATGGTCGACGAGGTGTACGACAGATAGGTCGGGTCCGTCGTCTGCTTGGCGAACACATCGAGGCCGAGCGCCAGTCGCTCGCCGAGCAGGTAGGGCTCTATGTAGGACAGGTTGAAGCCGCGCGCATTCGAACCGTATTGGATCGAGGCGCGCGCAACGTCGCCGGTGCCGAGCAGGTTGCGCTCGCCGATGCCGACTTCACCGAGCACGCCATCGGCGGTCGAATAGCCGGCCGAGAACGAGAATTCGCCGGTCGACTGCTCCTCGACATCGACGTCGATGATGACGCGGTCGGGCGCCGAGCCCGGCTCGCTCGTGACCTTGACGCTCTTGAAGTAATTGAGGTTCTTCAACCGCCGCTCGGCACGGTCGATGAGCGCGTGGTTGTAGGCATCGCCCTCGACGATGTCGAACTCGCGCCGGATCACGTAGTCGCGCGTCTTGGTGTTGCCGCGGATGTTGATGCGCTCGATATAGGCGTGCGGGCCCTCTTCCAGCGTGAAGACGACGTTGACGAGCTTGTGCTCGAAATCGCGGTCGCCACGCGGCTTGACGGTGGCGAACGGATAGCCGCGCTTGGCCACGTCGATCGTCAGGTCCTCGACGGTCTTCTGCACCAGATCGGCGTTGTAAATCGTGTTGGGGGAAACGCGCAGGATCGGCCGCAGGGTATCGGGCCGCACCGCGTTCACGGTCGACTGGATGTCGACGCTGCCGAACCGATACTGGTCGCCTTCATCGATCGTATAGGTGATGACGAAGCCCTTCCTGGAGGGCTCGTATTCGGCGGTCGCCGACACGATGCGCACGTCGGCAAAGCCGTTGCGCAGGTAGAACCGGCGCAGCAGGTCGCGATCGACCTCAATGCGGTCGGCGTCATAGATGTCGTTGTTCTTGAGGAAGCTCCACCAGTGAGTGACGCCGGTCTTGATCACGTCGCTCAGGCGGTAATCGGAAAAGTGCTTGTTGCCGATGAAGTTGATCGTCGCGACGCCGGTCTTCGAGCCCTCGGTGATCTCGAAGACGAGGTCGACGCGGTTGTTGGGCAGTTGGATGATCTTCGGATCGACGCGGACGTCGTAGCGTCCGCTATGGTGATAGACGTCGATGATGCGCTCGACATCCGATTGCACCGTGGCGCGCGAGAAGGTGCCGCGCGCCTTCGACTGGATCTCGGCCGAGAGCTGCTCGTCCTTGGCCTTCTTGTTGCCCTCGAACGCGACCCGATTGATGACCGGGTTCTCGATCACCGTGACGACGACGCGACCGCCCTCACGGTTGATCTTTACGTCTTGGAACAAACCGGTCGCGTAAAGCGCCTTCAGGCCCGCGTCGACGTGGGCTGCATCGAGTTGCTCATTCGCGCCTCCGCCGGCGCGGAAGTAGGAGCGGATGGTCTCCGCCTCGACCCGCTTATTACCCTCGACGACGATTTGGGAGACTGATTGCGCATGCGCGTACTCTGCCGTGCCCATACTTATGGCCACCAGGCAGAAAACAGCCCCGATGAGAACCTTGACGGCCGCGCCAAGTCCTCCGATTCCCCGAACGCAACGTCCCATGCGCTCCGCGCCCTATCCCCTTAGAATCCCCGGCGAGTCCCCACCGACTCCCCATCTCGTTTGTACAGGCTTTACGTACCTGCGCAACCGTACTTTGCCTCCTCCATTGTCCTTTAGGGTCAGGGCGTTGCAGGTCCGTTACACCTAGGAGCCGCGCAAGTGCGCAACGTCATTCCACACCGTAAAGATCATCAACATGACGATGATCGCAAGACCGATGCGGAACCCGACTTCCTGGACCCGTTCCGAGAGCGGCCGTCCCCGGGCCGCCTCGATGCCGTAGAACAAAAGGTGACCCCCGTCGAGCAATGGTATCGGGAACAGATTTAACATCCCAATCGAGACCGAAATAAGCCCGGCCAAACCCATAAGTGTGGCGAACCCGAGAGAAGCCGCCTCGCTCGC
>DASXCK010000440.1:0-21024 GCA_036491235.1 Xanthobacteraceae bacterium | reverse complement strand
GCGCCCGACCATGCCGACATGCCGCTCGCCGATCATATCGCCGAGGAGCTCCACCATCCGCCGCGGCCGAACGACGTGCTGGCGATCGGGCCGATTCGGCTGATCGTGCATAAGGTCGTCGACGGCCGCGCATCGAGCATCGGCTTGCAGCTCGACGAGCCCGATCCGGTGACGCCGGAGACACTGCTCATGGGCCTCAAGCGTCGCGTGCGGCACGTGATCTTCGCGCTACGTCGCTTCGGACGCAGCCGGTAGCTCGCATGGCGGGTAAAGCGAAGCGTGCCCACCGCGTGGGCGCGCCGCTTTGCGGCTTGGCCCACCTACGGCAGAGACTCCGACCACTCCCCGATGATCTTCTCCAATGCATCCAGTCCATCGGTCAGGGCGGCCGGGCCGGGCTGCAGGATAAGTGTCGACTTGATCTCGCGCATAAATCCCCGGCGCACCGCCGGGATGTCGGCGAACCCCGGCCGCGACGCGACGCGCGCCGGCACGAATTTCTTGCCGCACCATGAGCCCACAATGATGTCGGGCGCGGCGGCGATGACGGCGTCCGGCGAGACGATGCGATCCTTTGCGCTCTGCCGCGACGACAGCTCAACAAAGACATCGCTCCCGCCTGCCGTCGCGACGAGCTCGGACACCCAACCGATGCCCGAGATCATCGGGTCGTCCCACTCCTCGAAATAGATGCGGGGGCGGCGCGCGAGCTGCGCGGCACGCGTGCGCACGCCGGCGAGGCGCTGCTCGAACGACGCGGCGAGCGCCTCGCCTTTGGCAACTGCCCCGACCAGCGCGCCGACCGTGCGGATCATGGCGAGAATGCCGGCGAGGCTGCGCTGGTTGAAGGCATGCACCGCGACGCCGCGACGGATCAGGGCCGCGACGATATCGGCCTGCAGGTCGGAGAACGTGAGCACCAGGTCGGGCGCAAGCGCCAGTATCTTGTCGATGTCCGCCGAGATGAAGGCGGAGACGCGCGGCTTCTCGCGCCGTACCCGCGCCGGCCGTACCGCGTAGCCGGAGACGCCGACGATGCGCGCCTCCTCGCCGAGCAGGTAAAGCGTTTCGACGGTTTCCTCGGTGAGGCAGACGATGCGCTGCGGCGGGAACATGACTCTCGCTCGGTCCGTAGCGTGGGTTGGGCCCGAAGGGCCGTAACCCACCGGCTGACTCGCAAGCGGAGACCCGGTTGGTGGGTTACGCGCTTCGCGCCAACCCACCCTACGCGGAGTCGCGGGCCGCCAACAGCTCCAAGCCGCCGTGCGCCACGATCTGACCGTCGGCGATTCGCACGACGGCGGTCGCGATGCGCTCGAGCTCGGGCGCGTCATGGCTGACATAGAGCATCGGCACCTTTGCGTCATCGCGCAGGCGCAGCAGGTAGGGCAGGATCTCCTGCTTGCGGCCCGAGTCGAGCGAGGCGAGCGGCTCGTCAAGCAGCAGCAGCCGCGGCTTGACCAGCAGCGCACGGCCGATGGCGACGCGCTGGCGCTCGCCGCCCGACAGCTTGCCGGGGCGACGATCGAGTAAATGGCCGATGTCGAGCATCTCGACGACGCGGCCGGCCTCCGCATCGTCGCGGGCGAGGCCGCTCATCCAGCGCCCATAATCGAGATTGCGGCGCACCGACATATGCGGAAACAGCCGCCCCTCCTGAAAGACATAGCCGATGCGCCGGCGGTGCGGCGGCACGTTGATGCGCGCCGCCGCGTCGAACAGCACTGATGCATCGAGCTCGATGCGGCCGCGGTCGGGCTTGAGCAGGCCGGCAATCAGGTTGGCGATGGAGGTCTTGCCTGAGCCCGACGGCCCGAACAGCGCCGTCGCGCCGCCCGCCACATCGAACTTGGCGGCGAGCACGAAGTCGCCCAGGCGCTTCTCGACGTCGAGCGCCAGGACGCTATTATTTTGAGCGTGATCCTTTCCGAAAACCGGTGCCCGCTTTTCGGGGATCATCCTTCACTCCCCGTGGAAGCGCAGGCCGGCGCGGCGCGCGAACCATTCGGACGCGATCAGCGCCGCAAGCGAGATCACGATCGCGATCAGCACCAGGCGTCCTGCCGCCGCGTCGCCGCCCGGCACGTTGGTGTAGGTGTAGATCGCGGCTGAGATCGTCTGGGTCTCGCCCGGGATATTGGAGACGAACGTGATGGTGGCGCCGAACTCGCCGAGCGCCTTGGCAAAGCACAGAACCATGCCGGCGATCACGCCGGGCAGCGCGAGCGGCAGCGTAACGGTGGCGAACACCCACGGGCCGCTCGCGCCCAGAGTCGCGGCGGCGTCCTCGAGGCGGCGGTCGATCGCCTCCATCGAGAGCCGCATTGCCCGCACCATCAACGGGAAGCCCATCACGCCGCAGGACAGCGCCGCCCCGGTCCAGCGGAACGACAGGACGATGCCGAACGCGTGATCGAGGAATGCGCCGATCGGACCTTTGCGGCCGAACCATATGAGCAGCAGATAGCCGGTCACCACCGGCGGCAGGACCAGGGGCAGATGCACGATCCCATCGACGATCGCCTTGCCCCAGAAGTCCTTGCGCGCCAGCACCCACGCGATCGCGAGCCCGAACGGCAGTGCCGCGATCGTCGCCACCACCGCGATGCGCAGCGACAGCTCGATCGCGGTCCATTCCTCGGGGGTGAGAGAGAGCATGAACTATTCGCAGAGAGCGACTTCCGCCCTCCCGCCCGTGGGCGGGGAGAGCCGGCCGGCGTGGCGAAGCTGCGGCGGACGGGTTGGGATGACTACGCTTGCTCCGAGCTTGTGGCCGCCCCCCGCCCCTAGCCGCTCCTCGCCACGCGCTGCGCGCGCGGGGCGAGGGGAACAGCGAGGAGCAAGGGGTGCGCCCATCACCAACATTACTTCACCAAGACCGTGAAGCCGTACTTCTCGAAAATCGTCTTGGCGTCCGGGCTGCGGAGAAATGCGATATAGCCGGCGGTGTCGCCCTTCGCGGACGCGGTGGCGGCGACCGGGTAGATGATCGGCGGATGCGAGCTGTCCGGAAAGACGCCGACGATCTTGACCTTCGGCTCGATCTTGGCGTCGGTCTCGTACACGATGCCGAGCACCGCCTCGCCGCGGGCAACGAGGGCAAGCGCGGCGCGAACGCTTTCGGCCATGGCCATCTTGGGCTCGACCGCCTTCCAGGCGCCGAGCTTCTCCAACGCCGCCTTGGCATATTTTCCGACCGGCACCGACTTGACGTCGCCAGTGGTGACGCGGCCGTCGCCGGCGAGCGTGGCGAGATCGAAGCCCTGGCCGATGTCCACGTGGTTGATCTTGGAATCCTGCGGCGCGATCAGCACGATCTTGTTGCCGAGCAGCTTGACGCGCGTGTCATCCTTGATGACTTTTTTCTTGCTGCCGTAGTCCATCCAGTCGAGGTCGGCCGAGACGAACACGTCGGCGGGCGCGCCCTGCTCGATCTGCTTCATCAGCGCGGAGCTTGCCGCGTAGCTCACCACCACCTTGATGCCGGTCTTCTTGCTGTAGGCGGCATCGACGTCGTCCAGCGCGTTCTTCATCGAAGCGGCGGCGAAGACGGTCAGCGACTTCTCCTGCGCCTGCGCGGGCGTGCCGAGCACGCCCGCGACGCCGACAAGCAGCGACAGGACGAACGCGGAAAGGAATTTGGACATAGGGGAAGCTCCAAGCGGCGCAGGGCACGCAAAAGCGCGCCCTCGCGAAAAGGCCAAATCATGATTGCATCGATCATCCCGGAAGCGCCGTCCCGGGCGACAACACGCGCTTACGGCGCGGCGGCGGATCGCGGCCCGATATTAGCAAGCCGCACCGGCGAGCGCCAATCGGCCCGCTCGGCGGGATTGTCGCATGGGCGCGCCGCAGGCGTTCAGTGATAAACTGCGCCCCGGCCGGGCGAGCCATCGTGAAGACCACGTGAACGGGAAATGCCGGAAATGCCGCAAGCCAATTCGATCGACGGCGAGTACGACTACATCGTGGTGGGCGCGGGCTCGGCCGGCTGCGTGCTGGCGAACCGGCTCTCGCGCGACCCGGCGACGCGGGTGCTGATCCTCGAAGCGGGCGGCATGGACAACTGGATCTGGCTTCACATTCCGGTCGGGTACCTGTTCGCGATCGGCAATCCGCGCTCCGACTGGATGTTCAAGACCGAGCCCGAGCCGGGTCTCAACGGCCGCGTGCTCAACTATCCGCGCGGCAAGGTCATCGGCGGATCGTCGGCGATCAACGCCATGATCTACATGCGCGGCCAGGGCCGCGACTACGATCACTGGCGCCAGCTCGGCCTCACCGGCTGGGGCTGGGATGACGTGCTGCCGTTCTTCAAGAAGCACGAGCACCATTTCCTAGGCGAGAGCGCCACGCACGCGATCGGCGGCGAGTGGCGGATCGAGGCCGCCCGCCTGCGCTGGGAGTTGCTGGAGACCTTCTGCGAGGCGGCTGAGCAGGCGGGGATCGCGCGCATCGACGACTTCAACACGGGCGACAACGAGGGCTCGTGCTATTTCCACGTCAACCAGAAGCGCGGCCGGCGCTGGTCGGCGGCGCGCGGCTTTCTCAAACCCGCGCTCGAGCGGACCAACCTGCGGCTCGAGACCGGATGCCTGGTCGAAGGCGTCGAGTTCGACGGTCGGCGCGCGACCGGCGTGCGCTGGCGGCAAGGCGGCGAGACGCGGCGTGCCCGCGCCAAGCGCGAGGTGATTCTCGCGGCCGGCTCGGTCGGCTCGCCGCAGATCCTGCTCTTGTCGGGCATCGGGCCAGCCGCGCAGCTTCAGGCACTTGGCATCCCGGTGGTGCTCGACAAACCGGGCGTCGGCGAGAACCTGCAGGATCATCTGCAACTTCGGCTCATCTACAAGGTCACGGGCGCAAAGACGCTGAACGAGATCTACTACTCGCGCTTCGGCAAGCTCGGCATGGCGCTCGACTACGCGCTGCGCCGGCGCGGCCCGCTGACCATGGCGCCCTCGCAGCTCGGCCTGTTCACCCGCTCCGACGGCTCGCGCGAGCGCGCCAACATCCAGTTTCACGTGCAGCCCTTGTCGCTCGACAAGTTCGGCGACCCGCTGCACAGGTTCCCGGCGTTCACCGCGAGCGTCTGCAACGTGCAGCCGACGAGCCGTGGCCACATCCGCCTCAAGACCGCGAACCCGGCCGATCCGCCCGCGATTTCGCCGCGCTATCTCACGACCGACGCGGACCGCCACGTGGCCGCCGACTCGTTGCGCGTCGCGCGCCGCATCGTGGCGCAGCCTGCGCTCGCCAAATATCAGCCGGTCGAATATCTGCCGGGGCCGTCGGTCGGCGACGACGAGGCGAGCCTCGTGAAGGCCGCAGGCGACGTCGGCACGACGATCTTCCATCCGGTCGGCACCGCCAAAATGGGGCTGCCGTCCGATCCGCTCGCCGTGGTGGACGAGCGGCTGCGCGTCATGGGCCTTGATGGCCTGCGGGTGATCGACGCCTCGGTGATGCCGACGATCACGTCGGGCAACACCAATTCGCCGACCATCATGATCGCCGAGAAGGGCGCCGCGATGGTGTTGGAAAGGCGGTAAGCCCGATCGCCGATATCGGCCGACGACCCGGGCACTGAAATCACAGCATTTTCTGGCTTCGTTTTGCTCGGCATGAGCGCTGACGCAGCGTGTGCTCATGATCCGGCGCAACCCTCGACAACGGCACGCGCCACGGGCAGAGTGCGCATCGGCGACGGGTTGGACAGGGAGTCGGTCGTGAGACGTTCCGACATCTTGCAGTCGTTGTCGCCATGGCATCGTGTGGCGGCCAGCGCGCTCAAGCGTACCGTCATCGTTGCCGCGGCCATCGGGCTCCAGGCCACCGCGGCCCGCGCCGAGGCATGGGACGATTGCATCGGCACCGCGCCCGATAAGGTCATCGCCGGCTGCAGCGCGATCATCGAGGCGAACACGCGCGGCGCGCCGGACCTCGCAACCGCGCGCATCCGGCGCGCAGGGCGATATCGCGAGCAAGGGCGCCTCGACGACGCCTTGGCGGATCTGGAGATCGCCACGAAGCTCGCGCCGCGTTCCGTCGAGGCGTTTAGCTGGCTCGGCGCGGCTTCTCGACAGAAGGGCGACCTGGCACGCGCAGCCGCCAGTTTCGAGCGCGCTCTCGAGATCGATCCCGACAACGTGGGCGCCCATGTGGGACGCGGCAACGTGCGCGTCATGCGCCACGACATGGAGGGCGCCCTCGCCGATTTCGACCGCGCCATCGCGCTACGTCCCGATTATCCGTTCGCGTATCTGAGCCGTGGCTTGGCGTTGCGGCAGAGCGGCAAGCTCGATCGGGCGATGGCGGATTTCGATCACGCCATCGCGCTCAACCCCGGCATGGCCGAGGCGTTCGCGGCCCGCGGCAATACCTTTCGCTTCAAGGACGAGCTGGACAAGGCAATCTCCGACTTCAACCGCGCGATCGCCATAAACCCGAAGGTCTCGACGTATTTCAGCAGCCGGGGCGACGCGTTCAATGCGAAAGGCGACCTCGACCGCGCGGTTGCGGATTACGAGCGGGCGCTGGCGCTGGCACCCGACAATCGCCGCGCCCAAGAGATGAAGGCGTCCGCGCTCGCCGCCAAGGCGGAGAGCGCCCGTACGGTGCCGGCGCCTACCGCTCGGGCCAATCCGACGACGCCGAGCATGATGGCGCAAGCTGCCGTTCTGGTCACGCAAGGCAAAGCCAATGAAGCCATCGTCATCCTGGACAAGGTGATCGCGACCAACGCACCGTCACCGGGTGCCCTGCTGCTGCGCGCGCTGGCCCGCTCGGAGAAGCGGCAGTACGTCCAGGCGCTGGCCGACTGCGACACCGCCGTCAGGTTGGCACCCGCCGATGCGAGGACTTACGCGATCCGCGGCACCGTCCGCGCGGCGGCCCGGCAGCCCGACGACGCGATGACGGATTTCGATCACGCCCTCGCGCTCGATCAGCGAAACGTCGACGCCCATGTCGGGCGCGCTCGGGTGTTCTGGATTAGGGGACAAACCGATCTGGCGCTCGCGGAGTATGAGCTCGCTATTGAAATCAATCCGAAGTCCATCGGTGGCTATATGGGTCACGCGCAACTGCGGCAGCAGCAGGGACGCGTCGACGAAGCGCTCGCCGACTACGACCGGGCGCTCGGAATCAATCCCTCATTCCCGCCGGCATTGGCGGGGCGCGGGTTCGCGCTCGTCCTCAAAGGGCGCGGCGCCGAGGCGCAAGCGGATTTCGATCGCGCCCTGCAACTCAACCCGACCAACGGCGTCGCCTATACGGGACGCGGCTTGGCGCTGCTCGCCAGCGGCCAGGCGGCCCGCGCCATCGCGGCATTCGATCAGGCGCTGGCCAACGGCGTCGACCCACCCTTCATGACCTACTTCATCCGTGGGCGCGCCTACCTCTCGCTCGGCGACCTCGCCAAGGCGACCGCCGACACCGATCGCACGCTCGCGCTCAATCCGACGTTCGCCGGAGCGTTCGCGGTCCGCGGGATGATTCTCGCCAAAAAGCACGAAGACGCCGGCGCCATCGAAGCATTCGGCCGCGCTATCGCGCTCGATCCGCAGCAGATCGAAACCCACTATGCACGCGGTCGTCTCTACCAGGACGAGGGCAAGGTGGCGCTCGCGACCGCCGACTTCCGCAAGGCGATCGAGCTTCGAGCGAAGACGATTTTCGACATTCCCGCCCAGGTCGACGCCAAGAAGCGATTGCAGGCGCTCGAAAAGCAAATCCCCTGTCGCGACTCCGGAAGCACTCCCGGCTCGACCTGCCTCTAAATCAGGAGAGCGCCCGCAGATACCTTATCGGCCGCCCCGGCGTGAGCGCCGCGGCGGCGGCGGCAATCGCGTTCGCATCGATGCCGTAGTGGCGATAGAGATCGGCGATCGTGCCGGTCTGGCCGAAATGCTCGACGCCGAG
Organism: Xanthobacteraceae bacterium; assembly: GCA_036491235.1. Classification (GTDB taxonomy): domain Bacteria; phylum Pseudomonadota; class Alphaproteobacteria; order Rhizobiales; family Xanthobacteraceae; genus JAVDCA01. Next base: position 13,104 of record DASXCK010000440.1, on the reverse strand, counting down.
CGGGCGCATGCGGTGGCCGTGCACGGCACCGAGCCAGGCGAGCGTCGCGGGATGTCCGTCGAGCACCGTGACGATGCCGCAGTGATGCGGCACGCCCGCGAGCAGGCGCTCGATGTGCGAGCGCGCATGGACGAGGCCGCGCTCACGTGCGCGCTGGGCCGCCGCCCAGCCGGCATTGAGCCGGTCGGCTGACGTGACCGCGAGCAGGCCGACATCGCGGCGATCCTCGGCGATGCGCCACACCGCCTCGTTCGCCTCCGGCGCGACCGCACCCGTGTAGGCGATGACGACCTCGCAGTTGGGACCGGGCGGGCGCAGCCAATATGCGCCGTCGACGATCTCCTGACGCAGCTCCAGCGTCATCGTCCGCTTGATCTGCTCGATCGGCCGCGTCGACAGGCGCAGATAGACCGAGCCGCCGGTCTCGTCGCGCAGCCAGTTGCGCTCGGCGGGCTCTGCGCCGCCGTCCTTCTGGATGTAGTCGAGCGCGAAGGCGAGGATGACGGCGAGCTCGTCGACGAAGGCGGGCTCGAACGCCGCGAGCCCGTCCTGCGCCATGCCGATCAGCGGCGTCGCGATCGACTGGTGCGCGCCGCCTTCCGGCGCGAGCGTAATGCCGGAGGGCGTCGCGACGAGAATAAAGCGCGCATCCTGGTAGCAGGCGTAATTGAGCGCATCGAGGCCGCGCTGGATGAACGGGTCGTAGAGCGTGCCGATCGGCAGCAGCCGCTCGCCCGTGATGGCGTGCGAGAGGCCGAGTGCCGACAAGAGGATGAACAGGTTGTTCTCGGCGATGCCAAGCTCGATGTGCTGGCCGGTCGGCGAGAAATCCCAGTTGAAGATCGACGGGATGCGCTCGCTCTTGAAGGTGTCGGCCATCTTCTCGCGTGCGAACAGACCGCGGCGGTTGACCCAGGGGCCGAGATTGGTCGAGACGGTGACGTCCGGCGAGGTGGTCACGATGCGCGCAGCGAGATCCGATCTCGCGCGGCCGATCTCGTTGAGCAGGAGGCCGAAGCCGGTCTGCGTCGCCATCTCGGGCGCGATGGTGACGGCAAGCTCGGCCGGCACCGCGAATTGGCGCGCCCGCGCCCGCTCAGCCGGACGCGCCGCGAACGGCACGCGATCGAGGAAGGCCTGCAAGTCGACGGCCGTGATATCGAGACCTTCGAACTTGTCCCACTCGTGCCCGGTGCGCACGCTCATGGCGGCGCGCAGCGTCTCCATCTGCGCCGGCGTCATCAGGCCGGCGTGGTTATCCTTGTGGCCGGCGAACGGCAGCCCGTAGCCCTTGATGGTGTAGCAGATGAAGCAGGTCGGCTTGTCCGGCTCGTCGTCCGCGAAGGCGGCGAGCAGCGTCGGCAGGTCGTGGCCGGCGAGATTGGTCATCAACCGCGCGAGCGCGTCGTCGTCGCGGGTTGCGAGCAGCGGCGCGACGTCGTCGCCAAGGTCCTCCATGAGGCGCTTGCGCCATGCCGCACCGCCCTGGAAGACAAGCGCCGAGTAGAGCTGGTTGGGACACGTGTCGATCCAACGTTCCAGCCGTTCGCCGCCGGGCTGCCGGAACGCCTCGCGCAGCAGCGAGCCGTATTTCAGGATCACGACGCGCCAGCCGAAATTGCGAAACAGCGCCTCGTAGCGTTCCCACAAGCCTTCGCGCACCACGGCGTCGAGGCTCTGGCGGTTGTAGTCGATGATCCACCAGCAATTGCGCAGGCCCTGCTTCCAGCCGTCGAGGATCGACTCGAAGATATTGCCCTCGTCGAGCTCGGCATCGCCGACCAGCGCGACCATGCGGCCTTCCGGGCGGTCGAGCCCCCAGCCGTGGGCGCGCACGTAGTCCTGCGTGAGCGAGGCGAACAATGTCTGCGCGACGCCGAGACCGACCGAGCCGGTGGAGAAGTCGACGTCGTCCGCATCCTTGGTGCGCGACGGGTAGCTCTGCGCGCCCTTGTAGCCGCGGAAATGCGCGAGCTTGTCCCGCGTCTGGCGGCCGAGCAGGTACTGGATGGCGTGGAAGATCGGGCTCGCATGCGGTTTGACGGCGACGCGGTCCTGCGGCCGCAACGTCGCGAAATAGAGCGCCGTCATGATGGTGGCGAGCGAGGCCGACGAGGCCTGGTGGCCTCCGACCTTGAGGCCGTCCGCGCTCTCGCGCAGGTGATTGGCATGGTGGATGGTCCAGCTCGCGAGCCACAGCACCTTGCGCTCGAGCGCTGCGAGCAGCGCGATATCGTCGGAAGAGGACGCGGGAGGTTTGCGAGCTTTGGCCATGACATCATTTTCGCACTAACGGCTTGGCAGCGGCCATCAATTTCGATCACAATATATCCTGGATTTGGCATGATCTGCCAAAATATCCGCCAGGAGATCGGACTTCATGCCGCACGCGCTGGACGCCCTCGACCGCAAGATACTCGCTCTGCTGCAGGAGGACGGCCGCATGAGCCTCGCCGACCTCGCGGCACAAGTCGGGCTGTCGCCCTCCCCTTGCCTGCGGCGGGTGCGCATGCTGGAGGGCGCCGGCGTCATCGCGCGCTATGTCGCGGTGCTCGACCAGCAGGCGGTGGGCCTACCGGTGAGCGTCTTCGTCTCGGTCAAGCTCGAGCGCCAGCGTGAGCAGGCGTTGGAGCGCTTCGCCAAAACGATCGCACGCTGGCCCGAGGTGCTCGAGTGCTACCTGATGACCGGCCCGCGCGACTACTGGCTGCGCGTGGTGGTGCCCGATCTCGCGGCGTATGAGCGCTTCCTCAAGCAGAAGCTGACAAGGCTCGAAGGCGTAGCGTCGATCGAGTCGAGTTTTGCGCTGGAGCAGGTGAAGTACACGAACGTGCTGCCGGTGGTGTGACATTTCTAATGCTCGGCGTCATCGCCGGCGAAAGCGGGCAATTCGCGTACTCACGAACGATCCCTGGAACGTCGGGCACGCGCGTCGCTCCGCTGCGGCGTACTGAATGCCCCACTTTCGCTTTTCGCAGGGCATGACGGCAGAGAGCTATTCACCCGCGACGACCGGCAGCTTTTCGATCGCGCGGATGCCGGGGCGCGTGCGCCATTTCAGCGCCGCATCATCCACCGCGAGCGTCAGCTTCGGCCACCGGCGAAACAGGGATTTGAGCGCACACGCACCCTCGATGCGCGCGAGCTGATGGCCGAGGCAGAAATGGATGCCGGTGCCGAACGCGAGGTGGCGATTCGGCCGCCGGTCGAGCGCAAGGCGCTGCGAATCGACGTTCGCATGCGGGTCCGCGTTGGCAGCCGCGAGCATGGGCATGATCGCGGCGCCCTTCTTCAGCCGCACGCCGCCGAGCTCGACGTCGCGGCGCACGTAGCGCGGCTTGGTGAACTGCACCGGCGTGACGAAACGCAAGAGCTCCTCGACCGCCAGGTTGACCCGGCTCCAATCCTGCGCGAGCCAGTCGCGCAGCCCCGGATCGATCAACAGCTCGCGCACCGACCCGCTGATCAGGTGAGCGGTGGTCTCGTGGCCGGCGAGCAGCAGCAAAAAGACCATCGCGACCATCTCGTTGCCGGTGATGCGGCCCCCCTCCTGCTCGACGCGGACGAGCTCGGCGATGAGGCCGTCGCCGCCGTGCCGGCGCGCGACGTCGAGCCGGCGCTCGATGTATCGTTTCAGCGCGAAAACGGTCGGCACCAGCGAGAATACGCCGAAAGCGCCGCTGAACCGCGTGAACCTATGCGCCCAGGATGAAAACATGGCCCGGTCGGCGAGCGGCAGGCCCAGCAGCTCGCATATGACCGAAAGCGGCAGCTGACGGGCATAGCGCTCGATCAGATCGGCCGGGCTTCCGGCGGCGAACAATTGATCGGCGAGCTCGTCGGCGAGCGCGCTGATGCGCGGCTCCATGTCGAGGATGGCGCGGCGGCGGAACGCCTCGTCGACGATATCGCGCAACCGGCGATGATCCGGGTCGTCCATCGACAGCATATGCTCCGATAGCAGGCGGATAATGCGCGGCATCCACCAGCGCGCGCCGACGATCTCGCCGTCCGCCCGCCGCACCGTGAAGGTGTCGCTGTCCTTGAGCACGCGATCGGCGAGCTCCTGGGTCGTCGTTGTCCAGACATTGCCGATGATCGGAAAGCGCACCTCGACCAGCGGACCGGCGGCGCGCAGCGCCTCCGTGGCGGCGGCGGGATTGCGAAAAAAGTCCTGGCTGGAGATGTCGACATGCATGACAACGGTCCTTCACTGCGTCATGCCCAGCCTTGTGCCGGGCATCCACGTCTTCCTTGCGGCAAAGACGTGGATGGCCGGGACAAGCCCGGCCATGACGGTGAATAAATCAAAGCAGAAATACGCTACGGCGCGTTGAGCACCGCTTTGCACGCCTTGGGCAGCGCCGCCATGGTCATTTGCGGGCGCGGCTTGGGCGGCGGCGCGTTGGGCGGCCGCGGCGGCGGTGGCTTGGGATGGATGATGGCGTCGCGAAACCACCAATCGAGATCCTTGCCGCAGCCGTCCTCGGTGCCGGGTGGCGGCTGTGTCTTGCAGTCGGGGCTGTCGGCCGGACAGAAAATGCGCACGTGAAAATGATAGTCGTGACCCCACCACGGCCGCACCTTGTGCAGCCAGGCGCGATCCGACCCGGCCTCGCGGCACAGCGCCTTCTTGATCGCCGCATTGACGAAGATGCGTTCCGTGTTCGGATCCTCGGCGGCGGCCTTGATCACGGCGAGGTGCGCCGGCGTCCACACCTTCGGATCGACGTCGGTCCGGCTCGACGCCACCACCATGGTGGCGGACGTCTCCTCGCGCTCCTTGCGCGTGAGGGTATGGTCGGGCATCGGCGTGAGCCAGATGTCGGCGTCGAGGCCGACTTGATGACTGGCGTGGCCCGTGATCATCGGGCCGCCGCGCGGCTGCGACATGTCGCCGACCAGGAGGCCGGGCCAGCCCACCTTGGCGGCTTTGGCGGACAGGCGCTCCAAAAACTTGATCAGCTTGGGATGGCCCCAGTTGCGGTTGCGCGAGAGCCGCATCACCTGCCAGGTCGGCCCGTTGATGGGCAGCTCGGCAGCGCCCTCGAGGCAGCCATGCGCGTAGAAGCCGATCGAGCGCGACGGGCCCGCCGCCGGCGTGGTGCGGCGGCCGAATAACTCCTTGGCGGGCGTCTTTGGATCGTCCGGGTGGGCGAGCGGTGGCAACGGCTGAGGATTGAGCGTGCCGAGATCCTGCGCGGCTGCAGGCGCGACCGTCGCGGCGAGCACCATCACGGCGCCGGCGAGCAACTTCACGGCAGTCGACTGGAGCGACATCTCGGCTGACATCGACAACTGTTCTAGCCGATTTTGTGCGAAAATTGAATGACGTCGGCGACGCACACGGTCGCGCGCCGTGCGGCACTGCGCCGAACCGCAGCCGGGCGCTGTTCGATCTGGTGCAACAGAAGAGCCCGGCCCATACTCGGACCGCGATCCGCTGGCGGGCGCAACGCGTGCGCGGCCGGCGGGATGTTCCCGGCAAGGAGCCCACATGACCGAATATCTCGAAACGAGCGATTTCCAGAAGTCGCGCGCCTTTTCGCCTGCCGTGATCACGCAGGGCGGCCGCACCGTGTGGCTCGCCGGCCAGACCGCGACGCGCGACGCGGAGGGCCGCGACATCTCGGGCGACTTCGATGCCCAGACGAAGACGATCTTCGCACTGATCGACGCAACGCTGCGCCGGGTCGGCGGCAGCCTTGCCGACATGGTGACCATGACGGTGTTCATCAATGATCCGCGCCACGGCGACCGATTCGTGGAGCTGCGCCGCGGCATCTTCGCCAACGGAAAATTCCCCGCGAGCGCATTGATCACGGTGTCGCACTTCGCGCGGCCGGGGATGCTGATCGAGATCCAGGGCGTCGCGGTGATCGGGGGGTGAGAGGTATACGCATGAACTGTAGGTTGGGTCGAGCGCAGCGAGACCCAACGCCAAACTTGCGGCTGTTGGGTTTCGCAAGAGCTCGACCCAACCTACGACTGGCGTCATTGCGCGCCCTCGGATCTCGCCTCCGCCGAGCCAAGGATCAACTCCGCGAGCAATCCTTCTTCACTTGCTCATGCGATTGCGGATCGGGACTGCCTCGGCGTGCTGCGCACGCCTAGCAATGACCCAGGTCAGACATCCACCTTCAGCGCGGCGATGAACGCCTCCTGCGGGATGTCCACCTTGCCGAACTGGCGCATCTTCTTTTTGCCTTCCTTCTGCTTGTCCAGTAGCTTGCGCTTGCGGGTGGCGTCGCCGCCGTAGCACTTGGCGGTGACGTCCTTGCGGAAGGCGCGCACGGTTTCGCGGGCGATGATCTTGCCGCCGATCGCGGCCTGGATCGGCACCTGGAACATGTGCGGCGGGATCAATTCTTTGAGCTTCTCCGCCATGGCGCGGCCGCGGGTCTCGGCGCGGGTGCGATGGACCAGCATGGCGAGCGCGTCGACCGGATCGCCGTTCACCAGCATCTGGAGCTTCACGAGGTCGGCGACCTTGTAGTCGGTCAGGTGATAGTCGAACGACGCGTAGCCGCGCGACACCGATTTGAGGCGGTCGTAGAAATCGAACACCACCTCGTTGAGCGGCAGGTCGTACTTCACCATGGCGCGGCTGCCGACGTAGGTGAGCTCCTTCTGGGTACCGCGGCGGTCCTGGCAAAGCTTGAGCACCGCGCCGAGGTACTCGTCCGGCGTGAGGATGGTCGCCTCGATCCACGGCTCCTGCATCTCGACGATGTGGTTGGGGTCCGGCATGTCGACTGGATTGTGGATGTCCAGCTCGCGGCCGTCGGTGGTCTTGATCTTGTAGATCACCGAGGGTGCGGTCGCGATCAGGTCGAGGTTGAATTCGCGCGACAGCCGCTCCTGAATGATCTCGAGATGCAGCAGCCCGAGGAAGCCGCAGCGAAAGCCGAAGCCGAGCGCGGCGCTGGTCTCCATCTCGTAGGAGAAGCTCGCGTCATTGAGGCGCAGCCTGCCCATGGCCGCGCGCAGGTCCTCGAACTGGGCGGCATCGACCGGGAAGAGGCCGCAGAACACCACCGGGATCGACGGGCGGAAGCCGGGCAGCGGCTTGTCCACCGGCTTGCGATCGTCCGTGATGGTGTCGCCGACGCGGGTGTCGGCCACATCCTTGATCGACGCCGTGAGCATGCCGATCTCGCCCGGCCCGAGCTCGTCGACCAGCTCGAGCTTGGGCTTGAACACGCCGACCCGATCGACCTCGTAGCTCGCATCCGTCCCCATCATGCGAATGCGATCGCCCTTCTTGAGCACGCCGTCGACGACGCGCACCAGCACGACGACGCCGAGATAGGCGTCGTACCAGCTGTCGACCAGCAGCGCCTTGAGCGTCGCATTGGCGTCGCCCTTGGGCGGCGGCAGGCGGGTGACGATCGCCTCCAGCACGGCGTCGATGTTGAGGCCGGTCTTGGCGGAGATCTCGATGGCGTTGGAGGCGTCGAGCCCGATCACATCCTCGATCTGCTGCCTGACCTTGGCGGGCTCGGCGGCCGGCAGGTCGACCTTGTTGAGGACCGGGACGACCTCATGATTGTTGTCGAGCGCCTGATAGACGTTGGCGAGCGTCTGCGCCTCCACGCCCTGGCTCGCGTCAACCACCAGAAGCGAGCCCTCGCAGGCGGCAAGCGAGCGGTTGACCTCGTAGGCGAAGTCCACGTGCCCGGGCGTGTCGATCAGGTTGAGAACATAGTCCTGACCGTCGCGCGCGTGGTACTTGAGGCGCACGGTCTGCGCCTTGATGGTAATGCCGCGCTCGCGCTCGATGTCCATGGAATCGAGCACCTGCTCGACCATCTCACGGTCGGTCAGCCCGCCGGTGGTCTGGATCAGCCGGTCGGCAAGGGTCGACTTGCCGTGGTCGATGTGCGCCACGATCGAGAAATTGCGGATGTTTTGAGTCGGCACCGACGTCATGGGGGCCGGGATAGCACCGCCCGGGGCGCCGTCCAAGAGACGCGCCATTTTAATCGTAAGCGTCGGGCCAACCGGCGCCCGCTCACCCGGCGCCTAGCTCGCGCCGCACGATCCGGGCGCCTTCCACCATGGCGCAGATCTTGCCGTAGGCAACCTCGCGCGGGAGATACTTGAGCCCGCAGTCGGGCGCGACAACGACCCGCTCGGCCGGCACGTGGGCCAACGCGCGGCGGATGCGGCCCGCGACCGTTTCCGGCGACTCGACCTCCATGTCGGAAAGGTCGAGCACGCCCAGGATGATGGTCTTGCCCGGCAGCTTCTCCAGCACCGCGCAATCGAGCCCCGACTGCGCGGTCTCGATCGACACCTGGTTCACCGGCACGCCCTCGAGCTCGGGCAGGAAAGAATAGCCCGACGGGCGGACATGGATGATCGCCGCATAGCCGAAGCAGATGTGCACGGCAGTCGTGCCCTGCACGTCCGCGAGCGCGCGGGTGAGCGCCTTGACGCCGTACTGGCGCGCCTTCTCGGGCCGCGCCTGCATATAGGGCTCGTCGATCTGGACAATGTCGGCGCCGGCGGCGAACAGGTCCTTGATCTCGGCATTGACGGCGGCCGCGTAGTCGAGCGCCATCTCCTCCTCGTCGTCGTAAAAATCGTTCTGCGCCTGTTGCGACATGGTGAGCGGGCCCGGCACCGTGATCTTGATGGTGCGATCGGTGTTGGCGCGCAGGAAGTTCACGTCGCCTACCTCGACCGGATGCTTGCGCTTGATCTTACCGGCAACGCGCGGCACCGGGTTGGGATGGCCGGAGCGGTCGAGCGCGGTCCCGGGATTGTCGATGTCGATGCCATCGAGCGCCGTGGCGAAGCGATTCGAATAGCTCTCGCGCCGCTGCTCGCCGTCGGTGATGATGTCGAGCCCGGCGCGTTCCTGGTCGCGGATCGCGAGTAGGGTCGCGTCGTCCTGCGCCTGGCCAAGGAACTCAGGCGCGACTCGCCACAGCTCCGTGGCGCGCACGCGCGGTGGGAAGCGCCCTGCGAGCTTCTTGCGGTCGATCAGCCAGTCGGGCTGGGCATAGGAGCCGACCAACGACGTCGGCAGCAGTGGCAACGGCATCACGTCCTCCCCGAGGTATTTGCGTTGGTCAGGCTTTGCTGCAGCACGCGCGCGACGTGCTGCGCGGCGCGCCCGGCGCCGTCCTTGATCTGATGCCGGCACGAGGTGCCGTCGGCGACGATGATGGCGTCGTCCGGCGCCTTGCGCACGGCCGGCAGCAGCGACAGCTCTCCCATGGCGCGCGAGGCGTCGATCGTCTCGGCGCCGTAGCCGAAGGCGCCCGCCATGCCGCAGCAGCTCGATTCGATGGTCTCGACCGCGAGGCCGGGCACGAGTTTCAGTACGGCCTCGACCGGCGCAAAGGCGTCGAAGGATTTCTGATGACAATGGCCGTGCACCAGCGCGCGCGCCGCGACCGGCGCAAGCGGCAGGTCGAGGCGCCCGGCTCTCTGCTCGCGCACGATGAATTCCTCGAACGTGATCGCCTGCGCGGCAAGCGCCCGGGCGCGCTCGTCCTTGACGATCGCCGGAATCTCGTCGCGGAAGCCGAGGATGCAACTCGGTTCGAGACCGATCACCGGCACGCCGCGCGCGACGTGGGGGGCGAGCGCTGAAAGCGTGCGCGCGGCTTCTTTTTTGGCCTCGTCCACGGCGCCGACGGAGAGGAAGGTGCGGCCGCAACACAGCGGGCGGGATGACCCGTCGGTTGGGGTTGCGACGTGCACCTGGTATCCGGCGGCGACGAGGACGGCCAGGGCGGCGTCGATGTTCTCGCGCTCGAAGTAGCGATTGAAGGTGTCGGCGAAGAGGATGACGTTCCGATCGACGTCATGCCCGGGGTTGTCCCGGCCATCCACGCCTTCCGTGGCGCGCGGCAAAGACGTGGATGGCCGGGACAAGGCCGACCATGACGAATCGGTGTCGCGGAACCAGTCGCTGCGCCACTTCGGCAGCCTCCGTCGCGCCGAAAATCCCGTGAGCGCTTCCGACAATTGCGCGGCGCCGGGCAGCGCGTCGCGCAGATTGAGGAGCCAGGAAAGCCTCGCGGCGTACGGCGCATAGCGCGGCAGCCAGCCGACCAGGCGCTCGTGCAGGCGGAGCCCGAATTTCTTCGCGCGCGCGGCCTGCACCTCGATCTTCATGCGCGCCATGTCGACGCCGGTCGGGCACTCGCGACGGCAGGCCTTGCAGGAGACGCAGAGTTTCAGCGTCTCCGCCATTTCGTCGGACGTGAACGCATCCGGCCCGAGCTGGCCCGTGATGGCAAGGCGCAGTGCGTTGGCGCGGCCGCGCGTGACGTCGCGTTCCTCGCGCGTCACGCGATAGGAGGGACACATGACGCCGCCGGCGAGCGCGCGGCAGGCGCCGTTGTTGTTGCACATCTCGACGGCGCCCTGGAAACCGCCGCCCTCGCCCGGATAGGCCGACCAGTCGAGCCGCGTCGTCATCGGCTCGCCGTGATAGCCGGGACCGAAGCGGAAGTTGGCGTGATCATCGAATTTCGGCGCACGCACGATCTTGCCGGGATTGAAGAGGGCCGCCGGATCGAAGCGGTCCTTCACGGCCTCGAAGGCGCGCACGAGGCGCGTGCCGAACATGAATTCGTGGAATTCCGAGCGCACGAGGCCGTCGCCGTGCTCGCCCGAGTGCGAGCCTTTGTACTCGCGCACCATCGCGAAGGCTTCCTCGGCGATCGCCCGCATCGCGGCCTTGTCCTTGTCGAGGCGCAGGTTGAGCACCGGCCGCACATGCAGGCAGCCGACCGAGGCGTGCGCATACCAGGTTCCGCGCGTGCCATGCTTCTCGAACACTTGCGTGAGCCGCGCCGTGTAGTCGGCGAGATGCGGCAGCGGCACCGCGCAATCCTCGACGAAGGAGACGGGTTTGCCGACCTCCTTCATCGACATCATGATGTTGAGGCCGGCGGTGCGCAGCTCGGTGATCGCGGCCTGCAGTTTCGGGTCGAGCACCTCGACCACCCCGCCCTGCTTGGCGCCTGTTTTGTCCCAGCCGAAGCCAAGATCGCCCATCAGGACGCCGAGCTGCTCGAGCCGGCGCAGGTTCTCGTCCGAGTTGTCTTCGGCGAACTCGACCAGCAGCAGCGCGTCCGGGTCGCCGCGCACGAAGGCCTCGAGGGTCGGACGGAAGATCGCAATCTCGCGGGCGAGCGAAATCATCGTGCGGTCGACCAGTTCGACCGCGATCGGCGCCAGCTTGACGATGTGCTGCGCGGCATCCATCGCGTCGCGGAAGCTGCCAAAGTGACAGGCACCCACCGCGCGGCGGCCAAGCAAGGGCGAGAGCTTGAGCTCGATCTGCGTCGAGAAGCCGAGCGTGCCTTCCGAGCCCACCAGAATGTGCGCGAGGTTGAGGTCGTTGCGGCCGGGCAAAAGCGCATCGAGGTTGTAGCCGCCGACGCGGCGCTGCACCTGCGGGAAGCGCGCCGCCACCTCGTCGGCCTCGCGCGCGCCGAGCGCCAGGAGATCGGCGGCGAGCGGACGCAGGCCCGCCGCAACATCCGAGAGGTCGCGCGCGGCCGGACCGAAATGCGCCCTGCTGCCGTCGGCAAGGATGGCATCGATCGCGAGCACGTTCTCGCGCGTATTGCCGTAGCGCAGCGAGCGCGCGCCGCAGGAATTGTTCGCCGCCATGCCGCCGATGGTCGCGCGCGAGGCGGTCGAGACGTCGACCGGAAACCAGAGGCCGTGCGGATTGAGCTGGCGGTTGAGGTCGTCGAGCACGATGCCGGGCTCGACCACGCAGCGCCGGCCCGCAACGTCGAGGTCGAGCAAACGGTTGAGATATTTCGAGCAGTCGACCACCAGCGAGCGGTTGACGGTCTGGCCGGATTGCGAGGTGCCGCCGCCGCGCGCCAGTACGGTCACGTGCTCGTCACGCGCGAGCGCAATCGCGCGCTCCACGTCCGCAATCGTGCGCGGTCGAACCACCCCGAGCGGCATGATCTGGTAATGGGAGGCGTCCGTCGCGTAGCGGCCGCGGGTAAAGCGGTCGAAGCCGACGTCGCCCGAAACCTCGGCCTTGAGCCGGCGTTCCAGGCCCGGCATCACCGTATCGGCCATACGTCATTTATCCTTCGGCGAATACATTTCGGTCACGCCCCGGGCGACGAATGGCACCCCGCAGCCCCGTTCGGAGGGAGGTTTTTGCCACAAGCAGCCCTCCATCACGCCATACGACGGGCCGGCGCCCGCAGGCCCTTAATTTGGTGCATACCATTGTCGGCAAACCGGAATGCCACGTCGCCGGGGTATGCACCAACAGACTTGACTGACCTTCGCATTCGTCATTGATGGCGGCAAGCTGCCGGGGCCCGCGGGTCGTTTCCTGCGTTTGCGCCGCCCTTTCCGGCCGCCTCGGTTCAAGAAAATCGAAGGAAGAACATGTCGAAGAACTCATCGCGCACCCCCGGACGCCATTTTTTGCATATCCCGGGTCCGTCGCCGCTGCCCGACCGCGTTCTGCGCGCCATGGACACGCCGATCATCGATCATCGCGGTCCGGAATTCGCCAAGCTCGCCCGCCGCTGCCTGGACGGCATCAAGACCATCTTCAAGACCACCAAGCCTGTGATCATCTACACGGCGACCGGCACGGGCGCCTGGGAGGCTGCGCTGGTCAACACCCTCTCGCCCGGCGACAAGGTGCTGATGTTCGAGACCGGCCAGTTCGCCGCGCAGTGGAAGAACATGGCGCAAAAGCTCGGCCTTGTCCCTGAGTTCATCAAGAGCGACTGGCGCACCGGCGCCGACCCGGCCGCGATCGAGGCGCGCCTGAAAGAGGACAAGAAGCACGAGATCAAGGCGGTGTGCGTGCTGCACAACGAGACCGCGACCGGCTGCCTCTCGCCGATCGCCGAGATCCGCAAGGCGATCGACCGCGCCAATCACCCGGCGCTGTTCATGGTCGACACCATCTCGTCGCTCGCCTCGACCGACTACCGCCACGACGAATGGGGCGTCGACGTCACGGTCGGCGGCGCGCAGAAGGGCCTGATGCTGCCGCCCGGCATGTCGTTCAACGCGGTCAGCGACAAGGCGCAGGCGGCGTCGAAGTCCTCGAAGCTGCCGAAGTCGTTCTGGGCGTGGGACGAC
>DASXCK010000439.1:0-11113 GCA_036491235.1 Xanthobacteraceae bacterium | reverse complement strand
ATGACATCGTCGTCACGATCTAGGTCCTTTCTGTTCCCTCGGCCCGCCTGGACGGCGAACCCTTTGGCGCCCCCGTCGGAGCCACCCCCCATTCCGGCGGGAAATCCGGCCGCAGCCTACCCTGGGGAAGGCGGCCAAGCGACGCGATCTCGCGGCGATCTATTGGCACCCCTGGAATAATAGCGCAAGTCCGACGTAAGGAACCCTGGCGAAGGCACTTGATAACCGGCAATTTCGCCGTATCCAGCGCAGGAAAGACCCGTTGCGGCGCATGCGTATCGCCCTGTTCGAGCCCGACATCCCGCAGAACACGGGAACGATTCTGCGACTCACGGCCTGCCTCGGACTCGAGGTCCATCTGATCGAGCCGGCCGGCTTCCCGGTGAGCGACCGCGCCTTCCGCCGCGCCGGAATGGACTATCTCGACCATGTTGCGCTGGTGCGGCACGTATCCTGGGACATCTTCGAGGATCGGCGGCGGGCGCAAGGACTGCGGCTGGTGCTCTTCACGACGCAAGCCGCAACCCCCTACCTCGACCATGCCTATGAACGGCACGACCTCCTCCTGTTCGGCCGCGAATCGGCGGGCGTGCCCGAGGCCGTGCACGCCGCCGCGGAGGTGCGGCTGAAAGTCCCGCTGCGGGCCGGCATGCGATCGCTCAACGTCGCGATGACCTGCGCGATGGCGGTCGGCGAAGCGCTGCGGCAACTCGGGAGCCAGGGGAACGGCGAATAGCGAATGGCGAACAGGGCCCGCGGACGCTACTATTAGCCATACGCTACTGCTGCTCACGGACCGCATGGACGCCGGACAACTCGAAGGACGTAAAGGCCGCGCCCGCGCGTGGTTCGAAGGCCTGCGCGACGACATCTGCACGGCGCTCGAGGCGCTCGAGGACGCAGCACCCGCGGCGCTCTATGGCCCCTCCCCCGGCCGCTTCACCCGCACGCCGTGGAGCCGTGCCGATCACACCGGCACGCCGGGCGGCGGCGGCACCATGGGAATGATGAAGGGCCGCTTGTTCGAGAAGGTCGGCGTGCACGTCTCCACCGTGTTCGGCGAATTCGCGCCCGAGTTTCGCGGCCAGATCCCGGGTGCCGAGACCGACCCGCGCTTCTGGGCCTCGGGTGTCTCGTTGATCGCCCACCCGCACAACCCGCACATCCCGGCCGTGCACATGAACACGCGCTTCGTCGTCACCGGCAAGGCCTGGTTCGGCGGCGGCGCGGACCTCACGCCGGTGCTCGAGGCGCGCCGCACGCAGGACGATCCGGACACCCAAGACTTCCACGCCGCCATGCGGGCCGCCTGCGACGCCCACGCGGCGGTCGCGCCCTACGACAAGTACAAGAAGTGGTGCGACGATTACTTCTTCCTCAAGCACCGCAACGAGATGCGCGGCATCGGCGGCATCTTCTACGACTACCTGGCGTCGGACGACTGGGACGCGGATTTGGCCTTCACGCAGGAGGTCGGGCGCGCCTTCTTGCGTATCTATCCGGCATTGGTGCGGCGAAACATGGCGTTGCCCTGGAGCACGGACGAGCGCGAGGAGCAGCTCGTGCGGCGCGGCCGCTACGTCGAGTTCAACCTGCTCTACGACCGCGGCACCGTGTTCGGCCTCAAGACCGGCGGCAATGTCGACGCGATTCTCTCGTCGATGCCGCCGTTGGCGAAGTGGCCATGAGGACATCATGAGCGCGCCCGACGCGCCACGCCGGCTGCGCCGGCTGATCCGCCCCGCCTTGTGGCGCGCGGCCGCCCGCGGACTCGCGGCTGTGCTGCTCGCGACCGCGTTCGCGGTGCCGCTCGCCTCGTTCGGCTGGACGATGCCGGCGATCTTCGTCGCGATCGTGCTCGGCCTCAATCTTGGCCTGTGGGCGGGACGCGACAGCATGCTGGCCTCGCTCGCCGGCGCCGTCCTGATCCCGGTGGTCGGCCTCGTCATCGCGCATTATTCCGACGTGCAGCTCATGGGACCGAGCGCCGGCGTGATCGCGCTCGACGACATCGGGCGCTTCCCCTACGCCGCGCAATTCCACTTCACCGATGCGCGGGTCGCGACCGAGTTTTCCACCTCCTCACGCCCGCGCCGGCCCGACAACGCCGCACAGCGAGGCGCCTGGCGCATCGCGCCGATCGTGGCGGGCAACTGGACGCCGACCCAGCCGGTGCAGGCCTGGGCGGTGGCCAAGGTCTCGGGCTATGGGCCGTTTGATTTCCGCACCCCGCGCAGCTGGCAGCAGAGCTATCGTGGGGGCGTGCGTTACGTCGCAACCGCGTTCTCGCCCGCGCACACGGCGCTCGCGCGCGCGCTCGAGCGCTTCGACCTGACGGCCGCGCCCCGGGCGCCCCTTCTCTACTGGGTCGAGGAGCCGCAAACGGTCATCGCCGACGAGCGCACGTTCCTCGCCTGGGTGATGTTCGGCGGCATCGCGACCTGGCTCGTCTTCCTGATCGGCGAGACGCTGCTGGTGCCCGCCCCGGCGCCGCCCGATGCGCGACGCGACCCGCCGCGGCCGAGCGAGCGCCCGTCCGGCGCCGCTGCCCTGCCGCAGTCCGTCGAGGGCGGCTCCGCGTGACGCGCGACAACGGGGCGCGCTACGCCGTCTATTTCGTGCCGGCGGCGGATTCCGACCTCTACCGCTTCGGCAGCGCCATGCTCGGATACGACGCTTATTCGGACGACGACCTGCCGCGCCCCGCCGATCTCGACATCGACGACGCCGACTGGCGCGCATTGACCGAGGAGCCGCGGCGCTACGGCTTCCACGCGACTCTCAAAGCGCCCTTTCGCCTTGCGCCCCCGCGTCGCGAGGAGGAACTGATCGACGCGGTTCGCGCTTTCGCGTGCCGTCCGCACGAGATCGCGCAGATCGCGCCGCAGGTGCGCCTGCTCGGGGCGTTCACCGCGGTCGTGCCGCGCGCGCCGGTCGCGGCCCTCGCCGCGCTTGCAGCCGCGTGCACCACCGAGTTCGATCAATTCCGTGCGCCGCTGTCGGAGCAGGAGCGCGCCCGCCGCGATCCGTCGCGCTTGAGCGAGCGCCAGGTGACCCAACTCGACCGTTGGGGCTACCCCTATGTGTTCGACGACTTCCGCTTCCACATGACGCTGACCGGGCCGCTGCCGGCCGAGCGGCGCGACGACGTGCTCAAGCGGCTGCGCGAAAGCTTCGCGCGGGCGTGGGGCGACAGGCCGATCGCAGTCGATCGGATCGGCTTGTTCAAGCAGGCGCATGCAGGCGCGCGGTTTCGCGTGCTGCATCATTTCCCACTGACGCCGTCACGCTGAGGCGGCGCACACGCTTCGCTCTGCGCACCCTACGGCTCTGACCCGCCCTCAAGAAATCCTCTCGCGCAAGATCGCGGAGAGCCGCTCGGCCGCCTGCACGATCACGAAGGTAATGATCAAGAGCAGCGACACCTCGCGATACTGGAAGAGATTCATCGCGGTGAGGAGCTGGAAACCGATGCCGCCGGCGCCGACGAAGCCGAGCACCAGTGAGGAGCGAATGTTCTCGTCGAGCCGGTAGAGCGAGATGCCGAGCAGCGAGGGCAGCACCGACGGCATCACGCCGTGGGTGAAGATCTGGATGCGGCGCGCGCCGGTGAGCGCGAGCGCGTCGATCGGCGCCATGTCCATCTGCTCGATGGTCTCGGCAAACAGCCGGCCGAGCATGCCGATCGAGTGCACCGCGAGCGCGAGGCCGCCGGGGAACGGCCCGAGCCCGACCGCGGTGACGAAGAACAGCGCCCACACGAGGTCCGGCACGGCGCGGCAGAAGCCGATGATGGCGCGCGCGACAAAATAGACCGGGCGCGACGGACTGACGTTGGAAGCCGCGAGCACCGCAAGCGGGATCGCCAGCACGACGCCGCCGAAGGTGCCGAAGATCGCGATGTCGATTGTCTCCAGCGCCGGCCACAGCTCGGTGGCGAATTTTTCGAAATCCGGCGGCACCGCGCGGCGGACGATGTCGGCCATGCCGTGCACGCCGGTGACGAGATCCTGCGGCCGCGCTTCGACCACGACCATCGACTGGGCGATGATCAAGACGAGAAAGAGCCCGATGCCGATGCGCTTGGCGAGGACCAGCGCGCCGCCCGACGGACACGGGTCCCATGCGACAGGTGCAGTCGCTTCGCTCATCTCGTTCCGCTCATCTCGTCCAACTCATGCGGCTTCGCTGAGGTAGAGCCGCCGCACGGTCTCGCGCGAGAGCTCGGCGCGCGGCAGGTCGAAGGCCATGCCGCCGTCGCGAATGCCGACAAGTCGATCCGCATATTTGTAGGCGAGCTCGACCTGGTGCAGCACGCACAGCACCGCGAGATTCTCCTCCACGGCCAGGCGGCGCAGCAGGCGCATGATCTCCTCGGCGGCCTCGGGATCGAGGCTCGCGACCGGCTCGTCGGCGAGCAGCACGCGCGGGTGCTGCGCGAGCGCGCGCGCGATCGCGACGCGCTGCGCCTGGCCGCCCGACAGCGTGCCGGCGCGCTGGCGCGCGAGATGCGCGAGCCCGACTTCCGTGAGATGACCGTGCGCGGCTGCAAGCTCCGCCTTCGGCAGGCCGCCGAGCGCCGTCCACACGCCGCCGAGCCGGCCGAGCGCCCCGGCCGCCACATTGGCGAGCACGCTGCGCCGGCGCACCAGGCTCGCGTGCTGGGAGATCAAGGCAAGCTCGAGTCGGGCGCGGCGCAACCGCTCGCCCCTGAGTGGCGCGAGATCTGTCCCGTTGACCCGGACCTCGCCCTCCGTCGGCATCAGCGTGCGGGTGACGCAACGCAGCAGCGTCGTCTTGCCGCTGCCGTTGCCGCCGAGCACGATCACCAGTTCGCCGGCGCTCACCGCGATGTTGAACCGCGCGAGCGCCAGCTTGCCGTTCGGATAGCGCAGCGTGAGATCGCGGACCTGGAGCACGGTCGCGGGTCCACCTTCGGGCAACACGGCTACATCGCCGCGAGATCGATGTGGAGCGTCTTCACCAGGTCGCGGATACCGTTGTAGGAGGCGTCGGTCTGCGGCACCAAGCGCAGGCCGTGTGCACCGATGAGCTTGCGATCGGCCTCGGCAAGCTGCGACAGGTCGAGGTTCTGCACGCCCTCGATGAGCCGCTTCTTGAAGCCTTCCGGCAGATCTCCGCGCACCGCGATCGGATCGATCGGGATCGGGTCCGACTTCCACAGGAACACGACGTCGCCGTCCTTGAAATGACCGCGCTGCGTGGCCGACTCGATCTGCTCGCTGTTGAGCTCGCCGGCGTCGACCTTGTGGTTGCGCAGCGCCTCGAACGAAGCCGTGTGGCTTCCCGCATAGAGCGCGCGGATGTCCTTGTCGGGATCGAGCCCGGCCTTGCGCAGGCCGTAGGCCGGAAAGAGATGCCCCGAGGTCGAGGCCGGATCGGAGAACGCGAACGAATGGCCCTTGATCTCTGCGGCGGTCTTGATCCCAGAACCAGGCCAGGTGACGAGGCTTGCCCAGTAGGTGTTGGGCTTGTTGTCGGCGGTGGCGAAGGTTGCGACCGCCTCGGCTTTGGCGACCTGATGCGCCAGCACGTAGCCGAGCGGGCCGAACTGCCCCATCTCGAGCTTGCCGTTGCGCATCGCCTCGATCTCGGCGTTGTAGTTGGTCGCGACGTAGACCCTGACCTCGCAGCCGATCTTCTCGCCGAGCAGCTTGCCGATCTTCTCATAGATCGGCACGAGTTTGGGAGCCGTGTCGTAGGGCTCCACGCCGAGGCGGACCGTGCCGCCGTTCGGGCAATCCTTGGCCGTTTCGGCGAAGGCCAGCGAGGATGTGGCGAGGAGCGCCACGAGCGCGGCGCCGGCCGCGCGGGCGAAGACGAATCCCTGTGTCATTGGACGGCCCCTGTCGTTTCGGTGTCGTCCAACGGGCTAACAGGGGCGCATGACACTCCCGTGAAGCATCGACGGCCTGTCGGGCTTTCTCTAGACAAGCGGCTGCGACGATAGGACCTTTGCTGTGGACAGCCCGCGTCGCCGCCACGCATCAATGCGTGATGCGATCCGGCTCGACCATGTGCACCATGCGGCCCGCCACCATGACGGCGACGATGCGCGGGCGGCGGTCGATACTCGCGTCGACCAGGATGAGATCGGCACGTTTGCCGCGCGCGATGCTGCCGCGGTCGTCGAGGCCCGCGGCGTGCGCCGGCGCGCCCGACACCAGCCGCCACGCCTGCGCAAGCGGCGCGATGCCGTCCGCCGCGAGCCGAAACGCGGCGACGAGCGGCGCCGGATAGTAGTAATCCGAGGCCAGCACCGAGCAGAGCCCCTGCGCGATCATGTCGCTCGCATTGATCCAGCCGAGATGGCTCTTGCCGCGCATCACGTTGGGGGCACCGAGCACGATCTGGTCGCCCGCCGCGGCCGCGTCGCGCGCGGTCTCGATGGTCATCGGAAACTCGCTCACCCGGCAGCCCAGGGCGCGGAACCACTGCCGCGTCTGCGGGCTTCCATCGTCATGGGAGAGCAGCGCGACGCCGTGGGCATTCGCCTCCTTGGCGAGCCGGCCGATCGAATGCGGCACTTCCGCACCGTCCCCGCGCAGCCGCTCGACCAGCGCGACGAACTCCTGGTGCGAGATGCCCGAGCGCGCGACCATCTGCGCGAGCTTGTTGCCGCGCTTGGCGAGATTCGCCGCGGTCGGCAGATGATCGTTGAAGGCGAGCACGCCGATGCGGCGCGCGCCGAGCCAGTCGATCACCTCCGGCTCGGCCGCGAGGTTGTAGGTCTCGTGGCGCAGGTGGAATTTGGTATCGGCGGCGAGCCGCGGCTCGAGCTCCTCGATCGCGGCGAGGATCCCGCGCGCATTGTCGGCGCCGCGCAGGCCCGGCTCCCACGACCACGTGACGCCGTGAAACACCGTGGTGATGCCGTTCGCGATCGTCTGCCGGTCGCTGTCGACGAGGCCGATGTCGAGCGCGATATCGACGCCCGGGCGCGGCATGATCTGCCGTTCGAAGGCATCCCCGTGGATGTCGACGATGCCGGGCAGCAGCATGAGGCCTTGCGCATCGAGCGTGCGTGAGCCGGCGCGGTCGGCGCCGACGTCGGAAATCACCCCGTCGTCCACACTGACGTGCACCGGCGTATCGGTCAGACCATCGTCGAGCAGCGCCTGCGCCCCGGTGATTCTCAGCTCCATCGCGCCCTCAAGCGACCGCAGACGCCGGCGCGCGTCCGGACGCACCTTCGTGGCGGTCGAGAAACGCTTCGACGGACAGCGTGCGAAAATCCGCGAGCGCGGCGCGCAGCCGCTCGTGCGGCCAGTCCCACCACGCCAGGGTCTGCAGGCGCGACGCGATCGCTTGCGCAAAGCGCGGCCGGATGACGCGGGCTGGATTGCCGGCGACGATCGTGTAGGGCTCGACGTCCTTGGTGACGATCGCGCCGGCCGCGATCACGGCGCCGGTGCCGATGCGGCGCCCCGGCAGCACGATCGCGCCATGACCGATCCACACGTCGTGGCCGATGGTCACGCGATGCGCCCGCCGCCACGCAAAGAATTCGTGGTCGTCGTCCTCGCCGGAGAAATAAGCGCTCGCCCGATACGTGAAGTGCGCCTGGCTCGCGCGATGCATCGGGTGGTTGCCCGGATTGATCCGGGTCATCGCGGCGATCGAGCAGAACTTGCCGATCTGCGCGTAGGCGATGTCGCTGTCGTTGACGACATAGGAATAGTCGGCGAGCTCGACCTCGAGCAGTTTCGTGCGCGCGCCGACCTCGGTGTAGCGGCCGAGGGTCGATGCCTTCACGTGGGCGCTCGGGTCGACGAACGGTGCGACCGACATCATCTTGCGGGCAGAGGTGTTCTCGCTCATGGCATCGCATCCTCCAAGGCCAGCGCGCGAAACTTCATTGTGGCGATGACAACCACATGACAGTCGGCACGGCGGATCACGATCCGGTTCATGGCTCGATCACCAGCTCGAGGCGGTCGGCCGCGAAGCGCGCATGGGTAAAGAGGATCGGCTTGCCGTCCGCGTCGACGTCGATGCTGTCCACCACCAGCAGCGGGCGGCCGGTCGCGATGCGCAACGTCGCCGCGTCCGCCGCCTCGGCGATCGCCGCCGTGACATGGCTCGACTTGCGCGCATAGTTGCGCACGCCGAAATGCGCAAGCATGCGGGTGATCGAGTTGCTCGCCGCGTAGACGCGCGACGCTCCCGGAAAGCGCCCCGCTTCGAGCCAGGTCGAGCCGATGCAGATCGGAACGCGATCGGCGTGGCGCAGGCGCTCGAGCCGCAGCACCGGCGTACCGGGCTTGAGCTTGAGCTGTTTGGCGAGATGCGGATCGGCCTCCTCGACCGCATGCGCGATCAGCCGGCCGCCGACCGCGTGCCCGGCGCCGCCGACGATCTCGGAGAAGCGCGTGCGCGAGCGGATCGGATAGGGAATGCGCCGCTGCTCGATATAGGTGCCGCTGCCGCGCTCGGCCCGCACGATGCCGCGTTGCGCCAGCGCCGCGATGGCGCGGCGCACCGTGTGGCGATTGACGCCGAAACGCTCCGCGATGTCGATCTCGCCCGGAAGTTTGCTGCCCGGCTCGTAAGTGCCGCGCGCGATCGACTGCTCGAGCTCGTCGGCGATGCGGCGCCACAACAGGACACCGGATGGAGCGTCATCCGCCCCGCCGTCGTCGGCGCGCTGCAAGGCTCGGCGTGTCATGTTCGCGCTTTCATGGACAGCGTGTCGTTCGCAGGCGCCATGTCCGATCCGCCACATGACCGATCTGTCACATGACTGATCTGTCACGGTGCCGTCACGCGATCTTCACCCTTGCGGGCTAGGACAAGGTTGTCTAGTATCATAGACAACTCAGCCAGACAACCGAATTGATGGCAACCGCGACCAAACAGACTGCTTCGGACGATGCCACGTTGCGCGAGCGACGGCGCGAGGCGATGTCGGTGCTGGCGACGAGCGACTCCGGCGAGATCGCGCGCCACCTCGAGGCACTTGGACCGTTGCCGCCGCACGAAAGCCTGCGTGCCGGCGAGAACGGCATGGTGATGGTGCGCGGCCGCATCGGCGGCGACGGCGCGCCGTTCAACCTCGGCGAGGCGACGGTCTCGCGCGCCGCCGTGCGGCTCGCGGGCGGCGAGACCGGCGTCGGCTACGTGCTCGGCCGCGACCGCGAGCAGGCGCGGCTGATCGCGCTCGTCGACGCGCTGATGCAGACCTCCACCCACGCCGCGGCGGTCGAACACCACGTGCTGGCACCGATCCGCACGCGCCTCGACGCCGCGCGGCGCACCGACGCCGAGCGGGTCGCGGCGACCAAGGTCGAGTTCTTCACGCTGGTGCGCGGCGAGGGCTGACGATGCTGACCGCAGGCTTTGCCGATCCGGTGCTCGCGGCGCAATCGACGTTCCGCGCCGTGCTCGACGCGACGGCGCGGCCCGGCAGCGTCCAGCGCATCAGTGCCGCGCTCACACCACCCTCCCCGCTGTCGCGCGGCGCCGCCGCAATCGCCCTGACGCTGTGCGACCACGACACGCCGGTCTGGCTCGGCGCGGCGCTTGCCGCACATGACGACGTCGCCGCATGGCTGCGCTTCCATTGCGGCTGCGAGCTCGTCGCCGAGCCGGCGCGTGCCGCCTTCGCGTTCGCGGGCACGGCCGCCGATCTTCCGGATTTCGCGACGTTCAACCTCGGCACGTCTGACTATCCCGATCGCTCCACGACCGTGGTCCTGCAGGTGCGCACGCTTCAGGCCGGCGCCGGCCTGGTCCTGACCGGCCCGGGCATCCGCGGAACCAGTCGGCTGCTCGCCGACCCGATGCCGCACGACATGACGACACGGCTCGTGCGGAACCACGCGCTCTTTCCGCGCGGCATCGATCTGCTGCTCGCGACCGAGGATGCGATCGCGGCGCTGCCGCGCTCGGTGCGCGTCACGCAGGAGGCCTGACGATGTATGTGGCGGCGAAAGGCGGCGAACGCGCGATCGAGAACGCCCACCGGCTGCTCGCGCACGAGCGGCGCGGCGATCCGACGGTACCGGAGATCACCACCGCGCAAATCGCGGAGCAGCTCACGCTCGCGGTCGACCGGGTGATGAACGAGGGCTCGCTCTACGACCGCGAGCTCGCGGCGCTCGCGATCAAGCAGGCGCGCGGCGACCTGATCGAGGCGATCTTCCTGGTGCGCGCGTTTCGCGCGACGCTGCCGCGGCTCGGCGCGAGCGAGCCGATTGAGACTGCCGCAATGACGATCCGGCGGCGTATCTCGGCGGCGTTCAAAGATCTCCCGGGCGGCCAGGTGCTCGGGCCGACCTTCGACTACACGCACCGCCTGCTGGACACGCAGGCAAACCGCGACGGCGCGCCGGACGCCGAGCCGGCACGTGCGGCGCCCGACGCGGCGCGTGTGCCGCGGGTGACGGATCTGCTCGCCCATGACGATTTGATCGAGCCGTCGCCACAGGCAGAACCCGATCAGCCGGTCGGCGACCTCACCCATGATCCGCTGAGCTTTCCGGCCGACCGCGATCTGCGGCTGCAGAACCTCGCGCGCGGCGACGAGGGCCTGATGCTGGCGCTCGGCTACTCGACGCAGCGCGGCTACGGCCGCACCCATCCGTTCGCGGGCGAAATCCGCCTCGGCGAGGTCGAGCTCGAGTTCACGCCGCCGGAGCTCGGCTTTTCGGTGCCGCTCGGCCGCGTCACCTTTACCGAGTGCCAGATGGTCAACCAGTTCAAGGGCTCGGCCACGGCGCGGCCGCGCTTCACCCGCGGCTACGGCCTCGGCTTCGGCCACTGCGAACGCAAGGCGATGAGCATGGCGCTGGTCGACCGTGCGTTGCGCGCCCGCGAGCTCGGCGAGGACGTAAAGGCGCCGGCGCAGGACGAGGAGTTCGTCCTCTCCCATTCCGACAACGTGCAGGCCACCGGCTTCGTCGAGCATCTCAAGCTGCCGCACTATGTCGACTTCCAGGCCGAGCTCGGCCTCGTGCGCCGCCTGCGCGCCGTGTTCGAGGCCGGCGCGCCGGCGCGACGCGCCGAGGAGCCGACGGGCGAGCCCGTGCAGGAGGCCGCCGAATGACCGTCTCATCCACCGCCTCATCGACCGCGCCTGCCTACAACTTCG
>DASXCK010000438.1:0-3065 GCA_036491235.1 Xanthobacteraceae bacterium | reverse complement strand
GATGTCCTCGGCGCGCTGCAGCAGCACCGCATAGGGGCAGCCGTTGCGCTCCGCGACTTCCTTGAGCCGCTGCGAGTTCGACGAATTGGGCGAGCCGACCACGATCATCGCGTCGACGATGTGCGCGACCTTCTTCACCGCCTCCTGGCGGTTGGTGGTGGCGTAGCAGATGTCGTCCTTGTGCGGCCCGATGATCTTCGGGAAGCGCTCCTTGAGCTTGGCGACGATCTCGGCCGCGTCGTCCATCGACAGCGTGGTCTGCGTCACATAGGCGAGGTTGCTCGTGTCCTTCGGCTCGACGGTCGCAGCGTCCTCGACGGTCTCGATCAGGCGCACGGCCCCGGGCGGCAGCTGGCCCATGGTGCCGACCACCTCGGGATGGCCGTCGTGGCCGATCAGCAGGATTTCGCGGCCACGCCGATGATGGATCTCGGTCTCGCGGTGCACCTTGGTGACCAGCGGGCAGGTGGCGTCGAGGGTGAAGAAGCGGCGGCGCTTGGCCTCCTCGGGAACGGTCTTCGAGACGCCGTGCGCCGAAAACACCACCGGCGCGCCGGTATCGGGAACCTCCGCGAGGTCCTCGACGAAGATCGCCCCCTTGGCCCGCAGGCTGTCGACCACATAGCGGTTGTGGACGATCTCGTGGCGGACGTAGACGGGCGCGCCATAGAGCGCGAGCGCCCGCTCGACCGTCTCGATCGCCCGCACCACGCCGGCGCAGAATCCGCGCGGCGTGCAGAGCATGACGTCAAGGACCGGCTTTTGGGCGGTCGGCGGGGCCGAATTCTGTTCGCTTTTGTTCATGGCGCCTTCAGGTTTCCTACCGGAGATGGGCCAGCCCGCCAGACCTGTCAAGGCCGGTCAAACCAACAGGGATTGCATCGATATGGCTTCATTGCCTATATACTGAACGTATTCCCGTCATCCCCGATGACATCTGCTTCGCCCGCAAGGGCGGGCGAAGCTGAAGAACCTTTTCGATCCGGGGACATGGGAACTTTGGGACATTTTCCGGAGGTCCGTGATGGCCGTCCAGCCGCTGATGCCGAAAGCCACTGCCGTCTGGCTGGTGGAGAACACCGCGCTGTCGTTCGACCAGATTGCCGATTTCTGCAAGCTGCACCCGCTCGAGGTCAAGGCGGTCGCCGACGGCGATTCCGCCCAGGGCATCAAGGGCCTCGATCCGATCCAGACCGGCCAGCTCACCCGCGAGGAGATCGAGAAGGCCGAGGCCGATCCGCAGCGCCGGCTGAAGCTTGCCGACGCTAAGGTGCGCCTGCCCGAGGCCAAGAAAAAGAAGGGCCCGCGCTATACGCCGGTGTCGCGCCGGCAGGACCGGCCGAACGCCATCCTCTGGCTGGTGCGCAGCCATCCCGAGCTCAAGGACAGCCAGATCATGCGCCTGGTCGGCACCACCAAGTCGACCATCCAGGCGATCCGCGAGCGCACCCATTGGAACGCCGCGACCCTGACGCCGCTCGACCCGGTGACGCTCGGCCTGTGCTCGCAGATCGACCTCGACATCGAGGTCAACCGCGCCGCCAAGGAGAAGCCGCCGGAGCCCGATCACGGCATGACCCTGCTTCCCGCCGAGGTGACGACCGCAAAGCAGCCCACCGCCGACGACGAGGGCGATGCGCCGGCGAAGCCGGGCGAGGAGCTCGACATCGACGCGATCCGGGCCAAGCTCAACAAGATCGGCAAGACCGAGTAGCGCGATCCAAGCACAACGCGTGCGCTCTCTGCATATGCCGGGCGCACGCTATGCGCGCAATCAGTATTCGAGGGGGGTGCGGCACGTCGCGCCACCCCCTACCAACCGATTGATCTCAAAAGACAATTCCACGGCCAGTCGGCGACCCCGCGACCCCGTAAAGCGGTGCGCGCGAACCGGCGATTAACGATTCTCACCTTAAAAAAGACGCCTGGGGCCAAAACTACCCGAGGGGCGCCTTGCGATGCTTCGCATCTTCCGCGTTTTCAAGAATCTTTACGCCAAGCTGATCGCCACTGCCGCCATCGGCGTTCTGCTTGTCGCCGGCATGATCCTCAACGAGCAGTTCAGCAACCGCTCCATCAGCCGCGCCAATGCGTCGTCCAGCAACCAGAACGCCGTCCTCAAAGAGGTCCTGCTCGCCCATGCGAGCTACCTGCGCGGCCAGAATGAGCGCCGCGACATCGCCCTCGCCCACAACCTCAGCACGGCGCAGAAGGCGTTCGAGGACATGAAGCGTTCCGGCGCGGACGCGCTCGCACACGCCAAGGCCGCCGCCGAACACGCCGTCGATCCCGAGAACCGTACGCGGCTCCAGCAGTTCGCGGCGAAGCTCGAGGAATTCATATCGCTCAGCCTCGCGATGGCGAAGACCCATTTCGACATGGTGAAGCAGCAGGGCGGCGAGTCCGACCTGATGGTCAAGTGGAATCAAGAAACGCAGGCTGCGCTCGCGCTGCCGGAGATCAAGGGCAATGCGGGCGTCGAGCCGCGCATGCACGACGCCGCGACCGCGATGCTCGACGCGAACGTCGCCTATTGGCGCTACGCGACGCTGCAGGAGCCGGTTGTGCTCGGCAAGATGTATCAGGCCGCCGACAAGGTCTACATCGAGCTGCAACGCGCTCGCACCAGCCTCAAGGACGCCAAGACCCTCGCCGCGATCGACGCCCTGCTCGACCTGACGCAGAAGATGAACGACGTGATCGACGCCACCAAGGCGTCCTACGACGGTTATCGCAAGCTCGATAGCGACCGCAACACACCGCTGCGCGCCGAGCTAGAGGACGTGATCGCCAAGATCTCGGTTGCCTCCGACGACATCGCGCGCCGTGCCGAGACGTCGGTCGTCGCCGACATGACCCGCTCGGCCCGCGTCGGCCTCGGCGTCGGCCTGTTCGTGATCGCAGTGCTGATTGCGTCGGCGGTCTTCTCCATGCTCACCTTCCGCCGCCACGCGACCGCCAGCCGGGCGGCGGACGCGCGCGCCGCCGCCATGAAGCTCGAGGCGGAGGAGCAGGCGTCGGCCGAGCGCAAGGCGGCGCGCGAGAAGGCCGACGTCGAGCGCAAG
>DASXCK010000437.1:0-3099 GCA_036491235.1 Xanthobacteraceae bacterium | reverse complement strand
CGGCTTGAGGTCGAGCCCGGCCGGCACCCGGTACGAATAGCTCTGGTCGAGCGCGACCGGCACCAGCACGTCGACGATCGTGGCGGCCGGAAGCGCTGCGGATGAAGCCGTGTGGCGCACGTTCGATGCTGATCCGTCGATATTGTCTTTGGCCGCGATTCGCTCGCCGCCGAGCCCGCGTTAACTTATGATCCCCCGTAGGTTGGGTCGAGCACTTGCGAGACCCAACGCGTCATTTGCCCGTGATGTTGGGTCGCGAAGGGCTCGACCCAACCTACTTATCCATGTGGCCAAAACAGGGGGGAATGCCATGTCGATGTTGACGCTGCGTTCATTGCTCGCAATTGGCGCCCTGTGCGGCGTGCTTGCTTCGCCGCTCGCCGCGCAGGATCGCATGCCGCCCATTCCGGCCGACAAGCTCACCGAGGCACAGCAGAAGGCCGCGCAGACGTTCGCGCAAGGGCGCGGCTACGCGGTGCGCGGGCCGTTCGTGCCGCTCATCCGCAGCCCGGAGGTGATGCTGCGCGCCAAGGCGATGGGCGACTATCTGCGCTTCAAGAGCACGCTGGCGCCGCGCCTCAACGAGATGGTGATCCTGATCACGGCGCGCGCCTGGACGCAGAACTACGAGTGGCACGCGCATCGTCCGTTCGCGCTCAAGGCCGGGCTGCGCGCCGAAATCGCCGACGCCATCGCGCAAGGTGATCGCCCGGCCGGCATGGCCGAGGACGAGGAGGTCGCCTACGACATGGCCACCGAGATCCTGCGCGACAAGCGGGTGAGCGACCAGACCTACGCGCGCGGCGTCGCCAAATTCGGCGAGCAGGGCGTGATCGATCTCCTCGGCGTGGTCGGCTACTACAATTTCCTCGCCGTCGTGATGAACGCCACCCGCACCGCCATGCCGGCGGGCGCTGCCGAAGAGCTCAAGCGCTACCCGGATTGAGGGGCGGGTCGATCTATTGCTGCGTCATGCCCGGCCTTGTGCCGGGCATCCACGTCCAAAGACGTGGATGGCCGGGACAAGCCCGGCCATGACGCTCATCAAATCGACGCGCCAGCCTCGCCGCTCACCCCGAGATAAATCCGCTGCACCTCCGGATCGTTCTCCAGCTTCGCCGCCGGGCCCTCCAGCACGGTACGCCCGGTCTGCAGCACATACGCATAGTCGGCGATCGCAAGCGCGAGCGGCAC
Source organism: Xanthobacteraceae bacterium (assembly GCA_036491235.1). Classification (GTDB taxonomy): domain Bacteria; phylum Pseudomonadota; class Alphaproteobacteria; order Rhizobiales; family Xanthobacteraceae; genus JAVDCA01. Next base: position 1,905 of record DASXCK010000437.1, on the reverse strand, counting down.
CGACTGCTCCGCCAACAGCAGCGTCAGCCCTTCGCCGTGCAGCCGTTCGAGCGCGTCGTAGAGCTGGTCGACCACCGCGGGCGCAAGCCCGAGGCTCGGCTCGTCGAGCATCAGGAGCTTCGGGTCGCTCATCAGCGCGCGGCCGACCGCGAGCATCTGCCGCTCGCCGCCCGAGAGCGTGCCGGCGCGCTGGCGCCGCCGCTCGGCGAGCCGCGGAAAGAAGCCGTAGACGCGCTCCATCAAGCCGGGGATGCGCGATCTGTCGGCGATCGGCGTCGCGCCGAGCCGCAGGTTCTGCTCGACCGTCTGGCCGACGAAGAGGCGCCAGCCCTCCGGCGACAGCGCGAGGCCGCGCGCGACGATCGCATGCGAGGGGAGCCGCGTGATCGCGGCGCCGTTCCACGCAATCGATCCGGCGCTCGGCGCGACTAGGCCTGCGATCGCATTGAGCGTCGTCGTCTTGCCGGCGCCGTTCGAGCCGAGCAGCGCCACCACGCTGCCGGCCGCGACCTCGAGCGACACGTCGGCGACGCCGATCAGGTCGCCGTAGTGCACCTCGAGGTGCTCGATGCGCAAAAGCGCGCTCACGTGCTCGCTCGCCGTGTTTGGCGCCTGCGCCCGAGATACGCCTCGATCACCTCGGGAACACGCACGACGTCCGCGGGCCTGCCCTGCGCGATCGTGTGCCCCTGATTGAACACGAGCACGCGCTGGGTCAGCGTCATGATCACTTCCATGATGTGCTCGACGATCACGATGGTGATGCCGAGCGCATGAATGCGGCGCACCAGTGCGATCGCGCGCTGGATCTCGACGGGCGTGAGGCCCGCCAGCGCCTCGTCGAGCAGCAGAAGCTTCGGCTCGGTCGCGAGCACGCGTGCGATCTCGAGCCGCTTACGACCCGGCGTGCCGAGGCTGCGGGCGCGCTGGTCCGCGAGCGTGTCGAGCTCGGTCAGGCGCAGCACCTCGGTTGCCTTGGCGATTGCATCGGCGCGATGCGGATGGCGCAGGAAGGCGCCGACCATGACGTTCTCGAGGATCGTCATGTCCTCGAACGTCGCCGGCACCTGGAAGGTGCGTCCGATGCCGAGGCGCGCATGCGCCTCCGCCGGCAGCCGCGTCACGTCGACGCCGTCGAAGCTGATGCGGCCGCGGGTCGGCTCGAGGTCGCCCGCGATGCAGTTGAAGAACGTCGACTTGCCGGCGCCGTTCGGTCCGATCAGGCCGACGATCTCGCCCGCCTCGACCGTGAGGTTGGCGTCCTTGAGCGCCAAAAAGCCGCCGAAGGCGCGGCTGACGTCTTGCGCCTCAAGCAGCACGGGGACCCTCCGCCGCCGGTGCCGCCGACGCGACGCGCTTCCGGCCCGATCTGCGCAATTGCCTCCACAGCTCGATCACGCCGCCCGGCTCGAACCGTGCGATCAGCATGATGATGCCGCCATAAACCACGTAGGTGAGCCCGTTGCCGCTGCCGCCGAGCCAGGTGTTGGTCGCGCTCTGCAATGGAATGAGAATGAGCGCGCCGATGATAGGGCCGTAGAGCGTGCCGGCGCCGCCGAGCGCCGCGATGATCAGCATCTGCACCGAGACGAGGATGCCGAGCGCGCTTTCGGGATTCACGAAGCCGACCTTGAAGGCGTAGAGCGAGCCCGCGACCGCGGTAAGCGCGGCGCTCAGCGCCAGGGCGGCGAGCTTGGTACGCCGCACCGGCACGCCGAGGCTCTTTGCGGCACGCTCGCCCGCGCGGATCGCGCGCAGGTAATAGCCGAAGCGGCTGCGCGCCATCGCGTAGGTGATCCACACCGTGAGCGCGAGCACCGCGACGTAGATGTAGTAGTACGGAACGGCGCTGCGGAAGACGAGGTCCCACCAGCCGCGCGGCGTCGCCGGGCCCTGCAGGCCGAT
>DASXCK010000436.1:0-10685 GCA_036491235.1 Xanthobacteraceae bacterium | reverse complement strand
CATCGATTACGTCTTCTGCACCCACCTGCACATCGACCACACCGGCTGGAACACGATGCTGCGCAACGGCAAATGGGTGCCGACCTTCCCCAAGGCGAAATACGTCTTCCACAAGGGCGAGTACGCGGCGTGGGAGGAATCGTGCAAGCGCGGCGAGAACCGTCCGGGCGGCGGCGGCACCGTGTGGCCGTACAATTGCGAGCCGATCGTCGCGGCCGGTCAGGCGCTCCTGGTCGACGACGATTTCGCGATCGACGACACCATCTCGCTTTCGCCCACGCCGGGCCACTCGCCCTGCCACTGCTGCGTCAACATCCGTTCGAAGGGCCAGCAGGCATCCGTCGTCGGCGACATGATGCATCACCTGTTGCAGGTGCGCCAACCGGATCTCTCGACCATCTTCGACTGGGATCCGAAGCAGGCGGCACAGTCGCGGCGGAAGTTTTTCACCGAAAATGCCGGCACCGGCCGCTTCGTGCTGCCAATCCATTTTCCCAACCCGACCACCGGGCTGATCGAGGCGGACAGCACGGGATTCAAGTATAATTTCGTGCGATGACCGCCTTCGATGCACAAGCCGCGGCGCGTTACCTGCTCGACGCGCATCGCTCGCGCGCGAACTATCGCAACCTGCCGCCCGACGTCGCGCCGCCGACACTTGCCGACGCCTACGCGGCGCAAGCCGCGCTGGCACCGCTACTCGAGGCGCAGTTCGGCCCGGTCGCCGGCCTCAAGATCGCCACCACCACCAAGGTGATGCAGGCGCTCATGGGCATCGACCATCCGTGCGGCGGACTGATCTTCGCCCGCCGCATTCACGCCTCGCCCGCGCGCATCCGGCTCGCCGACCACATTCATCCGATGGTCGAGTGCGAGCTTGCGCTGCGCATCGGCCGCGACCTGGCGGGGCCGGCCGGATCGTTCACGGCCGCGAGCGTCGCCCCGGCGGTCGCGGCCGTCATGCCGGCGTTCGAACTGATCGAGGACCGTAACGCCGACTACAAGTCGACCAGCGCGCTCTCGATGATCGCCGACAATTGCTGGAACGCCGGCATCGTGGTCGGGCCGGACGTTGCGTTCGATCCCGCCCGACCGCCGATCGGCACGCTCGGCCGGCTCACGATCAACGGACGCGAGAATCACGACGGACGCACCGAGGATCCGCTCGCAACGCTCGCCTGGATCGCCAATCTCGCCAACCAGAATGGCCGTCCGCTCACGGCCGGCATGGTCGTGATCACCGGCAGCGTCATCGCGACTCTGCCGATTTCCGCCGGCGACCGCTTCGTCTTCGGCCTCGACGGCCTCGGCAGCGTCGAGATGATGGCCGAATAACTTTCCTCGCTACATCGCGATATGGTTGGCGCGGATCACCTCGCCCCACATCCTGATCTCGCGCTTGAGCAGATCGTCGGCGTATTCGGGCGTCTGCTCCCCGGCCGGGAAAATATCCATGCCACCGTCCGTGAATGTCTTGACGACCCGCGGATCGACAAGCGCGGCGCGCAGCGCGACGTTGAGTTTCTCGATGATCGGCCGCGGCGTGTTGGCCGGCGCGAGCAGGCTGTGCCAGAAATCGATATCGAGCTTCTTGTAGCCGAGCTCGCCCATGGTCGGCAGGTCGGGCAAGCCGGCATAACGCTTGCGCCCGATCACCGCGTAGGCCTTGAGTTTGCCCGACTTCACCAGCGCGCCCGCCACCACGGCCGTCTGTGATTCGAGGTCGACCTGCCCCGAAAGCAAATCGACCAGCGCCGGGCCGCCCCCGCGATAGGCGACCTGGGTGACGGTGAGGCCGAGCTCCTGCGCGACCAGCACGCCGGCGAGATGCGAATATGAGCCGACGCCCGCATGCCCGATCTTGATGTTGCGTCCGGGCTGCTTCGCCCAGGCCAGGAACTCGGCAAAATTGTTCGCCGGCAGATTACCGCGCACCGCCAGCGTCGAGGCCGCGGTGTTGATCGGGCCGATCGACGCAAAATCCTTGACGGCATCGAAGCTCAGATCCTTGTACATCCACACGCCCGCCGCGAGCGCCACCTGATGGATCAGGATGGTGTAGCCGTCGGGCGCGGCGCGCGCGGCCTTCGCGGCGGCGATCATGCCGCCGGCGCCACCGACATTCTCGACCACGATCGGTTGGCCGAGTGATTTCGCCATCGCGTCCTGGATGACGCGCGCGATCGTGTCGGTCGCACCGCCCGGCGGATACGGCACGATCATGGTGATCGGGTGACTGGGATAGGTCTGCGACCAAGCCGCACTTGCGGCGAAAATGCACATGGCGAGGAATGACGTCGCGAGCGCGCGAGCGAAATTCATGAGTCCTCCCTGGGACGCCTTTGTATTTTTGTCTGCCGCCGCGGATTGCTACATCGCGATGTGGTTGGCACGGATCACCTCGCCCCAGATCTTGATCTCGCGCTTGAGCAGCTCGTCGGCATACTCCGGCGTCTGCTCCTCGGTCGCGAAGATGTCCATGCCGCCCTCCGTGAAGGTCTTGACGACCCGCGGATCGACGAGCGCGGCGCGCAGCGCGGCGTTGAGCCTATCGATGATCGGCCGCGGCGTGCGCGCGGGCACGTACAGGCAATGCCAGAAATCGACGTCGAGCTTCTTGTAGCCGAGCTCGCCCATGGTCGGCAGGTCGGGCAGGCCGCCATAGCGTTTGCGCCCGATCACCGCATAGGCCTTGAGCTTACCCGACTTGACCAGCGGACCGCCGACCACGGCCGACTGCGACTCGAGATCGATCTGGCCCGAGAGGAGATCGACGAGCGCCGGACCGGCGCCGCGATACGCGATCTGCGTGGCTTTGAGGCCGAGCTCCTGCGCGATCAACACACCCGCGAGGTGCGAGTAGGAGCCGACGCCCGCGTGCCCGATCTTGAGATTATGGCCCGGCTCCTTCGCCCACGTCAGGAACTCGGCGAAATTGTTCGGCGGCAGGCTGGCGGTCGCCGTCAGCGTCGAGGCGGCCGTGTTGATCGGGCCGATGCCGGTGAAATCCTTCACGGCATCGAAGGTCAGGCCCTTGTACATCGACACACCGGCCGCGAGCGCCACCTGATGGATCATGATGGTGTAGCCATCGGGCGTCGCGCGCGCGGCTTTCGCGGCCGCGATCATGCCGCCGGCGCCGCCGACGTTCTCGATCACGATCGGCTGGCCGAGCGATTTCGCCATGGCATCCTGGATAATGCGCGCGATCGTGTCGGTGGCGCCCCCCGGCGGGTACGGCACGATCATGCTGACGGGACGATTGGGATAGGTCTGCGACCAGGCCGCGCTGCCGGCCAGGAGGCACGCGGCGAGAAACGGCGCCGCGAGCGCGCGAGCGAAATTCATGAGTCCTCCCTGGGCGGCCTTTGGATTTTGTATCGGCAGCAGCCGATCGATGTCCGCACGGGCGGAATAGTCGCCCGTTTTGCGGCGCGCGCGCAAGGCAGGGAGGAGCCGAGAAGACAGGCGATCATGGGAGCCGCGAGCCGGGCGATCGCGGCCCGGCGCCGTTCACCACAGCGCCGGCATGTCGAACGAGTAGGTGGCGCCCAAACCGAACATGGCCTGGTCAGGCGAGCCGCGTGCCGCCACGACCGGCGAGTTGGCGATGCCGTCGGTCAGGCGTGAATACTCGATGAAGGCGTGGCTCTCCCACTGCGGATTCCACTGGTAGCGCGCCTGCGTGCCGAGACCAATCGAGCGAAGTCCGCCGCCCGGATCGTAGACCGGCAGCCCCGAGGCGGCCGATTGACCAGCATCAATGCCGAAATAGGGAAAGTTGGCCTCGCGCGTCGCCTCGGTCAGCCGCGGGCCGCCCGACAGTGTCCACTGCGACGTCACCGGCACGACCACGTCGAGGAATTGATCGGCGACCACCCCCGCATGCCCGCCGAAACCCTGGCGCACCTCGACGCGCGCGCGCAGCCAGCGCGTCGGCCAGTAGTCGAAGAAACCGCCGACCTCGGCGGTCGGTCCGATGTCACCGAGCCCCGCAAGCGCCGGGTTATGCTTCACCTCGCGGCCGAGCTCGACCTGAACGACCGGCCCGGCCTTGAAAGTCTCGGTGTCGAGCAACGCATAGCCAAAACCGTCGCGCGGTCCGTGAAACCGCGGCGGCGTGCCGGCGTCGCGCAGGTCGAACAGCGGAAATGGAAAGAAGGCGTAGCGATCCGAGCCCTGGTAGCGCGGTAGCGCGCGCATCTCGGCGCCAATCTCAATGGTCCATTGTGGCGGCGCCGGCGACGGGGACGCGGGAACCAGGTCGGCCGCTTGTGCGATGTCGGCCAGCACGATGGCCAGCAGCACCACTTTGGTCAGTGCGCAAACCGTGCGCCCCATCGCCTTCTCCCGCCCCTACACACAATTTACCGAACGGAGCGTCGAAACGCTACCCGCAACCCCCGCAGACCCGCGACGAAAATAGGTCGCTCAAGAATAAGGAGGATTGCGGCGCAAGGGTGGAAAGTCCTCGCCCGACGGCGCGTCCGGCTCATGCCGCGGCGCTTCGAGCCTTTGCGCATGCTCGTGCTTCGCGCGCCCGGCCGCTTGGCGCAGCAGCGCCTCGACCTCCGGCACGTCGATCTCCATCGTGTTGGTTGGTGGCACGGGCACGGCCTCGTCGGCAGGACTCACGGACACCGGCGCCGGCTCGGATTCCGCCGCCGCGCCCTGCGACTCGCTCCGGCGCACCGCCTCGCGCCGGCGCGCCACGCCGGCGGCCCAGTCCTCGCCGCGCCCGAGCGACCACACGCCGACGTGGCGGACCAGCCGGCCGAACCGGCCACCCGCCCACACGAGCTCATAGGGAAGAAGGAGGCGCCAGCGATCGTCCCGCTCGGTGATCGCGCCGGCGATCAGCTCGCCCGCCATGGCGGTGGTATTGAGGCCATGCGCGCCGAACCCGTTGGCGAGCCACAGGCCCGGGATCACCTCGCCCACTTGCGGCATGCCGTGCAGCGAGAATGCCATCACGCCCGACCAGGCGTCCTCGAAGTCGACCGCGCCCAGTTGCGGAAAAATACGCGCGATCGCACTTTGGAACTGGCGGGCCGCGTCGCGCGGGCCGCGCGGCCACAAGCCGCCGGCGCCCGCCCACATCAGGCGGTCGCCGCCGACGACGCGGTAGTGGTGGTCGGCGAGCCGCGTATCGCTCACGGCGCCGCGCCAGGCGATCGCCTCGCCGAGCCGGTCGCCGAGTGGCGTCGTCACCGCGACGTATGCGGTCACCGGCAGCACCGTGTCGGCAAGACCGGGCACCAGCGACCCGAGATGGGTATTGCCGGCGAGCACGATATGGGCGGCGCGTACCCTGCCCTTCGGCGTCGCGATCCGCTTGCGCACGCCCGCCGGATCGATCGACAGCGCCGGCGTCTCCTCGAAGATCACCACGCCCGCCGCGATCGCGGCGCGCGCGAGGCCGCGCACATAAGCGAGCGGATCGATGTGGAAGGCGGTCGGATAGTGGATGGCGTGAAAATAGAAGTCGGTCTTGAGCGCCGCGCGCACCTTCTCGGCGGGCCAGCCTTCGATGCTCGCGCCGAAATCCTGCCCGAGCAGGCTCGCGACCGCGAGCGCCTCGTCGCCCTTGTCGGTCTTCGACACATCGAGCCAGCCGTCGACCGGCTCGACGCCCGGCATCGCGGCGTCGCGGATGGCGGCACGCACGTAGTCGACACCCGCCTCGGACAACTTCCACAATTCGCGGGCGTTATCCATGCCGACCCGCTCGACCATGGCACGCGGGTCGGTGCCGAAACCCGGCACCACGAATCCGCAGTTGCGTCCCGACGCGCTCCACCCCACGCGGCGCGCCTCGAGCACCGCGACCGACCAGCCGCGGCGCGCGACCTCGCGCGCCGCCGTGAGGCCCGCAAGCCCCCCGCCGATCACGCAGACGTCGACGTCAATGTCATACGTCAGGCGCGCGCGCTCGAACGCGTCCGCCTCCGTGCCTTCCGCCCGGGATGCGTACCAACTGGCGCCAAAATCGGCGCGTACCGTCGCATTCATGTCGTATCACACACCCCTGCGCGTGTTCCGCCTCCGCCGGAATCGGAACACGCTCCAAGCTCTCTGATTTTGCCCGAGCCCGCACGGATCGCCCACACCCCCGCGCGGTCATCTACAGGTTATGTTAGCCTTCCGGCCCGACGAAATCGATGTGCCCGCCCATGCGCCGCCTCTTGCTGTTGCGTCATGCCAAATCAAGCTGGTCCGAGCCCGGCGCGAGCGACCATGCGCGCCCGCTCAACCACCGCGGCCAGGAGACAGCGCCGCGCATCGGCGCCTATCTGAGCCGGCACAAGCTGGTTCCCGACGTCGTGCTGTGCTCGACCGCCAAGCGAGCCCGCGAAACCTGGGATCTCGTCGCGGCCGCGATGCGGACCGTGCCCGCCGCAATTTATGTCGAGCGGCTTTACGACGCGGGCCTGCGCACGCTCGTCGATATTTTTCGTGAGGCCGACCCTGCCGCCCGGTCCGTGCTCGTGGTCGGCCACAATCCGGGCCTGCAGGAGGTCGCGACCGACCTCATCGCGGCGGGCGATCTCGACGACCGCGAGCGCCTGCGCGAGAAACTGCCGACCGGCGGCCTCGTGGTGATCGATTTTGCGATCGCCGACTGGTCGAGCCTGCACACGCGGTCGGGCCGGCTGGAACGCTTCGTCGTGCCGCGTATGCTGGAGACCGCGACCGACTAAAAGCCGCATTCGCCAAAGGGGGGCACGCCATGTTCAAGCAAATCCTGGTTCCGGTCGATCTCGCCGACCCCGAGCTTGCCAAGCCGTCGATCGAGACCGCCGTGGCGCTGGCGCGTCCCTCGGACGGGCACCTGCGCCTGCTCAACGTGATACCGACGACGCCCGTGATGCTCGCCGAATACGTGCCGGCCGATTTCGACGCGCAGCAGCGCCAGTCCGCCGAGGAGGCGCTGACGATCATCGCCCGCGAATCGGGGTTCGACTCCGCGCATGTGAGCGCGATCGTGCGCCAGGGCGGCGTCTATCACGAGGTGCTGGAGGAAGCGAAGGCGATCAACGCCGATCTCATCGTCATGAGCTCGCACCTGCCGGCGATGCGCACCTATTTCCTCGGCTCCAACGCCGCCCATGTCGTGCGCTACGCCAAGTGCTCTGTGCTGGTGGTGCGGCAATAGAGCATGATCCCGAAAAAGCCTGCCCCGGACCTGATCCGGGGTGGATCCCGGTTTTCGCCAAAGATCATGCTCCAATCGCAAGCTACGACGCGCGCTCACGGCAGCAGGTCGCGCGGTGGCTGCTCCGGGCGATAGTTGCGCGGCCGGTTGCGCTGAAAAAACACTCCACCCTGCCATAGAAAGACCGCGAGCAGCGCGCCGAGCGCCACCGCGGCGGAACGATTGGCGCTCGACAGCGCGCGTGCGATCAGCGCGGCGAGCATCAAGGCGACGCCCCCGAAGATCGCCACACCCGGCCAGTAGCGCAGCGAGCTGAGCCCGCACTCGAACGAGGCCGGCGATTGCGCCGCCGCAAGCCGCCGGTGCAGCTCCGCCAGAAAGACCGAATAGGCGGCGTCCTGCGTCTCGTACTCGGCCATGCTGCGCGGTGAGCTCGAGGCGAGCTGCAGCTTACCGCCGCCGGTCGGCCAGATCTCGGCCACGAATCGGTGCGTCTGCATCGACCGCGGCCGAAACGATAGCCGCATCCGGCGGATACCCGCATAGGGCACCCGCCCATGCCGCGTCCCCGCGGTCCACTCGATCGCGTCTGTCGCCAGCTCGAACTGCCAGACGGCCGAAAAACGCGCCGGCTTGTGGACGTAACGGGGCGCCTGCGGCGATCGATCGGGGTTGGCGGTCACTATGTCGCGGTCCTGTTATGCGTCCGCGGTACCACGGGCCGCTCGTGCCGGGCATGGGTCGGGCGCGGGCCACGCGGAAAATTTCTGTGCAAGGCTATTTCGCAAGCCCGACCGGCTCTTTAGATTTTGCGGGTTCCCGGTCATGAGCCGACGCGACCCCGGGGGGCGAATCGCAGTCCGTCGGATTTTTCTGATGAGGCCTCAATGCGCAGAATTGCTCTTGCCATGTTGGTCGTCGCGGCCGCAGCGGTCAAATTGCCGGGGTCCGCGGTCGCCGCAACGCCTTTCGACGGCCGCTGGAGCGTCGTGATCGAGACCGAGCGCGGGGCGTGCGATCGGGCTTATCGCTATGGAATCCAGATACAAAACGGCCAGGTGAGCTACGTCGGCGAGAACGCATTCGATATCCGTGGGCAGGTCGCGCGCAACGGACATGTGCACGTGCGGGTCTCGCGCGGCGCGACCTATGCGGACGGTCACGGCCGCCTGTCGCGCGACCACGGATCAGGAACCTGGCACGGCGCCGGCTCCGGCATATGCTCGGGGCACTGGTTCGCGGAGCGGCGATAGGCTTCCTAAAGAGGAATCGCCAGCAGCGTATCGATCTGCCGGCTGTCGAGGATCACGACGCGCTCGGCAAAGCGCGCCGCATCGCCGTCGAGCGCGATGCGATCGCGGTAGGTGCCGGTGGCAAACAGCGCGGTCTCGCCGGTGTGCATGATGCGCGCGACCATGAAGCTCGTGCGCGCATCCAGCGTCCCGTCGGCGCCGTGCTCGATGCGCGCGGGCCCGAGCAGGTGGCGATAGCGCTGCGCCTCGTAGATGTTCGCCTCGCGCAGCGCCCTGATGCGGTCGCGCAGCATGGCGCGCGAGGTCGCGTAGACGATCGACAGCGGCAGGCCCTGCTCGACGTTTTCCGCCGTGGTGATGCGATAGCGGCCATCCGCGGTGAAGAAATCCGGCCATTCCTCGAGCCGTCCCTCGTCGATCGCCTCGGCATAGCGCGCGTTGAGGTCGAGCACCGCGAGCCGGCGTTCGATGTCCATGATGCGTCTCCAGGGTGCGTAACCCGCATGAGCGAAGCGACATGCAGGAAGGCCGTCCCCGGATGTCGGCGCTCCGCGCCTCACCCGGGCTACGCGCTTGCGATCAAATGTTCATATGCCGCCGATAGGTCTTCCAGAAGCCGCGCACCGCGGCCTCACTGACCCGGCTTTCCTCCGACGCGGTTCCGCTGCCGCCCATCTCGACCACCGATTCCTTGTCGCCGGCGCCGCGGATGCCGCGCTGCACGAATCCGGTCGCGGCGCCGTCCTCCATCGAGATCAGTCCGGAGGGGCCGATCAGGTTCGACTGGCGCATGCGCCGCTCGGTCATGGCGTCGTCGTCGCCGACGAAGCCGAAGCAGGTCCATACCAATTCGGTGCGATCGAGCCCCTGCGGGACCACGCGCCGCACCGCCAGGCAGTTGCGGATCTGCTGCAGCACGAAGCCGGGAAACACCGAGAGGATCTGCAGCCCGATTCCGTCGCCGAACTCGTCGACGCTCTCGAGCAGCTCCGGCGCCTCGAGGTGGCCGAAATCGGCCTTCGCCGAGCGCATACCGGCCTGCTCATATTCCTTGCCGGCGACGTCGGCCGTGTACGAGTAGCTGATGTGGTGGTCGCCGTCCTCGCTGATCACGAGCCCGCCCTTCTGCGACAGGCGGTTGAGGCGGAAAGTCGTGAAGAACATGTGCAGCAGGCTCGCGTGGTAGCTGTCCTTCACGTTCTCCATGTAGAGCTTCCAGTTGCCCGGCAGCATCTGGCTGTAGCCGCCGAGCAGCTTGGCGGGCGCCTTCATGACGCGGCTGACTTTTGCGGCGACCTCGGGGCCGAGATAGGTTTCAACCGGCGCGACCCGCTCGCTCATGGTGCCGAACACGAGCCCGGCAAAAATCTCGACGCGCAGCCGCCGAGGCCCGTGCAGATCGGGCCGCGCGTCCGCCGGCATGCCGCCCTTGCCGGCGATGCCGCGGCGGAAGGCGACGCCTGTGAGCTTGCCTTCGAGGTCGTAGGTCCAGTTGTGGTAGACGCAGACGATCTCGTTCGCCTCGCCGCGCTCCTTGAGGCACAGGAGCGAGCCGCGATGAGCGCAGCGGTTCTCGAAGGCGTGGACGGCGCCGTCCCTGTCGCGCGTGACCACGACCGGCATGTCGCCCAGGTTGGCGGTGCGGAACGTGTTCGGCCGCGGCAGCTCGGCCTCGAGGCAGAGGAAGGTCCAGGTCCCGCCACGGAAGAGCTTCGCCTGCTCCTCGTCGTAGAGGTCGCGGTCGGAATAGATCCAGTACGGGATGCGCGTGAGCCCTTCGGCCGGCCAGCTGCGTTCGTGGATATTCATGGGCGTCGTTTCTTTCGGCGCAAAGCGGAGCGGCATATTCGGTAGGCTCCCCCTCCCCCTCGTGGGGAGGGGCAGGTCGAGTTCGCGGTTGGCGCTCGCTACTGCAGCTTCACATTAGCGGCCTTGATCACCTTGTTCCAGCGCTCGACCTCGGCATGCATGAACGCCGCGGCCTCGGCCGGCGTATTGCCGACCGGCTCGGCCGAGAGATCGGCGAGACGCTTTTGCACAGCCGGGTCCTTGATCGCCGCCGCGATGTCGGCGTTGATCTTGGCGACGATCGGCGCCGGCGTCTTTGGCGGCGCCACCACCGCAAACCAGGCCGAGGAGGCAAATCCCGGCAGCGTCTCGGCGATGGTCGGCACGTCGGGCAGCGCGCTCATCCGCTTCTCGGTGCCGACCGCGATGAGCTTGAGCTGTCCGCTCCGCACCAGCGCGAGCGACACGCCGAGATTGTCGAACATGAT
>DASXCK010000435.1:0-15526 GCA_036491235.1 Xanthobacteraceae bacterium | reverse complement strand
CCAGGCCCTTCGTGATGGAGGGCGAAGCGCATCGGGAGGGTCGAAAAATCCTCCTGCTGCCGGGGTGCACCGGACAGGACCGAGAGCGAGCACACGGCGAGCACGAGCCCGCCGCAGATGGAACGGAACATGCGAAAAACCCCGTGCCGCGGCGACGCTCTCCACCGCTGATTGTCCGGACGATCGTGCCCGGGGTGCGGTGCTTGGGTCTCGTGCGAGAGACGTCGCAACCTTGGTTGCGGATTGTTACTCAGCGAGTCCAACGGCGACTAGTGCAATCTCGCAACACGCCGCCAGCGTTCGGTGCCCTTTACGGGTAAGCTGGACAAAACCCTTGGCGCCGGAACTCGGGGACGTCGCGCCCCGATGCTTGGCCCGCTGTTGGGAAGCTCTATCCTGGGCCATTCCGGCTAAACCATGACAGGGATCAAAAACGCGATCTTTCTTGCGCCGCGCCGCGCCGCCCGCGCCTTGGTGCAGCTTTATCGCGCGACTTTGTCACCGCTGATCGGGTTCCATTGCCGCCATGCGCCGACCTGTTCGCAATATGCCGACGAGGCGCTGGCGCGATTTGGCTTGTGGGCGGGCGGCTGGATGACGCTGGCGCGACTCATGCGCTGCCAGCCGTTTGGAACGTCGGGGCTCGATTTCGTGCCCGGCGAATTGCCGGCGCGGGCGCGCTGGTACCTGCCTTGGCGCTATGGGCAGTGGCGAGGCGTGAACCAAGTTCCCGCCTCGCCACACCCCTCCCCCTAGCAAACCGATTCCTTTTTCTAGACGGCAATTCCGGCAAATCGAAGCAGCCGGCGTGGCGTTATTGGAATTACATCCGACCAGCTCACGGATCGGCGCTCGGCAGCGCCGCGAGCCGCGCGGCGGCGTCGCGCGATCCGTAGCCCGCGGCCTTCTCGTACCAGGCGCGCGCCTGCGCGACGTCCGGGCTGACGCCGACCACGTGCAGTTGCCGCAGCATGGCCGGATCGTAAGTCGCACCAAGCGACAGCGCGGCGCGCGGATCGCTTGCCGCGGCGGCGCGGCCGAGGACCAGGCGGGCAGCCGCAACGTCGCCCTGCGCCAGCAAATCCTCGCCGCGTTTGACCAACTGGTCGATCTCGCCGGCGTCGGGCACCCAGCCCTCGGTCGGCGCGGCGGCGGGTGCGGCCGTAGTGGTGGCCGCTGTCGTGAGCGTTGTCCTGGGCGCAGGATCCGCGGTGCGCACCGCGACTGGCGCGACCGGCGTCACCGACCGGGACACCGCGGCCGGCGAGGCAGCCGCCACCGTCATGGGCACGGGCGCGGTCAGCCTGGTCGCGACCTCGTGCGTGACCGCAGGGCCGAGCCGGAAGGGCAGCGGAATGACGCCGAGCAACAGCAACGCCGCAACCGCAGCCGCGGTGCCGGCGACCATCAGGCGCGCGACCATCCCGAGCGCGAACACGATCGGATCGCGTGTCGGCCTGGCGACAAGCGGCTGTGGATCGGGAGCATGGCGCTGCAGGAGCCGCTTGAGCACCTCGTCCTCGGCGAGCAGCTCGGGGCCGGTCGGTCGCCGTTGGGCCGATTGCGCCGGCGCCGGCCGCCGTGGGGCCGGCGAGACCGGCTTAGGTGCGGGCGCGCCACCCGGTGCAGCCGGGGGCGCCGCCGGCGTGCGCAACGGGACCACCTTGCGGGCCGTAGCGCCAGGGTGGGCGCCATACATGGCGCGCGCCCATTTCGACGCATAGGACGACGGCTCGCCGCCCGCGTCGGGTCGCTCGTTCGAGGTCGCGGCAGGTCCTTTGGAGAGACTGCCGTTCGAGACACTCATGACACGCTCCTGTCCACGGATGCGGGCAGCTCTGCCCCGTGCCTCTCCCCGATGCCCATCTCGGTCTCAGCGGCGCGCACGCACTTCGCTCCATTTGACGAAGTCGCGAAACAGCTTCTCGCGCTCGTCGGCCGATGCCGGCGATCCGCCGTGCGTGCGCACGAACTCCTCGAACTGGTCGCGCTGCTTGGCTTCCAGCTCGCGGTGATGGTCGAGCCAGTCCTGCGCCGGCGCAAAACGCGTCCAGCCCGGCAGCGTCGCGGCGAGATTGACCTCGCGCCACTTGGGATGGTGCGGCGACGCCTGCAGCTGCGCGAGGTGCGGGAAGAAGGCGGCGATAAATTTTTTGATCTTGGCGTAGTGCTCGCTGTCCTTGGGCCAGTTGTAGGCAATGAGGACAGTGCCGACCGCAAGCGTTTCGATGGTCCGGCCAGGCGTGATCAAATCGGGGTAATCCGCGCTGGTGAGCGTCGCGGGCAGATAATCGTCGCGCAGCGACTTGGTGTAAGGCACCGGCAGGACGCGCAAGCCGGCCGTGCCGCCCGCGATCGCCGGAACCGGCTTGCCGCCGATCAGCATCACGGCGTCGATCTCGCCGGCCTTGAGGCGCGCGATCGCGTCCGGCCCGGTCAGGTTCACCTCGCGGGCCGCGATGCCAAGACGCGCGAGCACGTCATGGCCGAGAAGCTGCGTGCCGCTGCCCGGTTCGCCGAGGCTGATGGTCCGGCCGTTGAGCTGCCCGATCGTCGTGACCCCCGCGTCGGCGCGCACCAGGATGTGCAGCTCTTCGTTGAACAGCTTGGCGAGGTAGACGATCTTGTCGTCGAGCGCGCCGATCTCGCCGCTCGCCTGCAGGCGCGCGAGCAGGCCGGCCTGCGTGATGCCGAGGTCGATGCCCTTGAGGAAGCGTGCATCGCGGATGTTGCGGCCGCCGCCGGCGCCGACCACCGGCAGGATGCGCAGGTTGTCGCCGTCGTCGAGGACGGTCGCGAGATCCTGCGCGACCGCAAGATCGGTCGAGCCTAGCCCGCCCGCGATGATCGCGACCGTGTCCTTGTTGAGACGCTCGCTCAGCGCCGCTTGCGGGTTATCGTCGTCGTGGCGCTCGCGACGATGCCGCACGATCCGATGCAGATGGTGGGGTTTGGCGAGCTGCGCCGGCTGACTTGACGGGGCAGCCGTCGTCGCCGCGGGCGCTGCTAACGCGGCGGACCACCACATCGTCATCATGGCCGCACACAGAACCAAGCAGCCGCGATGGAAAAAGCGGGATCCGCCGGTCGATCGTGCGCCCCCACCCATATACATCCCCCGGGCATTTCCACTCAACGCAACCCGAAAACCCGCGCCCGCGGCATTCCGGTATCGCGCGTGAATTCAACAGCCTGGCCTCACCGCGCGCCCCAGCGCGCCCCTCCCCCGCATCGACTCACGCCTTTACTAGTGACGATCCTTGGCAGGCAATTTGACACGAGTGCGGCCACGATGAGGCATTTTTGCCTTGATTCCACATGCATTTGTCGCTGGAGGTATTATTTGCCACCTTAGCGAAGCAATCGCGACGGCGGATCGAGCACTCTAAAGTCGTTTGAGGGTGCTATATTACAGCTTCACTGGCGTCTTCAAGGACCCAGGCGCGGCGGCAGCTGCGCGTTGGCGGTACTCGCGCTCATGCCGCACAGCGGCAGCAGCTTGGCGAGCGCCGGCATGAGGCCCGCGGTCGACAGTGTCACCGTGAACCCCGCGGCTTTGTCGGCGACTTTGTCTGCGGCCTTGTCGTTAAATTTGTCGACGGATTTGGCGACCAGCTCTGACGATCCCGGCACAACCGTCGACACGGCGATCGCATCGCCGGCCGCGGCGAAAAACGTCGGCGACACATCGGCCGAGCTGATCTCGTATTCGATCTTGCTGCTGCCGAACGTTATATGGCGGCGCGGCACAAGCGTGCGCGCGGCGCCGCCGGCGACCAGACGAATACCGTTTTCGGACGCCGCGTCGGCGCTCGCATGCTCGATCGCGATGTCGACCCGCAGCCGATCCGCGGACCCGCATGTCACATTCACCAGCGCGTCGCGAAAATAGGCGCCGCCGCCGGCGCCCTCGGCGACGAACGACTTGTGGATCGCGCGTGCCGGCGGGTTGGACAGACGCCATCCGTCCTCGATGAAGCCGCGCCGATCGATCTTGAAGCGCCAGATGTCGGTGCGTGAGAGCACGCGGATGTGATCGTTCGCGATCTCGCGTGCGGCGGCGACCAGGGCCGGGTCGATTCCCATCTCCGCGAAGTATCGCCCGAGCCGCTCGTAGCTCGCCTCGATGCTCGCGCGCATGACGTGGCGCGGCAGCTTGGTCGAAGCGTGCTCCCCGCTGCCCGCGAACGTGAAGGAAGACGAGTGAATGCCGAGCTTCGCGCCGGGCCCGATGGTGCGCACCGCGGCACCAACGATCGCGTAGACGCAGGCCGAGAAGCACATGGTCGTCGCCGTGTCGAGCTGGGCCGGCAGATCGCGGCCACTGCGCTTGAGCCGATCGCAGGCCTCCTCGCGGACCTGCTTGGGGTCGCACCCTTGCGGGACGGTCCGTGCAACGCCGGCGGTCAGCCCGCGCGCCCGCATCAGGCGGCCGATGGCGAGCGATCCCTCGACCGACCCACCGGGCGAATGAAAAAAGACCGGAAGCCGGTGCTGGCCCAGCCGGTTGAGCAGCACGCGCAACCGCGACGCCGCGCTCGCATCGATCGCACCGTCGGCGCCGATCCACTCGCTGCAGCCGGGGCCGCAGGCGTTTGCCTCGCCACGGGCGAGAAAGAAGGCAATCGGCGGCGGCATGGATGCGGTCTTGGTGCCGGGAGTCTTGGTACCCGTCTTGGTGCCCGGATTGGCCGGTGTCGTCGCGGGCTTGGCCGGCGACAGCGGCGCTGCGGGACGTACAAGGCTCGGCCGGGCTGGCGACGCCGGGTTGGATCCGCCCGGGCGGCCGATCGCCGGTTCCTTGTCGCCGAACGCCGGGCCCCCGCGCAGCGTGTCCGGCGCCGGGCCCTGCATTTCGCGGCCGTCCGGCGCGGATGCCGCCAAAATGCGGACCATCGGCGCGCGCACCGAGGCCTGAGCGCCGAGCGCGCCCAGGACCAGTGCTAGAACCGACAGCGCAAGAACGATCGGTGACGTGCGCGGCATGCCATTCCCGCGGAGGATGCGCCGCAGGATAGCAAGTTTGCTTTGTGGCTAGAAGACGGCACGGACGCTCGCGACCGACGTCTTCGATCCGTTCGGTGTCCGCCGTATTTTCGGTTTCCCGGGCGCGCAGAATCCATTAAATCAGCCGCCATCGACGACGCTTACCTGCATTCGTAGGCAGCGAGTGAGCAAACAGGAGTAGATGATGGTCGCGTTGACCTTTCCCGACGGCGCACGCCGCGAATACCCCGACAACATCACCGGCCTCGATATCGCCAAGGGCATCTCGCCCTCGCTCGCCAAGCGCACGGTCGCGATGGCGCTCGACGGCGCGCTCGCCGATCTCGCCGATCCGATCAAGCGGGACGGCAAGATCGAATTCCTCACCCGCGACGATCCGCGCGCGCTCGAGCTCATCCGTCACGACGCCGCGCACGTGCTCGCCGAAGCCGTGCAGAGCCTGTGGCCCGGCACCCAGGTCACTATCGGACCGGTGATCGAGAACGGCTTCTACTACGACTTCTTCCGCAACCAGCCGTTCACGCCGGAGGATTTTCCCGCCATCGAGAAGAAGATGCGCGAGATCGTCGCGCGCGACAAACCTTTCACCAAGGAGGTGTGGTCGCGCGACGAGACCAAGAAGGTTTTCCGCGACAAGGGCGAGCTATTCAAGGTCGAGCTGGTCGACGCGATCCCGGCCGACCAGGAGATCAAGATCTACAAGCAGGGCGACTGGTTCGACCTCTGCCGCGGCCCGCACATGACCTCGACCGGCAAGATCGGCGAGGCTTTCAAGCTGATGAAGGTCGCGGGCGCGTATTGGCGTGGCGATGCGAAGAATCCGATGCTCACCCGCATCTACGGCACCGCCTTCGCCAAAAAGGAGGAGCTCGACGCCTATCTCAAACAGATCGAGGAGGCTGAGAAGCGCGACCATCGCCGGCTCGGCCGCGAGATGGATCTCTTCCACTTCCAGGAGGAGGCGCCGGGCTCGGTGTTCTGGCATCCAAAGGGCTGGACGATTTTCCGCCAGCTCGAGGACTACATCCGCCGTCGCCAGACCGCGGCCGGCTACATCGAGGTGAACTCGCCGCAGATGATGGACCGCGAACTGTGGGTCACGACCGGCCACATCCCGACCTACAACGACATGATGTTCTTGACCGCCAAGCGCGAGGAGGACGAGCGCGTTTACGCGATCAAGCCGATGAACTGCCCGGGACATGTGCAGATCTTCAAGAACGGGCTCAAGTCGTACCGCGACCTGCCGATGAAGATCGCCGAGTTCGGCAAGGTGCATCGCTTCGAGCCGTCGGGCGCGCTGCACGGGCTGATGCGCGTGCGCGCCTTCACGCAGGACGACGCCCATGTGTTCATCACCGAGGGGCAGATCGCCGCCGAGGTGGTGGCGATGAACGATCTGATCCTCTCGATCTACGAAGACTTCGGCTTCTCCGACGTGGTGATCAAGTTCTCCGACCGCCCGGACAAGCGCATCGGCGACGATGCGGTGTGGGACAAGGCGGAAAGCGCGCTGATGGCGGCGCTCAAGGCGTCGGGACGCCCCTGGTCGCTGAACAAGGGCGAAGGCGCGTTCTACGGGCCGAAGCTCGAATACGTGCTGCGCGACGCGATCGGGCGCGACTGGCAATGCGGCACCGTGCAGGTCGACCTCAACCTGCCGGGCCGGCTCGGCGCGTTCTACATCGACGAGCACTCGAACAAGGTGACGCCCGTGATGCTACATCGCGCGATGTTCGGCTCGCTCGAGCGCTTCACCGGCATTCTCATCGAGCACTATGCGGGGCACTTCCCGCTATGGCTCTCGCCCACGCAGGCAATGGTCGCCACCATCACGTCGGACGCGGACGATTATGCGCGCGAGGTCGTGGCGCTGGCGCGCCGGGCGGGTCTGCGCGTCGAGGCGGACCTGCGCAACGAGAAGATCAACTACAAGGTCCGCGAGGACTCGCTGGCCAAAGTCCCCGCGCTGCTCGTGGTCGGCAAGAAAGAGGCGGCCGAGCGCACCGTGTCGGTCCGCCGCCTCGGCCGGGAAAACCAGCACGTGATGGGCGTCGACCTCGCACTACAGACGCTCGCCGACGAGGCGATCGCGCCCGACGTGCGGCGGGAGAGGAAGGCGGCGTAATTTGAGTTCGCGCCGCACGCACGAACCGACCGTCGCCTCACGCACGACCTCATCCTGATGAGGTTTCGTGGGGTAGGTTTCCCCGGATCTCGCTTCGCTCGTTCCGGACTCCGGGCCGCTGGCCCGCCTCAGCGGGCCAGCACCTCGATCTCGCCGTCGACGCCGGTGATCACCTTGAAGGTGCGCTGGTAGATCTTCCCGTCGTTGCGCGCGACGGCGCGGTACTCGCCCTCGGCGAGGACCACCTTCGGGAAGGCGCCGCCGATCGAGCGCACGATCTCGTCGCCGCCCGGGGTGAGCACCGACCATGTGGTATTGGCGAGCGCTTCGCCGCCCTGCTCGCCCACCAGCTTGAGGGTGATCGCGGCGGCGCGATGCGTCACCGTCACGTCGGTGAGCTTGCCGGCGCGCACGCGGATGTCGGAGCGCACGATCGAGTTGAACTCGCCGTAGTTCGAGACGATGTAATAGGTGCCCTCCGGGACGACCACGACCTCGCCGGTGGTCACGCCGGCCGCGATCGGCCGCTTGTCGCCCGGGTCGAACTGGCTGCCCGGAAAGATGTCGAACGAAATCTGCCCGGTCGGGATTTTGACGTCGCCGACGCGGCCCTCGAGCCGCAGGCCGCCGGCCGGGATCTCGAACACCTCGCGCGTCACCTCGGAGCGCAGGTGCACCGCCCTGGCGGCGCTGGCGAGGCCGAACGTGACCTCCACCACGTAGTCGCCGGCCGGCAGCGCGATGGTCGGCGTCGGCGACTTGTCTTCCTTGATGGGGCGGAAGGCGCCGCCCTGGTCGGGCCGCACCGGATAGACGCGCCACACCAAGTTGCCGTTGATCGGCTGGGCGGCATCGCGGCCATAGCGCGCGCTCAGCATCAGCCCGACCTGCCCGACCGGGATGGCGGCGGCCGTAGCGGCGAGCGGCGGTCCAGGTACCGGATTGGGCTGCACCAGCGTCTGGCCGGGGCCGATCGCACCGCCCCCACCGGCCGGCGCGAACTGCTGGGTCGGGGCGATCGAGCGCATCTGCGCGCTCTCCTGCGCGAACGAAACGCCCGGAAGCAGCGCGACCGCCGATAGCGCGATCATCACGCAGCGCAAACGCACGCCCATTCCCCCTGCCCTGCTCATGCCCCGGCCCTTGTCGATCCGAATCAGGGCAATTTCATGCCCCGGCCCGACCCCGGCCCCTTTCTCGCCTCGCTCGGCCATGATACGCGCAACTCCCGAGCACGCCGCGATTTTTCGAGCACGACATGCAGAATGCCCTCGATCTGTTGAAGACCCGCCGATCGGTCAAGCCGGTCGAGCTCGCGGGCCCCGGCCTCACGACCCAGGAAGTCGACACCCTGCTCACCGTCGCGTCGCGCGTGCCCGATCACGGCAAGCTCGTGCCGTGGCGCTTCATCGTGTTCGACGGCGACGCGCGCCTCGCGGCCGGCGAGGCGATCGCCCGGGCGTTTCGCGCCAAGTATCCCGATGCCGCGCCCGATCAGGTCGAGTATGAGCGCAAGCGCCTCGCGCGCGCGCCGCTGGTGATCGCGGTGGTGAGCCGCGCCGCCCCGCATGTGAAAATCCCCGAATGGGAGCAGGTGCTCTCGGCCGGCGCCGCCGCCATGAGCCTCGTCTTTGCGGCGCATGCGCTCGGTCTTGCGGCGAACTGGATCACCGAATGGTACGCCTACGATCGCGCCGTGCTCGACGCGTTGGGGCTCGCGCCGCATGAGAAGATCGCCGGCTTCGTCCACATCGGCCGCGCCGCACCCGCCGAAGACCGGCCACGTCCGGCGCTCGAGACAATCGTCACCCGCTACGGCCACTGATCGACAACACCCATGTTCTACGAGACCGCCAAGAACGACCACGGCCTGCCCTACAACCCGTTCAAGGCGATCGTGGCGCCGCGGCCGATCGGGTGGATCACGTCGATGAGCCACAAGGGCGAGATCAACCTCGCCCCCTACTCCTTCTTCAACGGGCTCACCGATCATCCGCCGACCGTGATGTTCGCAAGTGAGGGCCGCAAGGACTCGGTCGCGTTCGTGGAGGAGACCAAGGAGTTCGTCTGCAACCTCGCGACTTTCGCGCTGCGCGACCAGATGAACGGAACGTCGGCGCCGTTCCCGCGCGGCATCAACGAGATGGACAAGACCGGGCTCGCGGCCGCGCCCTCGCGCCTCGTCAAGCCGCCACGGGTCAAGGACTCGCCCTGCGCGCTCGAATGCAAATGGCTGCAGACCGTGCGGCTCGCCGATCTCGACGGCAACGTCACCGACCGGTACGTGGTGATCGGCCAGGTGGTCGCCATCTACATCGACGACGCCTTCATCCGCGACGGCAAGCTCGATACCGCCGCGATGCGTCCGATCGCGCGCGCCGGCTATCATGACTATTTCGTCGGCACGCCGGAGACCAAGTTCTCGCTCATCCGCCCCAAAGGCGGCGGTGCCGACTGACCGCAAGGCCTTTTGCGCGCGACATTTCGCGATCGCGCCCTGCCGATTTCGGATGGAACTCAAGGGCGGCCTCGGCCCTTTACCCTGTGTCAATCATGTCCTTGTGCGGGCGCGGCGTTTGGCCGATTCTGCCCGGAATCGGACCCGTAAGCCCGTGCTGGAGAGTCTCATACGTCAGATGCGGAGTTCGGACGATCGGTCGACCGACGTCGGCGAGATCGAGCGCGCGGGCGGCGCCCGTCCCTCGATCGGGCTCGTTTTGTCGGGCGGCGCCGCGCGCGGCTTCGCGCATATCGGCGTGATCCGCACGCTGCTGGCCAATGGGCTGCGGCCCGACGTCATTGCCGGCACCTCGATCGGCGCCATCGTCGCGGGCGCCTACGCGGCGGGCTTCCTTGACGACTTCGAGACCTGGGCGCGCGCCCTCACGCGTCGGCGCGTGTTCGGCTACCTCGACTTCAGCCTGACGGGCTCCGGCCTGATCAGCGGCGACCGTCTGTTCGCCAAGCTCGACGAGACGCTCGGCGACGTCACGTTCGACGATCTGCCGGTGCGCGTCGCGGCCGTCGCGACGGAGTTGCGCACGAGCCACGAGATCTGGCTCACCCGCGGCCGCGTGGTCGACGCGATCCGCGCGTCCTCGGCGCTGCCGGGGATCTTCCCGCCCTCGCGCATCGGCGGCCGCTGGCTGATGGACGGCGCACTGGTCAACCCGCTGCCGATCTCGGTTGCGCGCGCGCTCGGCGCGCGGCTCGTCATCGCGGTCAACGTCAACGCCGATAATTTCGGCCGCGGCACCATCATCCAGGACCACGGCTCAGACGCCGAGGACGCGTTGCGGCACGAGGCACGCAAGGCCCCGCGCGGCTTGCGCGAGCACGCCGAGCGGCTGGTCTCGCGCAAGTTCTTCGGCGCGCCGCACCGGCCGGGCCTGTCGAACGTGATGGTCGATGCGTTCCAGGTGCTGCTCGACCGCGTCACGCGCGCGCGGCTCGCCGGCGATCCGCCGGACGTCCTGATGAGCCCGCGTCTCGCGAAGGTCGGACTGTTCGATTTTCACCGCGCGGCCGAGATCATCGCGCTCGGCGCCGAGGCCGCCGAGAAGGCGCTGCCGTCGATCGCCGAGGCGGTCGAAACGCTGACGGAAGCGTAGCGCGCAACGCGCAGGACGGGTTGAGGGCGAAGCCCGAAACCCATCATCTATGAGCTGCCGTGGGAGTGATGGGTTTCGCTGCCGCTCAACCCATCCTACGAAGACGCGAGCCGCTTACGCCGTACGGATGTAGTCCCGCAACGCGGCCGACTCCTGCTCCATCTCCTGCACGCGCGACTTCACGACGTCACCGATCGACACGATGCCGGCGAGCCGGCCCTGTTCGACCACCGGCAGATGGCGGAATTTGCCCTCGGTCATGCGCTCCATCAGCTCGCTCACCGTGTCGTGCGCGCTGCACGTCATCACCTTGCGGGTCATCGCCTCGGCGATGGGCGCGTCGAGGGCCGACGGACCTTTCTCGGCGAGCACGCGCACGATGTCGCGCTCCGACAGGATGCCGACCATGCGGCGGTCGGCGCCGGTCACGACCAGGGCACCGATGCGGCGTGCGCCGAGCGTTTTCACCGCGTCGCCGAGTGTCGCATTGGGATCCGCCGTCACGACGTCGGTGCCTTTGCGGGACAGGATGGTTTTCACGGTCATGGATCGCCTCCCTTTGGGTCGCCTGCGGCGCGCGCATAAGGCCGCCGCCGCGCGGGCGCTGTTTTCTCCCTAACAAAGCTGTTCGGCGCCGCGTTCCCGGCAAAAGCTTATCGGCGATCGACCGCGGGCTTTGGCTTGACTGGCTTTTCGCGTGACTTGCGTTTTACCCGAAAAGCCAAGCGTGGCGATCGATGCCGCCGGGTCGGCTCGCAGGAGCGTTGCGCCGGCTCTAGGAAAAATTATGCGGCCGTTCGCGTACAACCGAAAGGGAGAGTGCGGCGCAATATCAACATTTCATTGCTGCATTGCCTTACAACATAACTAAATTCAGTCGAGGCTGGGGGGCATATCCTCTCCCCCGCTACCATCCGGCCGCGGCGCCGCGCTTACCGGATCGAAGAGCGGAAAGAGCAGCAGGCCGGCGAGAAATCCGCCGATATGCGCCTGCCAGGCGACTTGCTGCGCGGCATCGAGGCCCGGCACCGTCATCGTGCCGACACCGAACAGGATGTTGAGGCCGAACCACGCGCCGAGGAAGATGACGATGCGGCGGTCGCGCAACACGACCGAGAGCGGCGCGGCCGGGACGCGGTAGGCCTCGTCGTCACGCGCGCCGAAGAAGCTCAACGGGCCTCCGCTCTGGAACGCGAAGCGCGTCGATGCCGCCATGAACCCCGAGATCGCGGCCGATGCGCCGATCACCGGCTGCAGGGCATCCGGATGCGTGAAAAGATGCGCGAGCGCGCCAGCGACGGCGGTCGCGGCGAAGAAGGCGAGGAAGCGCACGCTGCCGAACCGTCGCGCCAGCGCGCTGCCGAACGGCAGCAGCCAGATGCTGTTCACGCCGAGGTGCATCCAGCTGCCGTGGATGAACGCATAGGTGATGAACGTCCAGGCGTCGCAGACGAGCGAGTCGGGAATGCCCATGCGCAACGCGAGCGCGTGATCGAAGCGCGCTGGAATGAACGCGAAGGCGCCGAGGAAGGCGTCGTCCTGCGCGTCGGTGAACCAATAGACGCGCACGACATGCACGACCACGCACACGGCGACCACCGCCAGAACGACGGCCGGCACGTTGAAGAGTGGCTCGGAGCGCCTCGTCGCGCTTAGCTCTTCCAGCTCTTCATTCACCGGTGTGCGTCCCTCATGGCTGTCGCGACCGTGAGATAGGCGGTCGACCAGCGGCGAGCAAGCCGGCGGGCGCCGACACAGCGCGCTGTGCCAAGCCGCGCAAAAAGGGGAGGGCCTTGCGACCCTCCCCTGTCACGCCCTCGCGCCTCCCCGGCTCGAACTGATCGGCGATCACCCGTGACCCTAGGCAGCGCGGCGCGGCCTGCCAATGCGCGCCTCGCATTAACACTAACCCGCGAAGCCGCTTGCGCGCACACAGCCTGTCCAATCCGCGGCACGCCGCCTGCTCCGTGATGCGCCGACACGCAACGACGCCGCGCGTGTGTCCCGACCGGGCACAGCTTTTCGCGCCGGCGCTTCAGGATGAGACAGGGTCCACCGATGAAGACCGCGCCCACCCGCAAGCTGTTCGGCTACTGGAACGCGCGCCGCGGCAGCCGGCTCGCGCCGGAGCGCGGCGACATCGAGCCGGGCGCGATCCGCGAGATCCTCGGCGACAGCTTCATCATCGGATTCGATCCCATCGCCGACCATCCGCTGCGGCTCGCCGGCACGCGCGTCTGCGCGCTGTTCGGACGCGAGCTCAAGGGTGCCCCCTTCGTGCAGCTGTGGGACCTCGAGGGCCGCATCGCGATCCGCGAGCTTGTCGTCACGGTCGCGGACGAGGCGAACCCTGTCGTCGCCGGCGTGGTCGCGCGCACGGCGGAGGGCTCGCAAACCGATCTCGAGCTGCTGCTGCTGCCGCTCTATCATCGCGGCAAGGTCCGGGTACGGCTGCTCGGCCTGCTCGCCCCGATCACGACGCCCTACTGGCTCGGCACCGAGCACGTGCTCAGCCTCACGCTCGGCGCAACCCGCCATCTCGGCGACGCGATCGCGACGACGGACACGCCCGACTTCGCGACCGCAATGCAGAGCAGCGGGCGTCCGCGGTTCACCGTCCACGAGGGCGGCCGCAAGGAGCCGTAGATACTTTTCGATGCGCTGAACGTAGACGCGCAGGACCGGCATTGCTGCCCGCCCGCGGCGGGAGTCTGGACCTTTCCTAAGGGGTCGTTAACTAGCCGCATCTACGCTGTCGACTGAATCGTGATGCCCGCAAGGGCGAGATCGACGCGCAGGATGGCGCTGGTGCAGGCACTGCAAGCAAAAACGAAGACGCCGCCGCTGGCTGACGAACGCCGGCGCTTCCAGCGCGTGCGCGTCAACCTGCTCGGCCGGTACATGCTGGCCGATCGCCGCGAATTCCCCTGCCAGGTCGCCAACATGTCGCCCGGCGGCATGGCGCTGATCACGCCGGTGGCCGGCGCGGTGGGCGAGCGGGTCATCGCCTACATCGATCACCTCGGCCGCCTCGAAGGCAAGATCTCGCGCATCTATCAGAACGGCTTTGCGATGAGCGTCGCGGCGACGCCGCGCAAGCGCGACAAGCTCGCGGCCCAGCTCACCTGGCTCGCCAACCGCCACATCCTCAACCTGCCGGAAGACCGCCGCCACGGCCGCATCATTCCGCGCCGGCCCGTCACGCAGCTTTCGATGCCGAACGGCATCAACATCACCTGCCGCATCATCGACCTGTCGCTGTCCGGCGCCGCGATCGGGACCGACCAGCGGCCCGCGGTCGGCATGCTGGTCAACCTCGGCACCGTGCAGGGGCGCGTCGTGCGCCACCTCGAGGAAGGCTTCGCGGTCGAGTTCACCCGGCTGCAGCATCCGGACTTCCTCGAAGAGAGCGTTTGCGGCCCGTAAACCGCTTCGGTCAATTTGCACCGTCCCGGCGCGCGCCCGTTCGGGCTCGCGCGGCCCGTCGTGTCCGCGCCGGCGCATCGCAATACCCCCACAAACGTTAAATCGGATGCGCCAGCTGGCGCATTTGCGCGTGTTCCGCCGTGCGGTAGCGCGTTAAAGATCAAATTTGAATCAAATGCGGTTATTCTGCATTTTACGATCATTTTACGATAGTATTCGCCGAATTATCTGAGAACTATACCTTGTTTATACTCAAAACTACTTCGTCGACTTAGCCCGGCCGCAAAATGTTTGTGCGAACAATGGCTCCCATCGGACGACAGGGGCCATTCAAATGCTTCGCAACGGCAAGGAACGACCGGCTGACCGGCGCGCCGCTTTCTACGGCGGGTGCGCGGCGCTGATCGCCGCCACCGTGCTTTGCACGCTGCCGGCGCGTGCGACCGAGCGCATCGCCTATACGCCGGTGCTCGCCGATACCCACGCCCCGATCGGCTGGACCGAGTTCTGCACGCAATATCCGAGCGACTGTGCCGGCGGCCCGACCGATCCGCGCGACGTCGTGCTCTCGCCGCGGGCCTGGCGTGACCTCCAACAGGTCAACGCCTGGGTCAACACCGCCGTCAAGCCGATCACCGACCTCGATCATTGGGGCGTGGTCGAGAAGTGGTCCTACCCGGACGACGGCTATGGCGACTGCGAGGACTATGTCCTGCTCAAGCGCCGCATGCTGATCGAGGCGGGCTGGCCGCGCGAGGCGCTGCTCATCACGGTGGTGCGCGACCGCAAGGACGAAGGCCATGCGGTGCTCACCGTCAAGACCGACAAGGGCGACTTCATCCTCGACAACCAGGCCACAAGCATCGTGCGCTGGTTCGAGACCGGCTACCGCTTCGTGAAACGGCAGTCGCAATCCGATCCCAACGTGTGGGTCTCGCTCGGCGATCCGCATATGGCCGCCGCGACATCCGCGACGCGCTGAAACGAACAAGGAGCTCCGCGTTCCCGGTCACGTCCCCACCCCTCCCCGTCCCCAGACCGGGTTCGCGCGCGGCCAGGCCTCCCCCAAGGCCTGGCCGCACCTTTTCTAGAGGGCCGTAGCCCGGATCGAGCGAAAGCGAAATCCGGGTTTTCGACGCCCGGGCGATGCGTGCCTCACCCCTTCGTGGCACCCGCCGTCAGCCCCGCGATGTAGTAGTCCATCAGGAAAACGTAGATCAGCAGCGGCGGCGCAGCGCCGAGCAGCGCGCCGGTCATGATCTGTCCCCAGTTGAACACGTCGCCCTTGATCAGCGTGGTGACGATGCCGACCGGCAGCACGAGCTGGTCCGCCGAGGTGGTGAACGCGAGCGGA
>DASXCK010000434.1:0-30015 GCA_036491235.1 Xanthobacteraceae bacterium | reverse complement strand
TGGAATGAAACGGTAGTTGCCGGCGGCGAATTCCGCGGATGCGGCCATCGTTGGGTGCTCCCTCGCATGGCAGTGTCACGGCTGTCGCGCCCACTGTCTTCGTGTAGCTTATCAGACAGATGAGCCGTCCGGCTAAAGCGCGATGCGAGGAGACGACATGGCAGGTAGGTTGCAGGGCAAGGTCGCGATCGTGAGCGGCGCCGGTTGCGTCGGACCCGGATGGGGCAACGGCCGCGCCATGGCGGTGATCTTCGCTCAGGAAGGCGCCAAGATTTTCGCGGCCGACAAGAACCTCGACGCCATGACCGAGACGCTCGCCCGCGTGCGCGAGCTCGGTGGCGAGATCGCGGCGCATCAATGCGATGCGACCCGGTCGGCCGCGGTCGCCGAGATGGTGCGCGCCTGCCGGGCGCGCTACGGCCGCGTCGACATCCTGGTGAATAATGTGGGCGGCTCAGCCGCGGGCGGCGTCGCCGAGCTCAGCGAGGAAGGCTTCGAGGCGCAGCTCGACTACAATCTCAAGTCGGCCTTTCTCGGCTGCAAGCATGCCGTTCCGGTGATGATCGAGCAGGGCGGCGGTGCGATCGTCAACATCGCGTCCGCCTCCGGCATCCGCTGGAGCGGTGCCGCGCAGGTCGGCTACGCGGCCTCGAAGGCGGGCGTGCTGCAGCTCACGCGCGTGACTGCCGTGCAATATGCCGACAAGGGCGTCCGGGTGAACGCGGTGGTGCCGGGCCAGCTCCATACGCCGATGGTCGAGGTGCGGCTCGCCAAGCAGCGCAGCGGCGGCGATGTCGAGGCGCTGCTCAAGACGCGCGTCTCGCGCATCCCCATGGGCTTCATGGGCGACGGCCGCGACACCGCCTATGCGGCCCTCTATCTTGCGTCCGACGAGGCGCGCTTCGTCACCGGCACCGAGATCGTGGTCGATGGCGGTATGACGGCACGGTGTGATTAGCTCTTCGATCCGGTCAGGAGGAAACGATGGTGTTCACATCTTATACGCTTGCGGCGGCCGCGATCCTGGGCGCTGCGGCGGGGGCTGCGGCCTCGCGCGGCCTGCAGGGCAAGGGCACGCCGAAGGCCTATATCGTCACCGAGGTCGAACTCACGGGCGATCGCAATGTCTACCAGCGCGACTACGCGCAATATGCCCAATCGACCGTCGAGCCCTTCGGCGGACATTATCTTGCGCGCGGCGGCCGGGTGCTCGGCACCGAGGGCGAGCCGCCCAAGGCGCGCATCGTCATCAGCGAGTTCCCGAGCTTCGAGGCTGCGCGCGATTGGCGCTACTCGCCCGCCTACGAGAAGATCGTCAAGGTGCGCCTGCGCGAGTCGAACTCGCGGCAATATATCGTTGAGGGTGCGGGGGAATAACGGCTCCGGGATCGTCATGCGCGGGCTTGTCGCGCGCATCCACGTCTTGCCCGAAAAGAGAAAGCGGACGTGTAGTTGCTACATCGTCCGGCGGTGCCGCGGCCGGGCGGACGCCTCGGTCGCCGGCTTCTTGGCCTCGGCCGTGCGCGTGCGTTCGCCGCGCATCGCCTGCGCGATCTCGTGCCAGTTGCCGCCCGACTGGATGTGCGCCGGATCGATACCCGGCATCGGTCGGCGGATGCCGAAGTGCGCGCCGTGCGCGTCCATCCAGTGCCACACGACCTCGTCGTCGCCGTCAATATTATTGATGTCGATCGCGCGGCCGTGCCCGTACCCGCCGACCGCGCGGCTCCCGCCGTGCAGCGAGTTGCCCACGCGCGCCTTGAAGCCCGCCGCCAGCGACTGGCGATAGTCGTCGCGGAACGCGCTCAGCATCGACCAGTGCAGGCCGGCGGCGTCCATCGCGTGGCCCGCGTGATAGAGTTGCTCGCGGAAATCCGGATCCATGCCGCGGATCACATATTCCTTGAGCGACATGTGCATGCGCTTGGCGGCCGCAATGTCCTTCCAGGTGAAGTCGCCCGTATTGTCCTTCTTGACCGGCGCGCGCTCGTAGACTTCCCAGAGATAATCGTCGACCGCTTCCATCGGGTTGACGTCGCGTTTCTTGGGCGCCGGCGCCTCGGCCTTCTTCTCGGGGGGCATGATGCGCACAGCTTCGGCCGGAACCCTGAGCGGCGCGAGCTTCGGTGCCACGATGATCGGCGTTCCTTCTTCGGCCATAGCGAGCCGCACGGTGCCGGTCGTCTCGCTATCGGCATCGCTCGCCGGTATGCCGGTGCGTTGCCAGCGTGCCGCGAAAGCAATGTGCTTGATTGCGTGCCGCATGCGCACCGGTGCCGGACGTGGCGGCTGCGGCAGCGCCGCGATGGTCAGCGATCGCGTCGGCGTGGCGGTCTTGACGATTGTGGTTTCGGCGGGCGTGTATTCCGGCGCGACGGCGTCCGCGACCTTGGCGGGCACGATCGCGGCCTGGATGACCCAGTCGCCCCGATGCGGCGTCGGGAAGGGGCTCGACATCGCGAACGGCAGTGTCACCGCAGCGACGGCGACGCAACCCAGCACCGCGCTCACAAGCACGACGCCCGGCAGCCGATCAGCCGATTTAAAGGCGAGACCCCCTCGCATTACCCCATCCCACGCAACACAACAGACAGCGTTTCTCTGCCTGACGTTCTCTCATCGGCCGCGGCGAGGCGGCACGATCCCCATTCACACCGGCATCATCCAGGGCGGTTCTTATTTTCGCGTTAAGCGCCGATCGCCACCCCGCGATCGGTATACGGACCCTGAACGACCTGCCTTGTTTGCCGTTTACTTTTCGTTTTTGTTCTACCTGCGGCGCAGATGTGTCGGGGATAGGCGCTTTGCTCCACGATTGCGCCGCAATGTCGACGCAATCGTAAGGTCGCAAATTGTGCAGCAAGTTCTGAGCGAACGTCGACAAGCC
The DNA here is from genome assembly GCA_036491235.1 of Xanthobacteraceae bacterium. Lineage (GTDB taxonomy): Bacteria > Pseudomonadota > Alphaproteobacteria > Rhizobiales > Xanthobacteraceae > JAVDCA01. The sequence continues at coordinate 27,128 of DASXCK010000434.1, read as the reverse complement.
TGTGATTTTAGAGCGGCTTTCAAATAGCCCGTGAGGCGCGCCCCCCGGGGATGGCATCGCCCCCCGGATGTCGCTTCCGCCGCCCGCTAAGCGGGCGAAGGCGCGGTCGCTCATCCGGCTATACGGACGCAGCGGATCGTCGCTCCAGCAGCTTTATCAACGCATTGAGCGTGCGGTTCACCGGTGTCGCCATGCCGAGCGCCGCGCCGGCGCGCACCACATAGCCGTTGAGATGGTCGATCTCGGTGGGTCGGCCACGTCGAATGTCCTGTGCGGTCGACGAGATCTGCATCGGCATGCCATCGGCAAGCTTGATGGCGGCGGCGACGATGTCCTCCGGCAGGCGGATGCCCTTGGCGGCCGCCACCGCCACGACTTCGCGCACGGCGTCGCCCATGAGGGTGCGGATTTCCGCCAGTGCGACCATCTCGCCGTAAGGCGCGCCGCCGAGCGCCGAGATCGCGTTATAGGCGCAGTTCATCACCAGCTTGGTCCATAGCTCCACCTCGACCTCGTCGGAGACGCGCATCTGCGCACCGGCCGATGTGAACAGGGTCGCAATGGTGTCGAGCATCGTCCGGTTGCCGCCATCGGCGCGACGGTAAGCCGTGAGTTCTCCGATCACCACCCCGCTTCCGCCGGTTCGCCGCACATGTCCGGGTCCCGCCATCTGGGCCGCCTCGTAGACAAGCCCCGTGAAGATCATGCGGTCGACATCTGTGCGGATCTGCGCGCGGATGCGCTCGACGTTGTCGACCCCGTTCTGCAGGCTGAGCACGACGGTGTCGGCGGAGAGATATGGCGCCATGGCGCGGGCGGCCGCCTCGGTGTCGGAGCTCTTCACGCAGAATAGAACCAGGCCGGCGCCGCGCACGGCACTCATATCTTCTGTCGCGGCCAAGGAAATTGTCTGCTTGCCGCCGCCGCTCTCGAGCACGAGGCCGTCTTGCCGGATGGCCGTCACATGGGTCGCGCGGCCGATCAAGGTCACGGCGGTGCCGGCGCGCGCCAGCATGCCGCCGAACAAGCAGCCGAGCGCGCCGGCGCCCACCACCGCGACTGGCGTCAATGTCGCTTGCATGAGTCTCTCAATCCTACATGCCGCAAGAAGCTACCGGCGCTCGTATCACAGCGACGCATGACGCGCATCGCATCGCCGCACGTGAGTAGCAACGAAGATTTTGGTGAAGATTCCGGTGACCTGTCGTGAATGTCACTTTTCCAACTTTCGGCGATGCTGTATCGTTCGACATCAATCAGCCACGCAAGCGTACGTGCTGCGGTTGGACGTTGTGAGCGTCCGCAGATGCGCCAGGTCTTGAAATACGCAGACGCGAAAGCCGCTTCCGGCAGCGTCCTTGTCTGTGTCGTGCTGATTTGCGGCGCCATGTTCGGCATGGCGACGCAGGCGGGTCTTCTCCATATCGGGTTGGATTTCGGCAGCGTGCGCGACGACCTGATCGTCGGCGCGATCGCGCGTCCGCGCTCGGCGCTCGCCTGGTGGGCGTGGTGGCTCCTGCCGCTTGGCGCCTTCTTCGTCGGGCCGTTGAGCGTCGCGTTTACCCGCTGCGTCATGGCCAACTTGTGGCGGCTTCGCGCCGTGCGGGTGATCGCGTCCGCCGGCGCCGTGCTCGGTCTGGCCGCACTTGGCAAGCTGCCGGCCGCTTCCTCGACCTTCGACGTGCGATCAGGGGCGGCGGCGAGCCTGATCGTGGTGTCGTTGTCTGCGCTGCTGGCCTGGCTGGGCGCCAGCATTCTCGGCAGTTTCCGCCAGGAGACCGCGCGTGCACCGGCCTTTACCCGAGAGGGCGGCCGCGCGTCGGCGCTCCGCCCCGAACAGATCCGTTTCCGCATGTTGTCACCGGTCCAGCCGCCTCCGCCATGGCGTGGCGGCGGCAGCGCGGCCGCCGGCGCGCCGTTCCCGCGCATCCGCCACGCGCTCATCTCGCGCTTCACCGTCGGGCACCTCGCCTTGGTCGCACTGCTGACGATCTTTGTATTTGCGGCGGTCGGCAGCGTGAGCGGGGTGACGGTGTTGGTCGAGCACGCAACACCCCGTGCCATCCAGCTGCTTGTCGCCCAGAGCGGGCTGCGGCCCAGCGACCCGACGCCTGCCGAGCAGGCCATCGGCATGGTGGCGGCGGAGGCTTCGCCGGCGGAAGTTGCGCAGCCGGAGCCACAGGGCATGGTGATCGACGGCGTCCTCATCCCCGAGAGCGAACTCACCTTCGCCAGGGGTTATGTCAAGCGACAGGCCGTACTCGCGGCCAAGCGCGCCTCGGTCAAGATCGTCGCGGCAGCCGAGAAGGCGGAAGCCAAGCTTCCGGCCCAGCTCAAGCATGTCGCCGCCCTGCGTCCGGTGCAATACGGCCATCCTCACCATGTCGTGCACGTGCGGCACCTCGAACGCCACATCAAGCGTCACGTCGACGGCCATCACGTCGAAAGCCATCGTGCCGACAGCCATCATGTCGAACGGCACTATCGTGTGCACAAGCGATACACCCTCGAGCGCCACCACCCGGCGCCGCGGCATCCGTATCGCCTGCACGACCGTCGCCCGCACGGGCATGATCATTATGCCTCCGAGCCAGGCTACCGGATGGCGCAGTTCTGAGCCGCCAAGGTTTCGGACCCGAAGGGGTCAGTGCGAGCCGCCGGCCCCGCGGTCGTGCGTGATGATGTGGCGCGGGACGACGAGCCGCTCGGCCAGCTCGACCAGCAGATAGAGCATGACGCCGAGGATCGTAAGGCAAACGATGCCGGCGAATAGAAGCTGCGTATCCATCGAGCCGTTGGCGACCATCAGCAGGTAGCCGAGGCCGGCGTCCCCGCCGACGAACTCGCCCACCACGGCGCCGACCACCGCGAGGGTGATCGAGATCTTGAGGCCCGCGAAGATCGCCGGCAGCGCGTCCGGCAGGCGGATCTTGAAGAAGGTGTCGACCGCGCCGAAGCCCATGGAGCGCGCCAGCAGGATCTTCTCCGGCTCGATCGCGGCGAGCCCGACCGCCGTGTTGATCACCACCGGGAAGAACGCGATCAGGAAAGCAATCAGTACCTTCGGCATGAGCCCGAAGCCGAACCAGACGAGAAAGAGCGGCGCGATCGCGACCTTCGGCATGGCCTGCGAGGAGATCAGAAGCGGCAACACGGCGCGCGAAAAGGGCGGCCACAAAAAGATCATCAGGGCGAGCGGGATACCGACTGCGATGCTGAGCAGGAACCCGAGGACGATTTCGAGCGTCGTCACCCAGGCGCCGGCGGCGAGCAGGGCGGCATTCTTCACCATCGCGATAGCGATCGCGCTCGGCGGCGGCAGCAAAAAGACCGGAACGGCAAAGAACCGCGTGCCAGCTTCCCACAGGGCCAGCATGGCGACCACCACCACGACCGGCGCGAGCACCGCCGAGATGCGGGCGCGCGCCGCGCGTGCGGCGCGGCCGCGTGCGACGTTCGCCTCGATTTCCTCGATGCGGGGCGTTCCGGCCAGGCGTTCGATCTCGCTCATCGCCACCCTCAATGCTCGCGCAGCACGCCGCGGGCAAGGAAGAGATCGAGGATCTCACGGCTGTACCGGGCGAACTCCGGCGTCTCGCGCATGGCCAGCGTGCGCGGACGCGGCAGGTCGATGCCGATCGTCCGGTCGATGCGGCCGGGCCGGGGGGTCATCACGATCACCTGGTCGGACAGAAAGACCGCTTCCGCCACGCTGTGGGTGATGAACAACACCCCGATGCGGCGCTCGTGGCAGATGCGCTGCAGGTCGAGCACGAGCTGGTCGCGCGTCAATGCGTCGAGCGCGCCGAATGGCTCGTCCATCAGGAGCTGCGGCGGGTCGTGGATGAGCGCGCGGCAGAGCGAGACGCGTTGGCGCATGCCGCCCGACAGCTCATGCGGATATTTGTCCTCGAAGCCCTCGAGCCCGACGGCGGCGAGCAGATCGCGCGCCCGCCGCTCGGCGGCGGTGCGTTCCAGCCCCTTCGCTTCGGCCTGCAGCATCACGTTGCCGAGCGAGGTGCGCCATTGGAGCAGCACCGGGCTCTGGAAGACGATGCCGATCTCGGTGCGCGGAGCCGTGATGGTTTTGCCGTCGATCGAGACGCATCCGCTCGACGGCGCCATCAGTCCGGCCGCGATCATCATCAGGGTGCTTTTTCCGCAGCCGCTGGGGCCGACGATCGAAATGAAAGCGCCGCGCTGCCCGGTGAGCGACACCTGGTCGAGTGCGCGCACGAGCCCGTCGCGGCTCGCATAGACCTTGGCAACGTTTTGCAGGTCGAGATAGGGCGGGAAGGTGTCGGAGGCGGCAGTCATCTATCGGTCATTGCAAGCCCTCGGGTCTCGCCTGCGGCGAGCCCAAGGATAAACTCCGCGAAGCAATCTTGATCCACGTACTCATGTGCGTGCGGATCGCGATTGCTTCGTCGCGCCGCGCGCTCCGCGCAATGAGAGGCGTCCCTCACGTCTTCTTCGTCTCGGCCGGCGGGGGCAGGAACTCGGCCCCGGTTGGGACGAAGTCGTTGGTATAGAGCTGCACAGGCGTCAGCTCTCCGGTGACGCCGCCGTATTGCTTCAAGACCTCGACGGTCCCCTGCCAGTCCTTCTCGGCCATCCAGCCGAGCGGCTTGCCGGCGGTCGCGGACGTGACCCAGGTCTGCCACGACAGCTCGGCCTCGCGAAGCGTCACGGTCGGATCGATGGTCGGCGAGAATTTCTTCACGCTGGCGACGAGTTCGTCGGGATGCGCCCGCCCGTAGAGGAATCCCTTGATGGTCGCGCCGACGAAGGCCTTGATCAGCGCCGGGTCTTCCTTGACAAGGTCGTTGTGCACGACGATGCAGTTGCTCACGGCGTTGACGCCGCAATCCGCATACCAGAACACGCGGACCTTCTTGCCGCCGCGAATCTCGACGGTCGGGACCTGACCCTGCGCAAAGCCGGCCATCGCCTGCACCCTGCCGGTGATCAGGGCGGGCGGCGTGCCGGCCGGATCGACGGCCACGACGCGGATCTTGCCGGAATCGAGCTTGCAGCCTTTGACGAAGGCCGGCCACTGCTGGAACTGGGCCGAGCCGGGCGTAATCGCGATGCTTTTTCCCTCGAGGTCCTTGGGCGAGTTGATGCCGCTGTCCGCCAGCACCGTCACGGCGGTGGGATTGCGCCGGTAGACGCCGCCGACCGCGCGGATGTTCAATCCCTTCGAAACGCTGTTGCCGACAACGAAGCCATCGGCAAAGCCGAACTGCGCCGCCTTGCTGGCGACGAGCTGCGCCGTGTTGCCGGAACCCTTGCCGGGACCGATGTCGACGTTGAGGCCGGCGTCTTTGTAGAAGCCCTTCTCGTGCGCGACCATGAAACCGGCGTTCGGGCCCTGAAAAACCCAGTCGAGCCGCATCGAGACGTCGCGCAGCTTCGCCTGCGCGAGCGCCGGACGGGCGAGCGGCGCGGCCGCGAGCGCGGCGCCGGCACGGCGAAGGAACTGGCGGCGGGAGGAGGGGCGACTTGGCATGGCGGCTGGTCCTTCCGTCGAATGCGACTAAAAAAGTTATGAGCCTCGCGTTGTGGCCCGCAACCCCACGACCGAGCCAAGACGGTGCCATGGCGTACGGGCCGGCTACCAGGAGGCACGGCATCGCAGCCCCGGCCTCGGCGGAAACCGCCGCAAAATCCGGCATATCCCGAGCGTCCGCGGTCGAGGCTTTCATAGAAGGTCAGGAGCGTCAACGTCGCGCGGCGGTTGCACACGGCGGTCTCGACTCGCAAAAGAATGCGTAACGGTCCGTAAGTAGAAATTAACAGCCCGTTAACCTCGGGGGTAAATATTGGGCGTTAGTCGAATGCAGAATGCACGAGGCAAAGCCATGAAAACGCTGCCCGCCGTCGGACCGGCCACGCAAATCAACGACGATCAGTCCGTTCCCGATGACCTGATCGGCCGACTTTATCGCGCCAGCGAAAGCACCGTGTTCGATCTTCTGCCAAGCCTGTCGTTGCAGGAACGCGCCTACCTGGCGATGTTCTGCTACCGCAAGTCACACCTGCACCGTATCGGCCTCGCCATCGCGGCGACCTGCGACGAGGGCGTGCTGGTGCAGACCTGGGGCACGGCGCTCGGCCAGACGCTCTATTCCCAGTCGCGCGAGGCACCGCCCGCACCGCCGCGCCAGCCCGGCCAGCATCGCTCAAAGATCACGCTTGCCACCCTCACGGGCGCATCGCCGGCTGCTTTCGAGGACGACGACGAGGACGAGGCGGGCGAGCCGGCCGAAGAGGCCGCCTTCTCGGTGCAGCTGAACTGACGCTGCCCGAAGAGGGTAGGCAAAACGCGCGCTGCGCAGCCTTCCGTAGCACCTGACTCGTCATGGCCGGGCTTGTCCCGGCCATACCGCTTGTGCATGCTCATGTGGTGCGACGGTTCTATCTATATATCCTTGGAAGTCGCCCGGGTGGAGCGCTCTACGTCGGCGTCACGAATTTGCTATGCCGGGTGTATGATCTCAAAGACAAGCTCGTTAAAGGCTTCAGTGCGCAATACGGTATCGACCAGCAGGTTCACTTTGAGGTCTATGATTCTGTCTACGTCGCCATTCAGCGCGAGAACAGCATCAAACATCGCCGCGCGCCGGGAAAACGCGGTTGATCGCGCAATCCAACCCGACGTGGCGCGACTTGTATGATGAGATTGCCGCAGAGGAAATTGGAAGCAGCTATGCCCGCCTAAGCGGGATGGCCGGGACATAGGCGAGCGAAGCGACGCCGTTCTTCGAACGGCTATGCCCGGCCACGACGGCTGGGGGCGTCCAGAGCAAGAGGGAGTATCCCCCCTGTCCGCATCCGACATCATCCATCTCGCGGCCGACATCTCGTTCCTGCACACCGATTATCTCTGGCGCATGCCGGGTTCGTGGGTCGGCTATCCGTACTACGGCACGTCCGAGTTCTACGAGGATCTGGCGCGGGTCGCCGAGCGCGGCGTGATGGACATGCTGTTCTTCGGCGACACCGGCGGCACGCCGGAGGATTTCGGCGGCAGCCACGAGGCGGTCGTGCGCTACGGCGCCAAGTGGCCGCGCCACGACATGACGCCGATGATCCCGCTGATGGCGAAGGCGGCGCCCGGCGTCGGCTTCGCGCTCACCATGTCGACCACCTACCATCATCCGTTCCATTGCGCGCGCGTATTCAACGCGCTCGATCACGTCACGCGCGGGCGCATTGCGTGGAATGCAGTGACCTCCGCCTACAAGAACGAAGCCGCGAACTACGGCTTCGACGTCATGATGGAGCACGACGAGCGCTACGAGCGTGCGCAGGAATTCTTGCATGTCGCTTGCGCGCTGTGGGACAGCGTTGAGGCCGACGCGCTGATCCTTGACCGCGAGAAGGGCATCTATGCCGACCCCGCCAAGGTGCATCGCATCGATCACCAGGGCCGTTGGTTCAACGTGCGCGGCCCGCTGCCCGCGCTGCCGTCGCCGCAGAAACGGCCGGTGATCATCCAGGCCGGGTTGTCCGGCCCCGGCATGACGCTGGCCGCGAGCTACGCCGAGCTTCAGTTCTCGACCCGGCGCACGCTCGCCAGCATGCAGCAGCACCGCAAGGCACTCGACGAAAAGCTGGCGCAAGCCGGCCGCAAGCCGTGTGACGTCGGCATCTTGTGGTCGATTCGCATCCAGGTCGCGGATTCCGAGGCCGCGGCGCTGGAGCAGGAACGGCGTTACCTGGAAGCGATCCCGCCGCAGGCCGGCCTCGTCGAGATGTCGGCACAATATAATGTCGACTTCTCGGCCGCGCGGCCCGGCATGCGGCTTGCCGATTTCGCCGAGGAGGTCGCCGCCAACAAAGGCAACCTCGGCAGCTTCGAGGAACTGCTCAAGACAGTCGATCCCAAGCAGACCGTGGAGGCGTTCGGCAAGCGCTTCCTGGTCGACCGCGTCCTCTCGGCGAGCGGTACGCCAAAAGAGATCGTCGACAAACTCGAGGAGCTTCACTTCGGCAGCGGTGCGAACGGCGGCTTCATCCTGGCGCGTGGCTTCTCGGCCGAAGGCAACCTCAACGATTTCGTCCAGCATGTGGTGCCGGAGCTGCAGCGCCGCGGCTTGTCGAAGACGAGATACGCCGGGCCGACCTTGCGGGAAAATCTGAACGCGTAGGGCTTGGCGCTCAGGGCGCGTACGCTCCTTCCTGGCCCTCCCGGCAAGCGGGGGAGGGAGACCCGGCGCGCATGGCGGGTGACCAACGCCCCGTTGCGCCGTCTGCGGGCCCGGCGCATCATTTGGGCACCAATCAGGGAGCGACTCCGATGCACGACATCGTCATTCGCGGTGGGAATATCATCGACGGCAGCGGTAAGCCGGCCTTTGCGGGCGACGTGGCAATCGATGGCGACCGCATCACGGCGGTCGGCGGCAAGCAGGGACCGGGCAAGCGCGAGATCGATGCGAATGGGCTGCTGGTCACGCCCGGGTGGGTCGATGTGCACACGCACTACGACGGCCAAGCCTTGTGGGATCCGCTGATCACCCCGTCGTGCTGGCACGGCGTCACCACGGTGATGTTCGGCAATTGCGGCGTCGGCTTCGCGCCGGTGAAGAAGGAGCACCGCGGCGCGCTCATGGACCTCATGGAAGGCGTCGAGGAGATCCCCAACCCCGTGCTTGCGGCCGGCCTGAACTGGGATTGGGAGACGTTTCCGCAGTTCATGGACGCGCTCGACCGTGGCGGGCCGCGCGCGATCGACATCGCGGCGCAGGCCGCGCACCTGCCCATGCGCGTCTACGTGATGGGCGACCGCGCCATCCGTCGCGAGCCGGCGACGCCAGACGACATTGCCAAAATGCGCGACCTCACCGTCGAGGCGTTACGCGCCGGGGCGTTCGGCTTCACGACCTCGCGCACGGACTCGCACAAGACGCCGGACGGCGAGCTGGTGCCGTCGCGCGACGCGGATGATCACGAGCTACTCGGCATCGGTGCCGCACTCGGCATCACCGGCACCGGCGCCTTCGGCATGAACAGCGACTTCGATGACGAGGAGTTCGAGCTGCGCTGGATGCGTAAGCTCGCACGCGAGACCGGCCGCCCGGTCTGGTTCCTGCTGACCGACCGCTACCAGGATCCGCAGCGCTGGCGCCGCCTGATGAAGGCGGTGCATGACTCGCGTGCCGAGGGCCTGTCGATCACGGCGCAGATGGCGGGCCGTCCCATCGGCGTGATGATGGGGGTGGGCACCGCGCTCAACCCATTCACGGTGCGCCCGAGCTACAAGGCGCTGGAAAGCCTGCCGATCGCCGAGCAGCGCCGCCGCCTGCGCGATCCGCAGGTGCGCGCGCGGATTCTTGCCGAGAAGGCGTCGAACGCCGAGGTGGAGAAGCTCTCCCAATTCCGCCAGGCCGTGACCACCAAGTGGGATCGCTTCTACGTGATGGGCAATCCGCCCGATTACGAGCCCGGTCCGGAGAAGAGCATCGCGGCCATCGCGGCGCGCACGGGCCGTCCGCCCGACGAGGTCGCCTACGACATCATCATCCAGGACGATCAGTATCTCTATTTCCCGGTCGTGAACTACGTGACCGAGGACCATGGGCCGATCTTTGAGATGCTCAACGACCCGGCGTGCCTGCTCGGCCTCTCCGATGGCGGCGCGCATTGCACCTCGATCGTCGATTCCGGCGTCCCGACCTACATGCTCACGCACTGGGGTCGCGACCGTGTGCGCGGGCCGAAGCTGCCGCTCGAGATGCTGATCAAGCGGCAGACCAGCGAGACGGCGGATTTCTTCGGTCTCGCCGACCGCGGCCGGCTCGCGCCGGGCCTGCGCGCCGACGTCAACCTGGTCGACCACGGCCGCTTGCAGGTGAAGAAGCCCGAGCTCGTTCATGACATGCCGGCAAACGGCCGTCGCTTCGTGCAGCGGGTCGACGGCTACGAGATGACGGTGTGCGCAGGCCGTCCGATCTTCGAGCGAGGCGAGCATACCGGCGCGATGCCGGGCAAGCTCGTGCGCGCGGGCGGTTCGGCGAGGGCAGGGCTCGCCGCTGCGGAGTGAGATCCACAGGCGGCGTGGCGCTGAGCCGCGCCGCTACTCATTATATATACGTGAGCCCGTGGGAGGGCGTGACATCATGTGACGTGAGCCTCCAGCCCCGCCGTCTTTAGAAACTGTTCACGTTCGCTCGGAATACTGACCGAGAGGCGAGTGAACGGGGACGTGGACATGGCAGCACCGGCGACCAAGCTTCTGGCGGCGGAGACCGATCTCAAGCAATTGATGGCCGATGTGACACGCGCCATGGAGAAGGCGCAGGAGGCGGTTGCTCGGATCGCCGGCAAGGCCGCGGCAGAGCAGGCGGGGACGATGGCTGCGCCGCGCGACGGCGCGTCGTCATAACGCTTCGCGACAGGCGGTGGCCGGACATCGGCCCGTCCGTTGACGGGTCTCCCGCCAGCTGATCTGGCTCCGTGTGCCGCAACCGGCTAATCAATGCGCTTTCATACTGGCGCATGATTCGCGAGGCAGCATGGTCGTCAGAGCGGGACGCGAATTTTTAGCCATTCCGGGGCCCACGACGGTGCCGGACGAGGTGCTGGCGGCGATGCATCGCCCGGCCGTCGACATCTACGGCGGCCCGCTGATCGCACTGACCGAGCGCCTTTTCGCCGACCTGCGCTGGCTCTTTCGCACTCGCGGGCGGCCGTACATCTACATCGCCAACGGCCATGGCGCCTGGGAGGCCGCGCTCACCAACGTGCTGTCGCGCGGCGATCGGATATTGATCTTGGAAAGCGGGCGCTTCGCGCTCGGCTGGGGCGACGCCGCGGCCAAGCTCGGGATCACGGTAGAGGTCCTCAAGGGCGATTATCGGCGCGCCGTGCGCCCCCGCGAGGTCGAGGCGCGGTTGCGGCAGGACGCGCGAACGGCGGGCAAGAACCGCTTCAAGGCCGTGCTGGTCGTGCAGATCGATACCGCGTCGAGCGTGGTGAACGACCTCGCGGCGATCGGCAAGGCGATTCATGCGGCCGGCCACGATGCTCTTTACATGGTCGATGCCGTCGCCTCCCTCGGATGTATGCCGTTCGAGATGGATGCGTGGGGCATCGATGTTGCAGTATCGGGCTCGCAGAAGGGCCTGATGTCGCCGCCCGGCCTGGGCTTCGTCGCCGCCGGGCGCCGTGCCCGCGCGGCACACAAGCGGGCGGATTTACGCACGCCCTACTGGGATTGGACGGCGCGCGATGGCACGGTCCACTATCAGAGATACGCCGGCACGCCGCCCGAGCACATGATGTTCGCGCTTGGACAGGCGTTCACGATGATTCGCGCCGAAGGGCTCGAGAACATCTTTCGCCGCCATCGCCTCCTTGCCGAAGCGGTGCGCCGCGCGGCCGCGGTGTGGGCGCGCGGCAAGGCGCTCGAGCTCAACGTCACGGCACCGGCGGAACGGTCGGACACGGTCACGATGGTGCGCCTGGAGGGGGGCCGTCGCGCGCGCAAGCTGCGCGAGTACTGCAACACCAAGTGCGGTGTCGTGCTTGGGCAGGGGCTCGGCGACATGTCGGACAGGGCCTTCCGCATCGCCCATATGGGGCACGTCAATGCGCCGATGGTGCTCGGCACGCTCGGCGTGGTCGAAACCGCGCTTGCGGCGCTCGACATTCCGCACCGCAAGGGCGGCGTGCAGGCGGCGATCGACTGGCTCGGCGCGCAGGTCAAGCCGTAGGCGATCTCTCGCCGTCCCGACGCTATTTCAGCACTGTGTAGAATCGCTCGTCGTAGAGCGCGCCGATCGCCGGCGCGATGTTGTCGCGGAAGGCCCGCGTCGTGGCGTTCATGTCATGCGTCTGCGTCGCATCGCGGTTCTTCCACGCCTCGATCACCGTGAAGTGGTTCTGCCGGTTGGTCTGCGTCAGCGCCTCGAAGCGCACGTTGCCGGCCTCCTTGCGGCCGTCCTCGGCATGCTGCTTGACCAGAGCCGTCGCCGCCTCGCGCTGCGTCGGGATGACGTCGACGTGGCTCACCACGACGACGGCACCGGTGCCGAGTGTCGCGGCTGGCGGCCCGACCGACAGCGGGAAGGTGACGCGCTCGTCATAGGGCGCGTCCTGGATCCGCTTGAATTTCTCGAGGAGCTCGGCGCTCTTTGCCGACTTGGCGTGGGCATCGAGCGCCTGCTGGTCCTTCCACGCCGCGAGGATCACGAACTGGTTCGTCTGGCCGATGCGCTGCACGGCCTCGCCGCGCAGATGGCCCGCTTCGGCGCGGATGGCATCGCGCATCGCGCGCGCGAGCGCCGCCCCCTCGGCCGCGGCGCGCGGCATGACCTCCAGATAGGTCACGACATAGCGCGGGCCGTCCGGCACCGGGGGAGGGGCCTGCCCAGTCGCGGCCGATATCGACAAGCCGGCAACAATGGTTGCGCCCGCCAGCGTCCGGATCACCGCCGTCATTACGTGCCTCCGTTGCAGATTCTGCACAGTTTACCAGGACGGCGCGACTGCGTCTTCAGTCGCGCCGTACCCGACGTCGCGCCGGCCGGGCGCGCTCGCCCACGCAGCGTTTGAGGTCGCCAAGGTCGCGGTGGAGCTGCTCGAATGCGAAGCCGAGCGCAAAGATCCGCTCGGCCTCGGGCGCCGCTAGGCTTTCCGCAAGGGCGTCGTGGCGAAACGCGTCGAGCGCGGACGCCAGGGCGGCAAGAGTGGCCTCCATGTCGTCGAGCGCGGGTGGCGAGGCGCCCGTGACGAGCGCGGTCGCGCAGCCCTGCATGAATCCGCTTGCGCTTGCGGCGACGCGCGTCAGCGCGGGTTCGAGCGCCTCCGCCGGTGCGGCCGCCAGCGGGCTCGCGGTGGTGCGCCCGATGATCACGAAGTCGTGGCGCACGCGCAGCAGCGTGCGCGACAGCGGCCCCTGATCCGGATCATCCGCGAGACGGAAGAGGCGCTCGTTGTTGGCGTCGGCCGTGATCGCCTGCAGACCGACAATGGCTGAACCGAGTTCGTCCTGCACGCGCCGGGCGTGAGCCGGGTCGAGCTTTGCGAAACATCCGGCCACGAGCTGCGGCAGGATGCGCGCCATCTCGCGCAGGATGCGTGCCGCCGCTTCGAGCGCGAGGTGGCGCGCACGCTCCGGAAATACCAGGAACGAGACCGCGATCGCGATCACGGCGCCGAGCGCGACCTCGGCGATGCGCAGGAGCGCCGAGCCGACCGGGCCTTCGCCGAGCTGGCCGGCGATGAGCAGGACCAAGAGGGCCGAGAACGGGGCTGCGCGGAAGCTCGCGTTGATGGCTGCCGCGAAGGCAAGCGGCGCGATCGTGAGCACCAGGGTGCCGGTGAGCGCGAACGGGCTAGTGTGCGGTACCACGACGCCGAGCACGCCCGCATAGATCGCGCCCGCGAGCGTGCCGATCATGTATTCGAGGCTCGCGTGCACCGAGCCGCCGGCGCTCATCTGCGTCACCACGACGGCGGTCAGCACCGCCCACAGTCCGTTGAGCGGCAAGCTGGCCGCGTGCCCGAGCCAGAAGGTGACGAGCACCACGATGGTCGCGCGCATGCAGTAGCGCAGCTGGGGTCGATACGCTGCCCAGCGGTCGCGCAGGGTTCTCGGGCCGGGGGTGCGGGTCATGTTGGCATCCGCGCAATCATCCACGCCGATCATGCCGGCGCAAGGCGCTTGCGGGAGGCGTACTCGGCACAGTAACGCTTGATCCGTGAGCGATGCGGGAATCGAGAAGCAACGGGCCTTGCCGCGCGCGCTGGCCGCGCGCGTTCCGTTCTACTACGGCTGGATCGTGCTCGCCTGCCTGTGCTGCGCGGGCTTTGCGCGCCAGGGCGCCGCGGTCGCGACCTTCTCGGTCTTCGTCGAGCCGCTCACGCGCGACTTCGGCTGGTCGCGTACCGCGGTCTCCGGCGCGGTGTCGCTCGGCGGCCTGCTCGCCGCGCTGGCGGCGCCGCTGATCGGGACGCTGGTCGACCGCCGCGGCTCGCGGCTCGTGCTGTGCCTTGCGGTCGTTGTCAGCGCCGCCGCCCTGCTGGCGTTGTCGCTCACCCCGTCGCTGCTCGTGTTCTATCTCCTGTTCTGCGTCGCGCGCATGTGCTGGGCCGGGCCGTTCGAGCTCGGCATCTACGCCGGATTGAACAACTGGTTCCTTGCCCGCCGCACGACGGCATCCTCGATCACCAATCTCGTGCAGATGCTCGGCCTCGTGGCGATGCCGCTGATCGCGCAGTTCGCCATCGTGCATGACGGCTGGCGCGCCGGCTGGATCGCGCTCGGCACGACCGTGCTGGCCGTCGGCCTCTGCCCGGTCGCGCTCTTTTTGGTGCGCCGGCCCGAGGACATGGGGCTCCGCCCCGACGCCGCGTCGGCCGCCGGCCAGGTCGCCGCGGGCGCGCGCGCCGAGCCGGCCTTCTCGCGCCGCGACGCGCTGCGCACCGCGAGCTTCTGGCTTCTCCTGCTCTATGCCGTGACGATCTATCCGGTGCAGGCCGGCGTCAGTCTGCATCAGGCGGCGCACCTCGTGCAGAGCGGCATCGATCCCACGACGGCGGCGCTGATCGTGAGCTTCTTCTCACTGATGTCGGCGGCAGCCACCATCGTGTGGGGGTTTTTGCCGCGGCGTTGGCCGATCCGCATTCCGCTCGCAGTCGCAGGTGTGCTCGCCGGCGCCGGCACTTGGCTGATGGCGGGCATCCACTCGGCCGCCGCCGGCTATTTTTGCGCGGGCCTGTTCGGCGCCGGCATGGGCAGCATGCTGACGCTGCTGCCCGTCGCCTGGGCCGACTATTTCGGCCGCTTGAACTACGGCGCGATCCGCGGACTGGCGCTGCCGTTACAAGTGCTCGCACAGGCGGCCGGTCCGCTCGTCTCCGGCGTGCTCTACGACCGGACCGGCAGCTATACGCTGTCACTGCACGTATTCGCGGCGCTCGCCGTGCTCAGCATCGTGGCGGCGCTCGCCGCCACACCGCCACGCAGGAGCTAGGCTATGTTCTTGCCCGCCTCCGGCGCCGAAGGGGTCCGCAGCGCCGCAATCGCCATGACGGCGCTACCCAACGCGCAGACCGCGCCGTAGCCGCCGATCTCCATCGCAAAGCCGCCGAAGAATGCATCCGCCGCGTTGGACAGCGAGGTCGGCGCGTTGAACAGCCCGAGCGCCTCGCCCTTCTCGCCATGGCGACATGGTGCGTTATAACGAAATCCGTGCGGGCGAGGTCGCCGTCGATCCGCCCGCCACGACCGATGCGGGCCTCGTCTTCATTGGGCGCATCCACACGCCGTGGACCGACCGGCTTAAATGCCCGCGTCAGGGCCGTGCCGACGGCCCGACCTGTCGGCTCGAGATATTCGAGCCGTGGCGGGTCGCGCTCGAGGGCGTGGCGAAATACGAGCGCCTCGAGGTGCTCTACTGGCTGCACCTGTCGCGCCGCGATCTGGTGATGCAGAGCCCGGCAAGCGACGGCAACGTGCGTGGCACATTCAGCTTGCGCACGCCGGTGCGACCAAATCCGATCGGTACCAGCATCGCGATGCTGGTCGCGGTCGAGCCGGGCGGGCTGATCGTGCGCGGCCTCGATTGCCTCGACGGCACGCCATTGCTCGATATCAAGCCCGATCGCACGTTGTTCACGCCCATCGCGCCGCGCCAGCCAGGCGACGACGAGGTGACAGGCGAGCCCAAACGCTAGCGCAATCTCTCGCGCCATGTCGTCGCGCCGTGGCCGCTCCAGATCAATTTCCGGACGACAAGGCGCGGTCATCCAAAGGCTCGAGACTTCGCCGCCTGCCTTGGCCTTTCGGAGCGGGCGGCGACAATGCCTCGGCGATCGCCGCTGGGGTCAGCGGGGTCTGCCGCAACGCGGCCCACTGCTGCCGTGCCGCCTCGATTGCGCCGATCTGGTCCGCGTAGGCCCCGAGCAGGGACGCGAGGCCGTTGCCTGATCCCGGCTTCCGGCCACCGGGCGTGCTCGCGAAGCGTCTATGCGGGTCCATGGCGAAGTAGACGTCGAACACCGACACCGCATTGATCAGGCTGCCGAGCCGGCCGATGGGCGTCTGCGCGCTGAACAGTCGCTGCGCCGCCACGTCCAGGAGGTCCTGCACGTCGTAGATGATGAGGTTCTCGTCGGATAGCGCCATCATCATGAACGACAGGTCGTCGCGCACCGTCGGGGGCAGATCTTCGAAGAACCGGTCGATCTCGCTCAGCAAGGATTCGGACATCGCAACTGGTCTCCGTTACGCAGTGAACGCGCGCTCGAACACGCTTCCGGCGCCGCCGGGCGTTGCGAAACGTGGCCCAACGCACGCCGCACCGGCTAGGCGCTCCGATAGCCGAGCACCGCCTTCACCTCGAGATACTCCTCGAACCCGAACACGCCGTGCTCGCGCCCATTGCCCGACTGCTTGTAGCCTCCGAACGGCACGGCGCGGTCCGCCGGCGTGCCATTGAGATAGACGCGGCCGGCGCGAATCCTCGCCGCCACTTGGCGCACCCGATCGACGTCGCCGCCCTGCACATAGCCGGCAAGGCCGTAGGTCGTGTTGTTGGCGATCTCGATCGCTTCGTCGTCGCTGTCGTAAGTGATCATCGACAGCACCGGGCCGAAAATCTCCTCACGCGCAATGGTCATGTCGGGCGTGACGTCGGCGAAGACGGTCGGTCGGACGAAATAGCCGCGATTGAAGCCGACCGGCCGGCCGGTGCCGCCGCATACCAGCGTCGCACCTTCCTGAATGCCTTTTTCGATCAATCCCTGCACCTTATCGAACTGCACCTTGCTGACCAATGGACCCATCTGGGTCTCGGCATCGCGCGGATCGCCGGGCTTCACTTGCTCGGCGGTGCGCCTGGCAAGCTCGACGGCTGTGTCGCGCTGCGAGCGGTGTACCAGCATGCGGGTTGGCGCCTGGCAGGACTGGCCCGTATTGGTGTAGCAGCGCAGCACGCCGGCCGGCACGGCCTTCTCGAGATCGGCGTCGGACAGGATGATGTTCGGCGATTTGCCGCCGAGTTCCTGGGTGACACGCTTGACCGTGTCCGCGGCGGCCTTGGCGACGAGGATGCCGGCACGGGTCGAGCCGGTGAACGACACCATGTCGATGCCCGGATGGCTCGAGATCGCCTCGCCGACGGTCGGACCGTCGCCGTTGACGAGGTTGAACACGCCCTTCGGCACGCCGGCCTCGTGCAGGATCTCAGCCAGCAGGATCGTGCTCAACGGCGCGATCTCACTCGGCTTGAGCACCACCGTGCAGCCCGCCGCGAGCGCCGGCGCCAGCTTCGACGTCACCTGGTTGAGCGGCCAGTTCCATGGCGTGATGAGCCCGCACACGCCGATCGGCTCGCGCCGGATGAGCGTCTCGCCCATGAAGCGCTCGAATTTGTAGGAGCGCAGCACCTTGACCATCTGCTTGAAGTGCATGAGCGCATTCGCGGTCTGCACCTTCCTGGCAAAGGCGATCGGCGAGCCCATCTCGGCCGTCATCGCGCGGGCCAACGCCTTGTTGTTCTTCTGGTAGAGCTTGATGATGTTGTTCAGGAGCTCGAGCCGTCCCTCGCGGCTAGTCGCCGAATACGCCGGAAACGCACGTCGCGCGGCCGCCACGGCGCGATCCACGTCGGCACTGGAGCCGAGGTTGATCTGACCTGCCGGCTCCTCGGTCGCCGGGTTGATCACGTCGTAGACGTGAGGCGTCGCGGGCTCGACCCATTCGCCGTCGATGTAGAACCTGGTGTTGTTCGCGTTAGTGCTCATGAGTGCTCCTCCGGCGGATGTCGATGTCGGCAATGACGACAAGCGGTGCGGCGCTGCGCTTGCGCTACAGGGGCGCGAGCCGAGCCGATGCCGTCGGTGGGAGAAACCCGCACCGATGTCGTCCAATATTGCGACGTTGTATATCAATAAATATAGCGATGGGGCAACGCGGCGCGCGCGGAACCGGGTTGCCTGCCGGTCATGCCTTGGCCGCCGCAGCGGCTGCACGGGAGTATCGGCATGCGCGCCCTGGAGTCCTCCGCTACTTGACGCTCGGACGGGCGCGAACGCATGTGACGCGTTGAAGACGATCCGCGCGGCCTGTGCCGCGGGCGTCTCGCTGATCGACACCGGCGATTTCTACGGCATGGGTCACAATGAGATGCTGATCCGGCGGGCACTGGAAGGCATGCCGCGGGAGCGTGTCGTCCTGTCGGTCAAGTTCGGCGCGATGCACGATCCGTCGTGGGCCTGGGGCGGAAACGACTGCCACCCTGCGGCCGTGAAGAACTTCCTTGCCTGTTCTCTCCGCCGGCTCGGCACCGATTATATCGACGTCTACCGTCCGGCGCGGCTCGATCCCGCGGTCCCGCTCGAGGATACCATCGGCGCGATCGCCGACATGGTGCGCGCCGGCTATGTGCGCCACATCGGCTTGTCGGAAGTCGGCGCCGTCACGATCCGGCGCGCGGCGGCGGTCCATCCGATCACCGATCTGCAGATCGAATATTCGCTGATGAGTCGCGGCATCGAGACCGAGATCCTCCCGGCTTGCCGCGAACTCGGCATCGCCATCGCGGCCTATGGCGTGCTGTCGCGCGGGCTCCTGGCCGGACGCGTGCCGCCCCTGATAGCAAGGGCGACATCAGGTTGATGCGCATGCCGCGCTTCAAGCAGGGCAACCTTGAACGCAACATCGAGCTCGTGGACGCGCTACGCCGCATCGCCGTCGAGAAGCGCGCGACGCCAGGTCAGCTCGCAATCGCCTGGGTGCGCTCGCGCGGCCCCGATGTCGTACCGGTGGCCGGCGCCCGCCGTCGCGACCAGCTTGGTGAGTCGCTTGGCGCACTCGACCTCACGCTCAGCGCAGCCGATCTTGCGCGCATCGACGCGGCGGTCTCGCCTGCTGCGACTGCTGGCGCGCGCTACGACACGGCGCAGATGGCTCATCTCGACAGCGAGGCGCAGCACTGAGCTTGCGGGTGTTCCGTTTCGCTGTCCGGCGGCGCGGTACTCCCGGGCCTCGGGTCCAGGCCGCGGACCGGGGCGCTGTTCCTGGCGGGTAGCGCACGATATGACTGGCGCCGGGCGCGGCGCGTCGCCGCGCGTCCTGATCGCTGGCGGCCGGCTCCCCATGACGTCGCGGACACATTGGCCCATCATCGTGGTCGGTGCCGGCCCGACCGGGCTCACGCTCGCCGGTCTGCTCGCGCGTCGCGGCGTCGATGTCCTCGTCGTCGAGCGAAACGTGCAGACCGTGCAGGAGCCGCGCGCGGTGTCGATCGACGACGAGTCGCTGCGCACCATGCAGGCGGTCGGCATCATCAACGAACTGGTGCCGCAACTCGTCCTCGGCTACGGCTCGGAATATGTCTCGCCGTCCGGCCGGCCGTTCCTCATGGTCAAGCCGCAGACGCTGGAATACGGATTCCCGCGCCGCAATGCGTTTCGCCAGCCGGTGCTCGAGGCGATGCTGCGGGCCAACCTTGCGCGGCATGCGAATGCCACGACGTGGTTGGAGCACGAATTGACCGGGCTGTCGCAATCCGCGGAAGCGATCGCGCTGAAGGTCAAAAAAGAGGGAGCGAGCGTCGATCTGACCTGCGATTACCTGGTGGCGTGCGACGGCAGCCGCAGCTTCGTGCGCCAGGCGCTCGGCATCGAGTTGTGCGGATCGACCTTCCGCGAACGCTGGCTCATCCTCGATCTCGAGCAGACCACCGATCCGACCCGCGATACCAAGGTGTTTTGCGATCCCGCGCGGCCGGGCCTCTCGCTGCCGGGTCCCGACGGCACCCGCCGCTTCGAGTTCATGCTGCATACCGGCGAGAACGATGCCGACATGCTCGCCCCGGAGATGGTTACGGCGTTGCTGCGCCGGCATGGCGACGACGATCGCGCGGTGCTGCGGCGCAAGGTGGTCTACACTTTCCATGCCCGCATGGCGGCGCGCTGGCGCGACGGCCGCATCCTGCTCGCCGGCGACGCGGCGCATCTGATGCCGCCGTTCGCGGGGCAGGGGATGAACAGCGGCGTGCGCGACGCGCATAATCTCGCGTGGAAGCTCGCCGCCGTGGCGGCTGGTGAGCTGGGACCCGGGCTGCTCGACAGCTACGAGACCGAGCGGCGCGAGCATGCGGGTGCAATGATCCGGCTTGCGATCCGCACCGGGCACGTGATGATGCCGCGCAGCCGTTTGCGCGCGCTCGCGCTGCAGACGTTCTTCCGTGTGCTCGCACTTTATCCGCCGGCGCGCACCTATTTCGCCGAGATGAAATACAAGCCGAAGCCGCGCTTTAGTCGCGGCTTCCTGCTCGAAACGGCGCCAGATCCTGCCTCCTCGCTGGTCGGCAGACTCTTCCCGCAGACGTTGGTGATGACGGCGAGCGGATTTGCCCTGCTTGACGACGTGCTTGGCGACGGCTGCGCCCTGGTCGCGCCGCCCGGCACAGCAGTGAACCTGCTGACGCGCGTACGGCTCGATGAGCGGCTGCCGTTCCGGTTGGTCGCGGTACTCGACAAGGAAGACACCTCGCCGGTTCCGCCGCCGGTGGTCGCGGCGCGCGATCTGCGCGGCGACCTGGCTGTGTTGCTGGCGGGTCAGCCCGCGGGATTGTTTCTGCTGCGACCCGACCGTTACGTCGCGGCGTTCCTTCCTGCCGACCGCCTCGAAGCGGCTGCCCAAGACGTCGCGCGGCTCGTATGCGCCACGTGGCCCGCAAGCAATGGCATGACCAACACGCCGAAGCCGCAGGCAGCGGCATTGACATCGTGAGCCACAGGTCAAGCGCTGGTCGGCAGCCAGAGGGTCTTCTGCTTCGTGAAGCCGTCGATTGCGGCGCGGCCGAGGCCGCGACCGATGCCCGATTGGCTGCTATTGGCGAGTTCGGCCGCCTGCTCCTCGCCGCGACCTCGCGCGGTTCGATAGGCCGGCGAGCGGTTCTTACTTTCCCAGCGTGTGGAAGTCTTCGTCGGTCGGTCGATCGCGGCGTGGCCGCGATATCCTCCGCCACCAGACGTCGAGAGGGTGGCGTTCGCAGGCAAGCTTGACGCACATGCCATGACAGAAGCGGGTCCACGCCGCGAAAAGCGGCAGCGGGACCGCGATCAGCACCGGGATATCGGCTGCGACCGCCTGGCGGATTTCAGCCAGAAACCCGCCGCCGCGCAGCTCCAGCTTGCCGAACCTGTTGATGATCACGAGGTCCGCGCCTTGCGCAATCGCGTGCGCGAGCTGCGTCCTCGCCGCGACGAGCTCGTCGGCATCGAGATGACAGCCGGTCGGGGAGGGATGCCGGTCGTGGCGCAACGAGAGTGCGGTGCCGGTCGGCAATGCGATGGCAGACAACGTATCGTGCGTCACGACACTGCGCCGGCTCGCCTGGATCAGCCCGACCGCCCGATGGCCGCCATGCGCCAGATTCTCGGCGAAGCCACGCAGCAGACCGTCGGGATCCGCGCCCGGTCCATACGCAACGGCCGCAATGTCTGCCTGCGAGTCGAACATGACCAAAGACGCACCCTGCCAATCGCTGTATCCCTCATGATATAACGAACGTCGATGCTGGCAAGGGCGCGCTGCGCATCGCAGGCGGCGCCCTCCCGGCGCGGCTCGCAGGGAACTCGACGATGCCGAGAGAAGTGCTCGCGCGCGGACTGATCTTTTCATTGCGCCACGCGCCATGCGCCCACATCTGCCGCTACTGCCTGGTGTCGGAGACGCGTAAGGGCAGCAAGCTCCCGTTCGCGCGGTTCGAGCAACTGGTCCACCGTTCCCACGATTGGAAGGCCTCGGGCGAGACCGACATCGACATCCGCACCTTCGTCGGTCCGTCCTTCGACTATGACCTCGACGTCATTGCTGCGATGCGCCGGTTGCGGGCGCGGCGCGGGCGCGAGTTCAAAATTCTCAACCTGGGCGGGCTGCGGCTGCGCGACGCCGGGCAACTCGAGGTCTGGATGGGCGAGCGTCAGGCCGCCGGCATCGCGGGCTTTCACGTTTCGCTCGCCGGCGGCGACCGGACCCACGATCGCTGGAACGGACGCCGTGGCGATTTCGATTACCAGATTTCGATCCTGCGCATGGCCGGCGCGCGCGGCATGGTCCGCCAGGAAAGGCTGTTCATTGCCAAGAACACGTTGCCGATGTTCGACCGGCTGCTCGACGTCATGGAAGGCATCCCGGGCGAGATCGAGAGCCGCATCGTAACTCCGTTTTTCTATGCGGGTCTCGCGCGGCGCTACGAGGACGAGCGCATCACCGAGGAAATCCGTGATGCAATGCCCGAACGCATCCTGAGTCTGCGACGGGGCCGTTTCAAGGAATGGCGGTCGGAACGGGAATGGATCCCGCTGCTGATGGAGACGGCGGGCCAGCCGCGCAAGCTCGCGATGAAGCTCGACGTGCACGAGGGCAACATCGATTGGCTGGAAAACGCCTCCTGCGCGGAGATTTTCGCGGCGCAGGAACGCGTTTACCGCGCGGGCTATCAGCGTCTGCCGTCGTTCGAGGAACTGTGTGCGCGCTATGGCGATCGGGAAGGGCGCAAGGTCTATATGTTGCCGCGCGACCTCGAGCAGAAGTGGATGGACATGCGCGCGCGCGACACCGGCGTGACGCTCCCGCCTGATTGATCGTGCGGCAAGCTGCCCGCACTGACATTTCAGCCGCGCAGTCGGCGGCGAAAAAAAGAGGCCCCGGCACAATGGCCGGGGCCGGGCTCGCCCTAGCACGGGGGGAGGGGGTTGTTCAGGCGAGCAAACAGATAACGTATCGCCCGGCACAATGATCCGGCCGCGACCCATTATTTTTGCGTTTTACAGAAAGGCACAGGCATGGAGGAACCGCTCGCCGGGAACTTCTCACCCGGCGTGGATCGGTTCCTAGGCTCCCTTGTGCCTCCCGCGGCGGGAACCCCTATTATTGGCGTGGGCAACGTCGGGAGAACGGCATGCAATCGGTTTTGATGACGGGCGCCAGTGGCGGCATTGGCACGCGGATGCGTTCGCTGCTCAAGGGCGTCTACCCCCGCTTTAGGCTTTCCGACCTCAGGGCGCCCGCCGACCTCGCACCGGACGAGGAATTCGTCGCCGCCGATCTCGCTGACCTTGCGGCAGTCGAGCGCGCGGTCGCCGGCGTCGAGGGCATCATCCATCTCGGCGGCTTTTCGGTCGAAGGTCCGTGGGACGTGATCCACAGCGCCAATATCGTCGGCTGCTACAACCTGTTCGAGGCGGCGCACCGCGCCGAGGTCAAGCGCGTGGTGTTCGCGTCGTCGAACCACGCGGTCGGCTTCTATCCGCGCAGCCGCCGCATCGGCCCCGACCATCGGGTGCGGCCGGATTCGCGCTACGGGGTATCGAAGGCCTTTGGCGAGGCGCTCGGCTCGCTCTACGCGTCGAAGCACGGTATGCGCGTGACCTCAATCCGCATCGGCAATTTCGGCGACCAGCCGATCGACCTGCGGCGGCTGTCGATCTGGATCAAGCCGGACGATCTGGCGCAGCTCATCCGCATCGGCCTCGAGCATCCCGATATCCGCTGCGAGATCTTCTTCGGCGCATCCGACAATGCCCGCGGCTGGTGGGACAATGCGGACGCATTTCGTTTCGGCTACCGCCCGAGCGGCCGCGCCGAGGATTTTCGCGACGCGGCGTTTGCCCGCCAGGCGAAGCTCGCGCCCGATCGCGTCGGCGACTGGTACGAGGGCGGCACGTACTGCAGCGGCGAGTACGACGGCGACGAGGATCTGTGGCTGCCCTGACGGTGCGGCCGGCGCGAGCGATGGATTCCCGCGGCTCGGCTGTGGAACCTCGCGCTCATTGCGTCGCCTTCCGCAGCCCTTCCATGCCGCGCTCCGCCGCCTGGCGCATCTCGCGGCGCGCGACCGTGACGAATTTCCTCACCGCCGGCGAACGACCGTCGCGACGATAGGCGAGCCAGATCTCGCCGCGCGGGCCGCCGCCCTCGATCGGCAGGAAGAACGCGCCGTCGATCGCGATCCGGCTCATCGACTGCGGCACGATCGAGAAACCGAGTCCGGCGTCGACCATCGGCACGATCGACACGATCTGCGGTGCCGACTGGCCGGGAATCGGCTCGAAGCCGGCGTGCCGGCACGCCGCGACGATCAGGTCGTGGCCGCCCGGGTTGATGCCGCGCGCATGCAGGATGAGGGTTTCGCGCGCGAGCGCCGAGAGCGGCGCGGCAGCGCCATCACGGTGTCCTCGTCGACGAGCCGGATGGCCACGAGACCCTCGCGCTCCATGATGGGCGGGCGCACGAAGGCGGCGTCCAGCGTGCCGGCGCGCCGCCGCGCCAGCATCAGCGCGGTATTGCTCGCCTCGGGGACGAGATCGACGCCGGGGAACTGCATGCCGTACTCGCGAATGATCGCCGGAATGAGCGGGTGAAAATCGGTCGCCCCGCTGGAGCCGACGTTGAGCTGCCCGCTTTCGCCGCGGGCGCGACGCGCGACCCCGCTCTTCGCCTGCTCGACCTGGTTGAGAACGACGCGTGCCTCCTCGAGCAGCAGCTTGCCGGCATCGGTCAGCTCGACGCCGCGGGCATGGCGGCGGAACGAGGGCGCGCCCGTCTCGCGTTCAAGGTGGCGGATCTGCAGGCTGAGCGGCGGCTGCTGGATGCCAAGTCGCACGGCCGCGCGCCGGAAGCTGTGCTCCTCGGCGATGGCGATGAAATACCGAAGATGACGCAGCTCCATGGGCCGCGCTCCGCGCGCCGACGGCCAAGTATCCGCAACAGGTCCGCAACGGGAATGCCGATATGCGTCGTGGCGGCTCCCGGCCGCCGCAACGTACCCACGCGACGGCAGATATCTCAAAAGTATCACAATCGTCAGGTTGGAATGCTGGACAATCAACCTGTGGTGACTAGCTGGTCCCGCGGGGCTTGGGGGCTCCGAGCCCCGAACATGACAGATGAGATGATCGCCGAGCTGGCCCGAGAAAATCGCGATCTGCGTCAGGTGCTGACTCGCCTGTCGGCGATCGTCCTGCGCAACGCGTGCGAGCAGCGCCAGCTCGCGTCGCGTCAGGCCGACGCCCGGATGACGCCGGTCGAACGCATCGCGAAGGTGCGCGAGCTCTCCATGCAGTCGGGACAATTGCGGGGGATTTCGCTGCGGCTGATCCAGATCGGGCTCGCGTGCCGCGATGCCGAGGCTGCCGACGCGCTCAAGGGCCTTGCCGGCGAGTTCTCGGATGAGGCTGCGCAGGTGGATGCCGTCATCGCGACCGCGCACGCGAACGAATAGCGCGTGCGTTCGGGGCGGAGGCGCCGGACAGCTCGCATCCAACGATCGCGATGGGGGGCGTGCGGATCGCCTCGCGGCCGGACCGCGCCGACATCACGGCTCAATCGATCGGCACGAAGATCGAGTGCCGCATCTTCCCGGCCACGGCCTTCGAGAGGTGACCCTTGCCGGTGACGTCCTCGACGAGCAGCACCTCGCCGGCGCCGATCATCCGCTTTTCCCCGTCGCTTGCCGTGATCTCGACCCCGCCGTCGAGGTTGATGATGTATTGCCGGCGCGGCGCCGGATGCCAGTCGAGATCGTAGTCGCCGCCGGTCTGGCGGAAGATGATGCCCGTCGCCGGCATGCGGCGCGACAGCTTGCCGGCGCGATTCTGCTCGGCCCACTCGACCTCGATGTCGCGAAAGTGCGTCTCGCCCATCGCGTCGGCGTAGAGATTGTGGATGCGCATGCGTGCCGCCTACCGCGCCAGCGTCTTCGCCATCACGTCCTCGCAGCGCTCGTCGCCGCTCGCGGCGACCACGCTGCCGCCCATCGCGACCTTGAGCCGGTTGGACGGCGGGCCCACCATGTTCCAGCGGTCCGGACGGCCGGGCAAGTTCCGCCAATAGGTCGGATCGTGCGCGACGTGGGTCGCTTCGTCGACCTGGTCGACCTCGGCGGTGTATTCGGTAACGAAGCCGTTCGGCTCGATGAAATAGCTGAACACGTTGTTGCCCGGCCCGTGCCGGCCGACGCCCCACTCGACGTTGTAGCCCGCCTTCTTCATGCGGCCGGCGCCGCGCATCAGGCCGTCGATGTTGGCCATCTCGTAGGCCATGTGGTTGAGCGAGGGACCCTCGGTGCGCACCAGCGCGAGCGAGTGGTGGTCGGATGTGCAACGCACGAATTCCATCATGTCGGTCGAGTCGGAAAGCCGGAAGCCGAGCGCCTCGGTGAAGAAGGCGAGCTCGGCGTCGGTCTTGGTCGCGTTGAGCACCACGTGGGTGAGCTTGGTCGGCCGCGAGCGGTCCTCGCGGCCGGCGTCGAACCGGTCGACGTCGGACGAGATGAAGATCGGCTGGCCCTCGGGCGAGCGCATCGCAAAGCCGTAGCCGCCGCCTTCGTCACGCACCAGCGCCGCCGGCGCCGTCGTGATGGTCGCGCCATGGGCTTTTGCCTGATCGTGCAGCTTGTTCACGGCGTCGTGGTTTGCGGCCGCGAAGTGCACGCCCAGGAAGGCGGCCTTGGGCCGCGCCCGCAGGGTGAGCACGTGATGCTCGGCGCCAGTGCCGCGCATGTGGAGGGTATCGCGGTTCGACACCACGTCCTCGAGGCCCCAGACGTCGCGGTAGAACGCGGCGGACTTGTCGAGGTCGGGCACGCCCAGCTCGACGCTGCGCAATCCGGTCACTCGTGCGGTGATCATGGTTTCCTCGTGGTCGCGCGCTTTTCTGCGCTGGCAAAGATCAGTGCTTATAGGACGGATAGCCCGAACGGGGCTCTTCGGCGTCGAGCCGGCGCAGCATGGCGGGCCACTCGAGCACGCCGTAGGGCCGCCGGGTGCCCGGCTGGTACATGTGCGCCGTATGCGCGAGCACGTTCTCGCCCGGCATGGTGAGGTCGGTGCGCGCCGCCATGGCGTCGACCTGCGAGCGGCACGAGAGCTCGAGCTGGTACATGGTGTTGAACGCCTGCTGGATGGTCGCGCCGCAGGTGAGCAGGCCGTGGTTGCGCATGATCATCGCGTCATGCGGGCCGAGATCGGCCACCAGCCGCTCGCGCTCGGCGAGGTCGACCGCCGGGCCTTCGTAGTCGTGGTAGCCGATGTGGTCGTTGAAGCGGATCGCGGTCTGCGACATCGGCAGGAGGCCGCATTTCATCGTCGACACCGCC
>DASXCK010000433.1:0-8936 GCA_036491235.1 Xanthobacteraceae bacterium | reverse complement strand
AACCGCTCGCGGCTCTCGGCGTGGCGCAGGCTGACCCATTCGAGAAGAGTGCGCGCGACCGGATCGGTGAGCGATGGCGCGAGGTCGGCGGCCTCGGAGATCTTGTCGGCGTGCACCAGCCTGATCGCCTTCTGGAGCACGCCGAGCTCGCCGGGTAGCTCGGCAACGGGAGGCGGGGGCGGTACGGTGGCGCAATCGCTGTCGTGATGCCGCCGCTTTGTTGGCGCGGTGGCGTGCGGTTTCGCGTTCGGTTTTTTGATGCAGTCCTTGGCGTGCGCGGCAGCCACCGTGTGGGACTTGGCCGCCGGATTCCGCTGCCGTGCCTTGGTGGCCGCTTGCGCGGAGACGTCGGCGAGCATGGCGCAGCCGGCCAAGGCCGCCGCGCACCGAAGCCAAAAAGCTCCCCCCGCAGATCCCATGCCGCGCGCATTCCCCCTGGAGCGTGATTCGGAGGAAGCGCCATAGTTGGGGCGAGAAAAAGACGGAATTGCTTGGCGGGCTCGACCCTCAAGCCCGCGGTCCGGAGTGCGGTTGTGTTTTCATGGTCGCTCTTCTGCAGGTCGCTTTATGGATAACTGTGGCCGAAACGACACAGCTATGATTGCGGCTCCAGGCTATGTTGTCACTGGGCGACAATCAGGGTTTGCATCCCGTGAAACGTGCAGTGCTGATGGGCGTTGCAGCGATCACGTTCGTCGCAACAGCTCCCGCGTTCCCCACCGACCTTCCGTTCAAGGCGCCAGCGCCGCCGCCGGTCGTAGCACCCGCCTGGGGCGGTGCTTATGTCGGCATCGCCGCCGGCGGAACATTTGGTCATAGCGACCACTTCGTCAGCCAGCCCGCTTTTTCCGGCCCGACCACAGTCGATGGATACAATATCGCGGGCGGCCTGATCGGCGGTACGGCCGGTTACAATTTCCAATCGGGACACTGGGTCTATGGTGTCGAGGGCGATCTCTCCTTCGTCGATGCGTCGGGCGGGGTAAACAACGCGCTGCCGGTGTTCAATCCGACGACCGTAAGCAACACCCTGGAGCACTGGCTCGCCACAGGGCGCGGGCGCCTGGGATGGACCACGCCCAGCAACGTGCTGCTCTACGGCACCGGCGGCCTTGCGGTCGCTGGCGTCGAAGCGACCATCGTGCATCCAACTGGGGCGCTCAGCGACACGAATATCCGCTGGGGCTGGACGGTCGGTGCTGGCGCCGAGGCAATGCTGGCGCCACGGTGGTCGGCCAAGGCGGAATATCTGTACGTCAGGCTGGAGGACGCGTCCTATTTTCCGAATGCGCAATTGCCGACGTTCATTCCGCGCAGCAACGTCCCGCTCGACCAGCACGTTTTTCGATTTGGGCTGAATTATCACTTCGGCGAGGCCGGCCCCCTCGCGTCCGCGGCGTATGCGCAAGCGCCGCTCGCGGGCGCGCCATCACGAGCGTCATGGACCGGCCTCTATCTTGGCGGCCAAGCGGGGGGCGGGTTCGGTCCGAGTAACGCCATCGCGGGTGGCCCGGACTTCTTCGGCCCGCTCACGATTGGATACAACATCACCGGTGCGTTGGCGGGCGGGACGATCGGATACAATCTGCAGTCGGGCCCCTGGGTTTATGGAGCCGAAGGCGATTTCTCCTGGGCCGACCTGGAGGGGCAGGCCAATAACGCGCAGCCCAACACGCAGGCCATCAACGTCACCAAGGAACATTGGTTGGGGACCGGCCGTGGGCGCCTCGGCTGGACAACGCCGGACGGCATTCTGCTCTACGCCACCGGCGGCTTCGCGGTCGCGAACGTCGAGGCGGACATCGCCGGCAATGTCAGCATCCCGCAATCCCAGACCAACACGCGCTGGGGTGGGGCGGCCGGCGCCGGCATGGAAATGATGGTCGCGGGCACTTGGTCCGCCAAGGCGGAATATCTGTTTGTCGATCTGGCAAGCTCGACCTACTTTCCCAATCCGCCGCCCAATTTCAGGATTCGCGCCGACGTGCCGGTCGAGGAGCATATCGTCCGGTTCGGTCTCAACTATCATTTTGGCGCGCTTTAATGCGGCGCGTCGCCCGGGCTTGGGCGTGACTCAGATCACCGCTTCAATTGATTGAGCGCCGCCGCTATCCGCGGCTCGAGCAGGCGCATGTAGCGATTGCTGATGTGGTCCGAATTCAGAAAGTTGCGCGGGTCCGCCGCCTCCGGCGTATCGGTCGCGAAGTCGATGAAGGTTGCGCGTCCTCGCCGCTGCGTCCAGTCGCGCAATGCGTCCTTGCAGGCCGCGAGATCCAGCGCCGCGCTGGTTCCGGTCGGCGGCAGCGCGTTGACGTAATACGGCGGCATCCACATGACGATGAAAGGTTGGCCCGGCAACTCTTTCAATGACGCATCGAACACGTCCAGCGCCGGCAGGCTCACGCGAGGCGGAGTAGTTGTGGCCGCCATGCTCCAATGTGGCCGCGCCGCATCGGGCCCAGGCCACGTGATCTTGGCCTCGCTGTCGAAATAGCCGGCCTGATCGACGACGGGCCTCGACCCCAGCGCGTACTGGATTCTCTCCTTCATGAATCGCAGCGTTCGGCTGCTCAGCGTGGTCTTCAAATACTCGAGCGTGCTGTCGCTGTAGAGCCCGTACGGAAAGTCGACTTCGCCCGGCAGCTTTGGATCGAGGGAGCACCAAGCCTGGTCGGTGGCGACGATAATGGCTCGGATGCTCGATCGATGCCATGCGAACCAATGGAGGAAGGTCATCTGTTCGCGGGGGGTTGCTCCCAGGGCCGCCATCTCGACAAACCGATAGCCGGTCAGCGCCGTGATGCGCCGCGGATCCATCAGCACGGCGCGGGAGCTGCCAAGCAGGATCGAGTCGAAGCGCGGATCGCGGCCACGGCTGATGTTGATGGTCGGGGCGCGGTCATCCGGTGATCCGGATGGCATGAACGTTGGGAAGCGACCGCTGTCGAACGGATCGATCACGATCACGGCGAGAAAAAACACCGCGAGGCCGCCGATGAAGGCCGCGAGGCACGCCACGATATTGCGGCGCCAATCGGCCTCCGTTCCTCTTTGCGCCGCTGGAATGTCGTGATCCATCGTCGCGCTCATCAGAATCGGAAGTAGATGAAATTCACAGGCGCGCCCTTGCCGACCTCGAGGATGCAGAACGCCGCGAGCAGCCCGACCGCGATCGCGCCGACGCGGGTCGGACGGATCCAGTTGTCCTTGATCTCGTGCGCCGACGGAACCAGCGCGGCAAGCAACATGCCGAAGGCGATCACCGGCCCCTCGTCGAAGCGGCCGCCGAAACCATTCAGGCCGGCCATCGAGCGCAGGATGTCGACTGCCGTGGTGAAATTGGCGGCGCGGAAAAGCACCCAGCCTCCCAGCACGAACAGCATCGTGATGGTCCATGCCAGAAAGGTCGGCATCGGCCGCGCCAGGCGCTGCCAGAAACGACACACGGCAAGGCCGATGCCATGCCACACGCCCCAGGCGACATACGTCCAGCCGGCGCCGTGCCACAGGCCGCAAATCGCCATGGACCCGAGGGTGGCCGCGACATAGCGGGCGTCGCCGTGCCGACTGCCGCCGAGCGGAATGTAGAGATAGTCCCGGATGAAGTTGGACAACGTGATGTGCCACCGGCGCCAGAAATCCCGCAAGTCTGTCGCGAGGTAGGGCCGGCGAAAATTGTCCGGCAGCAGCAGGCCGAACATCAGCGCGATGCCGATGGCCATCTCGGTGTAGGCGGAGAAATCGAGAAAGATCTCTACCGAAAATCCG
This sequence comes from Xanthobacteraceae bacterium, assembly GCA_036491235.1. Taxonomy (GTDB): domain Bacteria; phylum Pseudomonadota; class Alphaproteobacteria; order Rhizobiales; family Xanthobacteraceae; genus JAVDCA01. The sequence goes on along the minus strand of DASXCK010000433.1, from coordinate 5,168 downwards.
AGCGTTGCGTTCCAAGCCTCGGTGAATGTCAGTGCGTGGCCGAGCGCGTCATTGAACAGCGGGTCGACGCAGCGTGTCGCCAGCGCATCGGCCACCAGCACCTTCTTGGCGAAACCGAGCGCGAACAACGCCAGCCCGCAGGCGATGCGGAACCACAGCCCGGGCCGACGAGGGTCGAGCGCGAGCTGCGGCACCAGTTCATTGTGGCGCACGATGGGCCCGGCAATGAGGTGGGGGAAGAACAGGACGAACAGCGCAAACGGCCGGAACGGATAGACCGGGGCATCGTCGCGCAGCCGATCGACGAGGTAAGAGATGAGCTGGAACGAGAAGAAGCTGATGCCGATCGGCAGGACCACGTCCGCGTGCGGCAGCTCGACGCCGAGCAGCGTTTGCGCGGTTCCAAGCAGAAAATTGAGATACTTGAAGGTCGCGAGCGAAAAGAGGTTGAGCACGATGCCCACATAGAGCCAAGCGGTGCGCCCGGTGCGCTTGTGGAAATAGGCGACGAGCCAGGTCGCCGTGATCTGCCCGACCAGCAGGGGTATGAATCGCGCGTCCCACCAGCCGTAGAAGACCAGCGAGACGATGATCAACACGGTCTGGCGCGCACGCTCGGAACTCGCGGCCGCGTAGTAACACGCGATCGCGATCGGCAGAAATCCAAGCACAAACGCTTGCGACTGGAACAGCATTCCGCCGCGACCCCGCCATCGTTCGATGGCGGCGAGTTACGATGGATTTCCTGTCCAGGTCAATTCTCGCCGGCGCCGCGCGAGAAAGGATGCCGCACGAGGAGCACGCACATCATCCTGTCGATCGCGGTCGAGGTCGCGCTTCGACGGCTGATGCAGGGGCTACCGGCAACGGACTCGCGAACTCGCCTTCGAATGCCGGCCACCGGATCTCAGGCGTTTGCGTGCGCCATCTTGGGTGCGTTGGCAGCCTTCGCCCGGTTGCGCCTCCGCGGCGTCGACGCCGTCTCACTGTCGCGAGCCGGAGCAGCATGCACCTTTAAGGACGAGAGCACCTCGCGCTCAGCCGCAAGCCAGTGCTCGGCCGCCTTGCCATCTGTCCGGCCGTGTGCGTGCCAGATCTCATAAGCGCGCTGCCGAATACGGTGTTCGAGCGTTTGTTCCATGTTGTGGCCACTCTCTATTGAAGGACGCGATTTCCCAATGCCAAATTGTGGTTAATGAAAGCTTAACGCGCCGGAGTGTGAGCGATGACGCAGCGTTCTGTGGTGCGCGGACGCCACGATTGCATCGGTGCGGCGGGAACGCGGGACGACCGCAAGCCCGCGCAATCCACGCGGCACACAGGGCGCGCAACCATCTGGCGCACGGTGTCGACTCTCATGTAACCTGACGTTGCGTTCAACGTAGCGCGTGCGAGGCGTCGCGTGGTCGAGTTGGGGAGGGTGCGGGGCCGCGCCGAAACGTGGCCCGAGCCGGGCCGCGTGGCGCCGTGGACGCCGCGGCTGCCCGACATTTCGCGGCTCGGCGCGCGTGTGATGCCGTGGCTCGCGGCCGAGGTCGCGCCCGGCCGGCTGATGCCGTGGCTCCCGGTGGCGTTCGGCGCCGGCGTTGCAATCTATTTCGCGGCTGATCGCGAGCCGGTCTGGTGGGTGGCGGTGGCGCTCGCAAGCTTACTCGCCGCCGTCGCCATCGCGGCGCACCGCCGCCCGATCGCGTTTCCGCTCGCGCTGGCACTTGCCGCGATCGCCGCCGGTTTTGCGACCGCGACGGTGCGCACGCTCCTCATCGCGCACCCGGTGCTGCAGCGGCCGCTCTACAACGTCACGCTCTCGGGCTACGTCGAGGGGCGCGAGGAGCGCGAGCGCACCGACCGCATCACCATCAAGATCTATTCGATCGAAGCGCCGCGCTTCGATCAGCAGCTCGCGCGTGTGCGGCTCTCGGTCAAGAAGGGGACGGCGCCGCCGGTCGGCGCCTATATCGCGCTCAAGGCGCGCCTCTCGCCGCCGCTGCAGCCGCTGCGGCCGGGCGGCTACGATTTCGCCCGCGACCTCTACTTCCATGGCATCGGCGCGAGCGGCTTTGCGACCGGGCCGATCACCATCGCGCCGCCTCCGGAGCCGCCCGGGCTCTCGCTGCGTCTCGCTGCCTTCATCGAGAACATCCGCGACACGGTCGATGCCCGCATTCGCGCGGTGGCCAAGGGCGATGCCGGCTCGATTGCGTCCGCGCTGCTCACCGGCCGGCGCGATGCGCTGACCCAGCAGGTCAACGATGCCATGTACATATCGAGCCTCGCGCACGTGCTGTCGATTTCGGGCTACCACATGGCGGTGGTCGCGGGCGTGGTGTTCTTCTTCGTGCGCGCCCTGCTGGCGCTCGTTCCGGGCCTTGCGTTGCGCCGCTCCATCAAGAAATGGGCCGCGTCCGCGGCCCTGCTGGTCGCGACTTTCTATCTCGAGCTTTCCGGCGCCGAGGTCGCGACCCAGCGCTCGTACTTCATGACGGCCATCGTACTCATCGGCGTCATCGCGGACCGGCCGACGCTCACGTTCCGCACCCTCTCGGTCGCCGCGATCGTGGTGCTGATTTTTGCGCCCGAGGCCGTGGTCCATCCGAGCTTCCAGATGTCGTTCGCCGCAACGCTCGCGCTCATCGCGCTCTATCAGCATGGTCTGCCGTGGATCGCGGCGCGCCGCGATAGCTCGCTCGGCGCGCGGGTCGCGCTGTGGGGCGGCCGCGAGGCGATGTCGCTCCTGCTCGCCTCGCTGGTGGCCGGTTTTGCGACCACGCCCTACGCGGCGTTCCATTTCCATCGCCTCGCGCCCTATGGCGTCATCGCGAACCTGCTCGCCATGCCGGTGGTCTCCGTCGTCGTGATGCCGGCCGGCATGCTTGGCCTCCTCGCAATGCCGTTCGGCTACGACGCACCGTTCTGGAAGTTGATGGCGCTGGGCATCGAGTGGATGGATACGGTCGCGCTGTGGGTCGCGAGCCTCCCGGGCGCGGTCGGCCGCATGGCGGCGTTCGGCGCCGGAACGCTCGCGCTCGGCACCGCCGGGCTCCTGCTCGTCTGCCTTCTGCGCACGCCGCTGCGCTGGAGCGGGGCGCTCGTGTTCGCGATCGCCTGCGCGCTCGCACTCACCACGGTGCAGCCCGACGTGCTGGTCGCGGCGGGCGGCGACAGCTTTGCGGTCCGTGGGCCGGACGGACGGCTGCAGGTGATCAAGATCGGCAACGATGCCTTTGCGATCCGCGAGTGGCTCGCGGCCGACGCCGATCCCCGCGGCGACGTGCGCGCCGTCAAGACGGCCGTCAAGGCGCGCGAAGGATTTGCGTGCGACGAGGCGGGCTGCATCGCCAAGGTCGCGGGCGGCGGGCTCGTCGCGATCGGGACTTCGCCGGCGGCGTTTGCGGACGATTGCGCCCGTGCCGTGCTGGTGCTGACGACGCGCGCGGCGCCGCCCGCCTGCGCCGCCACCGTGATCGACCGCATGACGCCGCGCGCGCTCGGCGCGCTCGCGCTGCGCCGCGCCGGCGACACCTGGGAGATCACGGCCGCCGAGCCACGCGGCCTGGACCGTCCGTGGGTGCCGGCCGCCCGCGCGGGCGGGGCTCGCGTCAGCGCGCCGGCGGCCAGCACGGCGACGCAGCACGACGCGACGCCACGCGACGAAGATTTGCGGGCGGACGATTAGCGCCGGCCGCGCCGTGAACCCGACCCGGACGACGGCAGAGCTGCCCTGAGTTACGTGCATATACACCTAATCAAAATGGTGGCATATGTGAATGGGGAGGCGGGCGAGCCGTCCCGCGAGCAGGAGTGGTTACGTGCGCATTTTGGTCGTCGGGGCCGGTTCGACCGGTGGCTATTTTGGTGGACGCCTGGCGCAGGCCGGGCGCGACGTGACCTTTCTGGTGCGGCCCGCGCGCGCCGCGGCGCTGCGGGAAAAGGGGCTTCGCATCGTCAGCCCCCATGGCGACGTGACGCTCGCGCCCAAGCTCGTCACGGCGGACGCCCTCAAGGCGCCATTCGACGCGGTGTTCCTGACCGTGAAAGCGTTCTCGCTCGAGGCGGCGCTCGACGACATGGCGGCGGCGGTCGGACACGACACCATGATCCTGCCGGTGCTCAACGGCATGCGCCATGTCGACCGGCTGGTGGAGCGCTTCGGCGCAGCGGCGGTCGCGGGCTGCGTCTGCAAGGTGGCGACGGCCGTCGATGCGGAAGGCCGCATCGTGCAGCTCAGCCGCCTGCAGGATCTCGCCTATGGCGAGTTGAACGGAAAACGCTCGGCGCGCATGGAACGGCTCGATGCGGCGATGCAGGGCGCCGGCTTCCCGGCGCGCCTGTCTGCCGACATTACGGCCGACATGTGGGAGAAGTGGGACCAGCTCGCGGCGCTCGGCGCCATCACGTGCCTGATGCGCGGCAATGTCGGCGAGGTGAATTCGGCGCCGGGCGGGACGGCGTTCGCGACCGGCGTGCTCGACGAGATCGTTGCGGTGGTCAGCGCAGAAGGCCACCCGCCGCGGGCGCCATTCCTCGCAGAGGTGCGCAAATTGTTGACCGATCCGGCCTCGACCGGGACATCGTCCATGTTTCGCGACCTCCGGCAGGGTCGACCGATCGAGGCCGAGCAGATCGTCGGCGACATGCTGGCGCGCGGCGCCCGCCACAAGATCGCGACGCCGTTGCTCGCCGCCGCCTATGCGCACCTGAGCATCTACCAGAAGCAGATCGCCAAGCCGTGAGGGCCAGGACCCCGCGCCATTGCGGCGCGGTCGCGACACCCTAAATGTTGGGCCGGGCATTTCGCTCGGTCGAGGAGGGTGGCGATGTCGGGCATCCATCACGTCACGGCGATCGCCGGCAAGGCGCCGCGCAATGTCGATTTCTATACGCGCACGCTCGGCCTGCGGCTGGTGAAGAAGACCGTCAATTTCGACGATCCCGGCACCTATCATCTCTATTACGGCGACGAGGTGGGGCACCCCGGCACCATCCTGACCTTCTTCCCGTGGGAGCACGCGGCGCCTGGGCGCAACGGCAGCGGCCTCGCGGAGGAGACGGCGTTTCGCGTGCCGCGCGAATCCATCGGGTACTGGACGCACCGCCTGATCGAGCATGGCGCGGCACCCGCCGCGCCGGAGCGCCGTTTTGGCGAGTCGGTGCTGCCGTTTGCCGAC
>DASXCK010000432.1:0-3001 GCA_036491235.1 Xanthobacteraceae bacterium | reverse complement strand
CGATCCCGACCTCGGCAAGCCCGAGATCCGGCGCTACGTCGTCGGGCACGACTGCGGCACGGTGATCAATCCGAAGATCGTGCGCGGCATGACGCTCGGCGGCATCGCGCACGGCATCGGCGCGGCGCTGTACGAGGAGTTCGCCTACGACGCGCAGGGCCAGATGGTGGCGCAGAGCTTCATGGACTATCTGCTGCCGTCGGCGCACGAGGTGCCGCCGATCGATATCGTCGAGCACGAAACGCCCTCGCCGCACACGGTGTTCGGGCAGAAGGGCTCGGGCGAGTCGGGCTATCTCGGCGCACCGGCCGCCGTCGCGAGCGGCGTCAACGACGCGTTGCGACCGCTCGGCATCACGGTCAACAGCCTGCCGATGAAGGCGGCGCGGCTGGGGGATTTGATCGCGGCAGCGAGGGGCAAACCGTAGGGTGGGCAAAGGTGGCCCGGGCGCCTGCGATTTGGCAGAGCACATGATCCGTGGTACCCACGCGGACGACGGCGCGAGTCGAATCTACGAAATCGATCCGCCGCGCCCAGTGGTCGTTGCCCGCATGGCCCAAGACCGCGTGCGGGCCTGGTGGGCGAAGCGAATAGACCCACGTTGCCGCGCAGCGGCAGGCGCCAAACGTTGCCTTGGCTTCGGGCGGTCCGCCGCTAAAATCCCTATTCCGCGACGAAACAAATTCAGGCGCGAGCGCGTCACACAACTTTGGATGCGGTGATGTCGAGGGCGGAAATTCTGTGGCCGATGGGGGCAATGGCGCTGCTCACATTCTGCGTGCTCGGCCTGATCCCCGTTCGGCGGATTGGCGCGTCGGCGAGGAAAGAGATTACACCCGACGACTTTCGCTATGGGGAGTCCGCACGTGTGAGCGGGTATGTGTCCATCCCCAACAGGTCGATGATGAACCTGCTCGAACTGCCCGTGCTTTTTTATGTCATCTGCGTGATGTCATACATGACTGATAGCGTCGGGCGCGCAATTCTGTATTCGGCATGGCTGTATGTGGGCCTGCGCATCGTGCACGCGGCCATCCATCTCAGCTACAACAATGTGCCCCACCGGCTCATTCCCTTCGCTGCAAGCAATGTAGTTTTGATTGCAATGTGGGTGATCTTCTTTGTGGGTCTTGCTGGTTCCTAGACGGTTGGCGACTCGCGAGCATCGTGCGGAGCGGTCGGCATTCGCGATCGCAATCTGTTCCGCGCACACGCTGCCTCGGTCTGGGCCCAGCATGATGACATCGGAGATTACGACGAACCCGCAACGCCGATTCCCGTTCGCGTGGGCATGGCGGATCGAGTCTCGCGTATCCGACGATGGCTTGTGGGCCCCCCTTTGCCCACCCTACGCCGCGGGTAAAGAAACCACCCGCTTCCGCTCCAACTCCTCGATCTCATCCACCGACAATCCCAGGAGCTCGCCCAGCACCTCGGCCGTATCCTCACCGAGCCGCGGCGCAAAGCGCATCGCCGCCGCCGGCGCGTCGGCGAACTTCATCGGGTTGCCCATCACGCGCGCTTGGCGGCCGTCTGGCGCGGCAAGCTCCTGCACGAGGCCGCGGTGACGGATGTGCGGATCGGCAACGACCTGATCGAGCGTGTTGACCACGGCGACCGGGACGCTTTCGGCCGCGAGCCGCGCGACCCATTCGGCCGCGGGGCGTGCCTTGAAAGCTTCCTCGAGGTGCGCCCATAGCGGCAGGCGGTTGTGATAGCGGTCGCGCGCAGTGACGAAGCGGGGATCGGTCGGAAGCGCGGGCCCGCCGAGCACGCGACAAACGGCCTGCCAGTTGGCCTCGCTCAGCGCGCAAAGCACGAAATCTTGGCCGTCGCCGGCCGTGAAGGCCCGATAGACCGGGATCGAGTCGTGTCCACTGCCCTGGCGGCCCGGTCCTTTGCCGGAATGCAGATAGTACGCGGCCTGGTAGGTGAGCATCGCGGCCTGGCAGTCGAGCATGGAGATGTCGATCGTCTCGCCCTGCCCGGTCACGTGACGGCGGTTGAGCGCGGCGAGGATCGCGATCGCCGCATACATGCCGGCCGCGATGTCGCCGATCGGAATGCCGGCACGCACCGGCCGGCCACCCGGCTCGCCCGTGAGGCTCATGCCGCCGGAGAGCGCCTGCACGATCATGTCGTAGGCGGGCTTGTCGCGGTACGGGCCGTCCTGGCCGAAGCCAGAGATCGCGCACCAGATGAGGCGCGGATTTTCCTTGCGGATATCGTCGGCCTCGAGGCCGAGGCGATCGAGCACGCCCGGCCGATTGTTCTCGACCACGACGTCGCAGCGCGCCATGAGGCGGCGCACCACGTCGACGCCTGCGGGAGTCTTGAGATCAACCGCAACGCTGCGCTTGTTGCGGTTGAGCGCAATGAAATAGACACTGTCGTCGCCGACGAAATGCGGCTGCATGGTGCGCGCGAGATCGCCATGCGGCGGCTCGAGCTTGATCACGTCGGCGCCGAGGTCGGCGAGAATCTGCGCGCCGAACGGGCCGGAGAGCACCTGCGTCATGTCGAGCACGCGCAGGTTTTGCAGAAGGGGTGCGGAGGTCATAGCCTAGCCAGGAGCACAGAGCGTTCCCCTCCCCCTTGTGGGCCCCACAAGGGGGGGCAAGCAGTGCTCGTCGCGGCTGCATGCGCATCACAGCTTCTTCCGTGGCGTCGGATCGAGGCCGAAGATGCGCGCGGCGTTGAGGCCGAGGATGTTGCGCTTGGCCTGCTCACTCAGGAACGGCAGGTCGTAGATCGTCGACGGCAGGTCGAAGTCGAAATGCGGCCAGTCGGACGCGAACAGGAGCTGGGTCTCGGCGTTGATCATTTCCAGCGTGCATTGCAGCGCCTTGTGGTTGGTGATCTCCATCGGCTGGGTCGTATACCAGCAATGCTCGCGCATGTACTCGCTCGGCAGCCGCTTGAGCTGCGGCGCCTCCGACATGCGCATGAGGTACTGGTCGTCGAGGCGCTGCATCAGGAACGGCACCCAGGCGAGGCCGCT
>DASXCK010000431.1:0-32832 GCA_036491235.1 Xanthobacteraceae bacterium | reverse complement strand
TGTTCGGCCTGTTGAGCGTGGTCGTGATCGGGAAAGGGCCCTTGCCCAACGCGCTCATCAGCATGAGCGTCGGGCTGTTGATCGCGTCGGTGGGCACCGATCCGATCTACGGCGCCTACCGCTTCACCTTCGGCTCGTCGGTCCTCGCCGACGGCATCGAGTTTCTGGTGGTCATGGTGGGCGCGTATGGCGTCGGCGAGGTCCTGGCGCGGCTCGAGGCCGGCTTCGCCACCAAACCCCTCGATAAGGTCAGTCAGACCCGCACCGAGCTCCCGACCCTGCGCGAGCTCAACCAGGTCAAGGGCGCGTTCCTGCGCTCGATCGCCATCGGCGACCTGATCGGCTTGTTGCCGGGCGCCGGCGCCACGATCGCGTCCTTCGTGGCCTACGGTTTCGAGGCGCGGTTCGGCAAGCGCAAGGACGAGATGGGCACCGGCGTCGCCGAAGGGATCATCGCACCGCAGGCCGCCGCGACCGCCTCGGTCGGCGGCGCGATGGTGCACCTTCTCGCGCTCGGCATTCCGGGAAGCGGCGCGACCGCGGTCATTCTCGGCGCCTTCATGCTGCACGGCATTCAGCCCGGTCCGCAGGTCCTCGTCACCTCGGCCGGCTTGGTCTACACGGTCTTCGCGTCGTTGTTCCTCGGGCTCGCCCTCATGTGCCTGATCGGGTATTTCGCGATCCGGCCGCTGGTCAAAATTCTCGATTTCCCGGAGGCGGTGGTCTCGGCCTATGTCCTGATTCTGTGCTTCGTCGGCGCCTTGTCGATCCGCAACGATGTGACCGACCTTTGGCTGATCATCGTATTCGGCGTTCTCGGCTTCGGGTTCGAGCGTCTGAAATTCCCGGTCGCGCCGCTGGTGCTTGGCGTCATCCTCGGGCCGATCGCCGAGGAGAACTTCATGAATTCCATGATCAGCTTTTCGAACGATTGGACGGTCTTCTTCACCCGGCCGATTTCCGGCACTATCGCGGGCATGACGATCATCGTGCTGCTGCTTCCGTTCGCGCAGCGCTTGTTCGGGCGGCGTGCCGCCGAGATCGAGGCCTGACTCGTTCAGAACGATCCAAGGATCGACCCGAGGGCGATCACGACCGCCAACGCGATGATCGGCCGACGACCCTCGCCGTCGCCATGTCGAGGTAGCTCTTGCGGTGGGTCGAACCGCGGACCGCGAGCAGCGTCACGACGGCGCGAGCAGCAGCACACTCCAGCCGCGGAACGAGAGCCGGACGAGGAGTCCAAGTGCAACGAGGATGCCGAGAAGGCCCATGGCGTCAGACCTGCTGCAGGTGGATATGCGGCTGCATCGTGCGATCGCCTTGGGAGTCGGCGAATTCCCGCCGGACGAAGCTTTCTGGCCGCCAAAACCGGCGGAATGACAGGCCCCGCCGGTCGGCGCGGGACGGTACGGAGGGATCGCGTGGTGCCTTTATGACGTCGGACCAAACATCAGGCTCGATACGCTCGGTTTAATCAAAATTGCGGTTTTTTGGTCTTTTTGCCCGTCGGCTTTTGGCGATGCGGCACAAAATGTCACGCGCGCTGTTGACCCCAGGAGTCCGACGCAGCCTTGCGGCTGCCTCCGATTCCTCTCGACACCACGATCACAGGAGTGTGCGATGTGCATCACAGCCGCCTCTCGCGCCGTTCTCGTTGTCGCCGGCGCCGTCATGGCGCTTACGCTCGGCGTCGCGGCCGCCAAAACCGACCGAGAGGCCGCCAATCGACACTGCATGGCCCTGGCGCGATTGGGGACGCCGCCCAGCCGCCCGAGCCTCGGAATCATGAGGCGCCAAGCCACTACCTACAATGAGTGCATGGAACGGGCTGGATTCCCGCCGGGTCACGCCAACAGAAAATAGCGGGACGCCATGGATCCTCACCATGCGTCAGGGAACGTCGCCCGCGCGTGATCAGCGGGCCACTGTCGGCAGCGATGCGCGGACGCGCCGCGAGAATTCCGGCTCCGGCGCGTCGCCGGCTGCCTGTGCGGCCTCGTTGATTTGCGAGCGCCGCCGCAGCTCGTCGAACGGCAGGCTGGTGTCGATCCGTCCCGAAGCGTAGAGGTAGCCGCCGATCAGCCCATTGAGGAGATGGCGGATGTTGAACCGTCCCCTGCGTCCGGCGGCGTTCGCGTAACGAATGATGTTGATGGTGCAGCTGTTGGTCAGCAGGTTGTAGAACTCCGGCCGGTCGGCGAGCTGGTTGATCCGCGCCAGATAGACGAGGAATAGCCGGCGGACGTCCTGCGGCCGCGTGTTGAGGCGATAGAGGTACACGGTCTCCCGGCGATGAATGGCGCGTACGCCCACGAGATCGCGCTCCTCGCCCACCACGTAGATCAGCTCGAATTGCTTGAACATGGAGGCGATCGGCTCGAAGCCGCGACCTTTCTCCGGGCGCGTCTCGATGGAGATGCTGAGTGGCGGGGCGTTGTCGAAGATGAAGCTCACGAACGTGTGCCCGACGGGACCTTCGCTCCAGTGGGATACGAAGAAGTCCAGGCCGACCAGGTGCGAAAGATCGACGTCGCGCTCGTCATAGTGCTCCGTGAAATCGCTGCGGCTGCGGTAATCGAAGTTGCGCACGCCCGTCAGGTGCACATGAATTCCGTCGATTGATGCCCGCGGCACCACGGCCACTTCCGGGCGCCAGTTTCGATGCTGCGAGGGCGTGATGGTGAGCCACCAGAGCACGACCCCGGCCGCCGCCGCGAATGCCGCCATCGGCATGCGTTTGGGGCGCGCCAGCCAGAATGCCCACGCCGCGAAGGCTGCAAACGCCAAGGCCAATGCCAACCGCAGCTCGGACCACGGCAGGTTGGAGTAGTAGATGGCGAGCGTGGTCCAGGTGATGACGACGATCTGGACCAAGACCTTGAGGGCCACCACCACCCATCGGAGCAGCGTCGACATGAGATGGCGGATCTGGCTTTCCGGCACGTCAGACCTACTGCAACAGAATATCCAGATCGATCGAGGAGCGTTTGCCGATGTTCCTGGCATCGGCCGTCAGGAACGCCTCGGCGGCGCGGCGGCCCTCGTCGCGCAGCATGCACAGGAAGTCCCATTCGACGTTGAACTTCGACGAGGCGCCGAGCTCGGCAAGAACCTTGCTGGCGACGAGATGAATGCGCATCTCGGCCCACTTGCGTCCCTCGCAGTTTCCCGTGTCGGCGACCTGCCGTAATAGCGCGATCATGCGCAGCTCCTTGAGCAGCGTGGCGTTGAACGAGACTTCGTTCAGCCGGTCGAGGATTTCGCGCGCGGTGCGCGGTGTGCCGGGCCGCTCGACCGGATTGACGGCGACGAGCAGCGTGTCTTGCGAGTCGCAGTCGCGCACAAGCGGCGTGATCGTCGGGTTGCCGGAGTAGCCGCCATCCCAATAGGGCTCGCCGTCGATCTCGATCGCATGGAAGAGCGTCGGCAGGCAGGCCGACGCGAGCAGCACATCGGGCGTGAGTTCGGCGTTGCGAAATACCCGACCGCGACCGGTGTGAACATTGGTCGCCGTCACGAACAACCGGATTGGAGCCGTCGCCACGCGCGCAAAATCGACGGACTCGGCCAGCACCTTGCGCAGCGGATTGGCGCCGGCGAAATTCAAGTCATAGGGCGAAAAGATCCGGCTCGCGAGATCGAACGCGAGATAGACGGGTGACGTATCGAGCGTCCAGCGGCCGAGAAACATATCCAGCGCGCTTCGCCGGATGGGGCTGAACTGCGCCGCGTCGGCGACGCGCCGCCAGAAGGCGTTCAATGCCGCCTTCGCGCCCGCCGGCCCATCGGCCGCAAAACCGGCAGCCAGCACGACGGCGTTCATCGCGCCGGCCGACGTCCCCGATATTCCATCGATGTGCAGCCACGGGTCGTCCAGGAGCCGATCGAGCACCCCCCAGGTGAACGCGCCATGCGATCCGCCGCCCTGCAGCGCGAGATCGATAGAGACGCGATCGCGCGCCGCGCTGACGGTTGGGTCTTTTGCTCCCTTCATGGACACGCACCGGCTCAGCGGGTGGGATGGCCGAATCTCACGCGGTCGTTCCGACTTCAGGTCGCCACGCGAAGGTCAGCCAGGCGATGCCGTGCGCGATCAGGTCGATTGCGAGGACGAGCCCCAGGACCCAGAGGCCGCTCATTGGCCATCTCGTGAGGATGATGAGGCCGGCGATCAGGCCCAGAGCTCCGGAGAACAGCATGATCGAGCCGCCTTCGCTCCAATGACGCAGCCCGAGGAAGATGCGGACGAGACCGGACACGAACAGCAGCAGTCCGAGCACGTAGGTCAGGACGACGGCGCCGGAAATCGGCTGGCTGACCAACGCGAAGCCGAATGCGAGATACAGGATGCCGAGGAAGATTTGCCAGAGGAAACCGCCCCATCCTTTCGTCCAGAAGGCGTGAACGATCTCGAATCCGCCGGCGATGATCGCCGAGATGCCGATGAAGATGGCGCTGATGACGGTTGCCATCACGGCGTCGCCCAGGACCACGAGGCCGGCGAAGACGAGAACCAGCCCCAAGAGCACGCGCACCCATGTCGGCGGCGGCGTCAGCGCGACGCCCGCTTGTCTTGATACGAGGGTCATGTCGTTCTCCTCGATCCGGCGCGAACGCTTGCCTGACCGGCCGTCGGGAGGATCGGCGCCAGCGCCATATTGACCGCTGCCCTTGCCGCTTGATTGAACAAAATCGCCGCGAGCTCTGCTCGACATTGGAATTCGTCGATGCGAGCGACGCGAGCCTTTCACTGGCGGATGTCCCGGCGGAGGCGAAGTCCGGTCGGCCGATAAGAGACATGCGCCAGATGAGAGCCTGTAATTCGCTGCCTGGAATGTGACGCTTTTGCGGCTCGGCGATTTGGCGATACAGCCGGCATCGTCCAGGCGGCAACGGACCGGGCGGCAATCGTCCGGGTGCCAAGGGGGAGATCGTCCCAGTATGAACAGGCCGGTGGCGAACGCCCCGCGATGAGCCGGGCGGATGGCAACTGTCTACCACAACCGGTCAGGAGAACCGTCCCAGCTTTGGCGCCGGAGGCGGCAGCCGCCCCACGGCCATGGGTGGCGGAGGCGGTCGTCCCGGCGGTGGCCGTGGTGGAGTGGGGGAGGCCGCGGCAACCGCCAGCCGAGCGAGCCGACGACGTGATCCGATCGTCGGTCAGGGCTGCGAACTTGGAGGTGCAGGGGAGGCGGGTCCCGCAACCGCCGTCACCGTTGACGACGCCTTGACGTGCGGCGAGGACGTTGACCTTACTGTAAGTTGTGCGACGTCGTGGAATCGTTACAACTACGACGCCGCCTTCATGTTATCGGCGCGGGATTGCGGCGCCATTCGGGCTCGATCGTGAAAGGCACGCAAGATGCTGACCTCTCATCGGACGCTGCTCTGCGACACCATCGATGAGATTGCCGCACTGACATCTCTTTCAGAGGTCAGCAGCAAATTCGCGCATGCGGTGGCCAAGCTTGGTTTCAGCTCCTTCGGAGTCACCGGACTGCCGCCCGTCACCGCGAAGGCCGATCCGGTCATTTTGACCGAAAGCACGCCGCCCGGATTTCGCGAGCTTTACATCCAAGAAAGATTTTACGCGGTCGACCACATTGGCGCCCATGCTCGGAACTCCTGGAAGCCGTTTCGCTACGATGAGGCACCGTACGCCGCGACGGGTTCCCAACGTCATCGGCGATTTCTCCAGGCGCTCGCCAGTTATCGCATCGGCCGCGGCCTCATCGTGCCCATCGGCTATACGACCACCATCCCGGCCTGCGTGTGGCTGGGCGGCGAGGATCCCGAGATGAACGACGACGCGCGTGTGGCGGCCCAATCGATCAGCCTGTTTGCCGCGAGCAAGGCGCGGATGCTGTTCTGCGAGCCGAGGTGCGCGGGATCACGGCAACTGAGCACGCGCGAGCGGGAAGTTCTGCAATGGACGTGTGTCGGCAAGACCGCATCGGAAGTCGCGGCGATCCTGGGAATTGCCAAGCGCACGGTCGATGGGCATGTGCGAAGCGCCGCCGTCAAGCTCGGCGCCGTGAATCGGACGCAAGCCGTGGCCATCGCGCTCTCCCAGAAGCAGATCTCGCTGTGACGAGCCGCGGCGGGACGGAAGGGTGGTTGCGGACGATCGAAAATCGCCTCACGCAAACGCCACGCGGCCACGCCGGCCTGTGCGAAACAACAGCCACGTCGCGATCGTCACGTTGAGCAGATTCCACCCGATCCCGTTGGCGAAGGCGGCGCGATAGGAGCCGGAGTAATCGAAGATCGCGCCCGACATCCAGCCGCCGAGCGCCATGCCGAAGAGCGTCGCCATGATGACGAGGCCGATGCGGGTGCCGGCCTCGCGGGAAGGAAAATACTCGCGCACGATGATCGCGTAGCTCGGCACGATGCCGCCCTGGAAGAGGCCGAAGAGCGCCGAGATCACGTAGAGCGATGTGAGGCCGTCGAAGAGGAAATAGAGGACCAGCGCGACGCCCTGCAGCATTGAGCCCATGAGCAGCGTTCGCACGCCGCCGATGCGGTCGGCGATGAAGCCGCTGCCGAGCCGGCTGAAGATGCCGAAGCCGAGCATCAGCGAGAGCATTTCGGCGCCGCGCGCCGGCCCGTAGCCGAGGTCGCCGCAATACGCCACGATATGCACTTGCGGCATCGCCATCGCGACACAGCACCCCACGCCCGCGACGCACAAGAGCGCTTGCAGCGCGTTGGGGGAGAGGCCGATCGAGCCTTGTGGCGAGGCGGCGCCTGCGCTTGCCGCGGCGGCAAGCATGGGCGTCGGCCGCCGCAGCGCCAGCAGCAGCGGCATCATCGCGACGACGCAGAAGATGCCTATTCCGAAGTGGGTCGCGCGCCAGCCGTCGCGCGCGATGAAATGTTCGATCAGCGGCGGCCAGATCGTGCCGGCCACGTAATTGCCGGACGACGCGATGGCGACCGCGATGCCGCGCCGGCGGGTAAACCACTGCGAGAGGTCGGCCATCAACGGCGCGAAGGTCGCCGAGGTGCCGACGCCGACCAGCACATAGGCGAGCGCGAACAGCCACAGGCTGCTCGACAGCGAAGCCGCCACATAGCCGGCCCCGATCGCGACCGCGCCGATCGCGACCGGCGCGATGATGCCGAGCCGGTCGGAGATCCGGCCGAGGGCGACGCCGCCGAACGCGAAGCCCATCATGGCGAGCGTGAAGGGGAGGGAGGCGTCCGCGCGCGGCACGCCGAACTCGACCTGCACGGCCGGCAGTGCCACCGGAACCGACCACATGCCGACGCTGCCGATGGTGCCGAGCGCCGCGGCCGCGGCGAGGCGCATCCACGCGTAGGTGGAATCGATGCCGCTGGCGGCAGGAGGTGAGGCAGTCACTGGCGGATCCCGGCTTTTGACGCGCTTTCTAGCATCGCGGGAGCCCGCGGGCCCATTCATTAATGGCATGGACCCGCTGCATTTGCGCCCTCTGTTCCCCCAGGAGGGGGAAAGAGACGAGATCGGTGTCCCAGATCAGTGCCTGCGCTAGTCCACATGCGGCGCGATTGCCGCAGACCAGTCGCTGGCGTCGGGTGCGCATGCTGATTAACATGCAACCCGGGGGATTGGTTTGGGGTTCCGCATGGCTGCGGCCGATCGCAAAACTGCGCGTGTCGTCGTCCGCATCGTCGCGGGCGTCGTCGTGCTCGTCGGGTCATTTGCGGGCGCGCTGTGGGCGCTCAACGCCTTCTTTCCAGCCGCCCGCAGCCGGCCTCCCGCGGTCGCCGCCATGCCGCCGCTCAAGCCGGCGACCCGCACCTCGACCATCACGGCGCCGATCGCGATCGCGCTCACCACCGTCCGCGACGCCCTCGAGGAGCGCGCGCCGCGCAATCTCACGGGCAAGAGCGACAATCCGCTGGGCGAGCTGCTCGGCAAGGCGGACATCGGCTGGACTCTCACGCGCGGGCCGTTCGCGGTCGCCGGGCGCAGCGAGGCGCTCACCATCTCGACCGCGCTCAACGGCACGCTGCGGATCACCGGCCAGATCGCCACCCAGGCCGGCAATATCGGCGGTACGCTCGGCAACCTGCTCAACAGCAATCTCGGGCAGGGGCTGCAGAAGATCACCGGCCGCACCCTCGACCAGCGTGCCGACCTGCGCGGCACTGTCGTGGTCTCGTCGCGCCCGATCCTCGACAACAATTGGCGGATCGAGCCGAACCTCAACGCCCAGGTGGCCGTGGGCAACAGCGCGCTGTCGATCGCGGGCGTCAAGGTCGATGTCGCCGGCCAGGTCAAGCCGCTGCTCGACCGCACCGTCAACGAGCAAGTCGGCGCGCTTACGGCACGCATTCGCAACGATCCCGCCCTCGAGCTCGCGGCGCGGCGCGAATGGGCAAGAATGTGCCGCTCGATCTCGCTCAGGGGCGTGGGCGCCAACGCGCCCGACCTGTGGCTCGAGGTGCGTCCGATCCGCGCCTTCGCGGCGCAGCCGCGCATCGACCAGAACGCGCTGACGCTCACGCTCGGCGTGCAGGCCGACACGCGCATCACGCCGGTCGAGACCAAGCCCGACTGTCCGTTTCCGCAGCAACTGCA
Source organism: Xanthobacteraceae bacterium (assembly GCA_036491235.1). Lineage (GTDB taxonomy): Bacteria > Pseudomonadota > Alphaproteobacteria > Rhizobiales > Xanthobacteraceae > JAVDCA01. The sequence continues at coordinate 24,260 of DASXCK010000431.1, read as the reverse complement.
GATCGTCCAGCAGCTCGACCAGGGCCGCGTCGCGATCGGCGTGCCGATCGACGTGCCGTTCACCGAGGTCAATCGCATCATCGAGGCGCAGCTCAAGGGCCGCAATTTCCCCGAGAATGGCGGCGGCGAATGGGCGATCACCGTGCTCGGCGCCTCGCTCGCGCCGGCGGGCGACCGCCTGCTGATCTCGCTGCGCGTCAAGGCGCGCGAGCAGAAGACGTTCTTCGGCTTCGGCGGCGAGGCGACCCTCTACGTGTGGGGCCGGCCGGTGCTCGATCGCGAGAAGCAGGTCCTGCGGCTCACCGACATTTCGCTCGACGTACAGTCGCAGTCGGCGTTCGGCCTGCTCGGCACCGCCGCCAAGGCCGCGCTGCCGTATCTGCAGAACGCGCTCACCGAGAACGCGGTGATCGACTTGAAGCCGTTCGCGGCGAGCGCGCAGCAGAGCATTGGCGCCGCGCTTGCCGAGTTCCACGAGGCCCAGCCCGGCGTGCAGGTCGACGCCAAGATCACCGCGCTGCAGCTCGTCGACATCGAATACGACGCAAAAATCCTGCGCATCGTCGCCGAGGCGCAAGGCACCATGCAGGCCGCCGTCACGTCGCTCCCGAAGTAAAGCCTCGTGTCGTCGCGCCGCCTCGTGCCCCGGGCGCGGGCCCATGCCTGCCACGCCGCCTCGGCGGTGCACGCGGTCATGCTATGGCCGACCGCTTCTTGCTCTACATCCTCGCGAGCGGTCGCAATGGCACGCTTTACGTCGGCGTCACCAACGATCTCGCTCACTGCGTGACGGAGCACAAATCCAAGCTCGTTCCCGGCTTCACGCGCAGATATGGCGTGGATAAGCTTGCGTATGTCGAAGAATGTGCATTGATCCTCGAATCCTGTGCGCGCGAGAGCGTTCGACGAAGCGGCGGCGACGCGCGTGGAAGCTCGCGCTGATCGAGAAGGACAACGCGCATTGGCGCGATTTGAGCGACCAGATCGTATGAACGCACTGCTTCGTGCCCCGGATGCGCTGCAGCGGCGCGCTCTTGCGCGCTGGTGCAGCGCTGATCCGGGGCCCAGGACCCGCAACCGCGATGGGTCCCGGGTCTGCGCCGCACCACTCCGCTTCGCTTCGTCCTGCGGTGCGCCCGGGACACGAGGCTTGCCATGACGCTCCGCCTTCTCCCCGACGCCCGCGACTACGACACGCTCTACCGCGAGTTCCGCTGGACACTGCCTGCGACCTTCAACATCGGCGTCGCGGTCTGCGACCGCTGGGCGGCGGCCGAGCCCGACCGGCTCGCGCTTGTCCACGTGCGGGCGGACGGCCATAGCGACAACGTCACCTATGGCTGGCTGCGTGACACCTCGAACCGGCTCGCCAATGCACTCGTGGCGCACGGCGTCGCGCGGGGCGACCGCGTCGCGATCCTGCTGCCGCAGTCGCCGGAGGTCGCCGCGGCCCACATCGCGGTCTACAAGCTCGGCGCCGTCGCGCTGCCGGTCGCGAGTGTGTTCGGCATCGATGCGTTGAACTATCGGCTCGACAATGCCGGCGTGAAGGCGGTGGTCACCAACGCGCAGGGCGCCGCCAAGGTCGCCGCCACGCGCGCGAACCTGCCGCAGCTGTCGCTCGTGGTCTCGATCGACGGCATGGCCGAGGGCGCGCTCGGCTTCGCCGACCTCGTCGCGCGCGCCGCGCCCGATTTCGCGCCGGTCGCGACCTCGCCCGACGATCCGGCACTGATGATCTACACATCGGGCACCACCGGCCCGCCGAAGGGCGCGCTGCATGGCCACCGGGTGCTGCTCGGTCATCTGCCCGGCGTCGAGCTGCCGCATGATTTCTTTCCGCAGCCCGGCGACCGCTTCTGGACGCCGGCCGACTGGGCCTGGGCGGGTGGCCTGCTCGATTGCCTGCTGCCGAGCCTCTATCACGGCGTGCCCATGGTGGCGCGCCGTTTTGACAAATTCGATCCCGAGGAGGCCTTCGACCTGATGGCCAAGGCTGGCGTGCGCAACACCTTCATCCCGCCGACCGCGTTGCGCATGCTGCGCTCGGCGCCGTCACCGCGCGGGCGCCACGCGCTTGCGCTGCGCACCGTGGGCTCGGGCGGCGAGTCGCTTGGGGCCGAGACCTTCGAATGGGGCAAGTCCGCGCTCGGCCTCGCGATCAACGAGTTCTACGGCCAGAGCGAATGCAACTTGGTGGTCTCGAGCTGCGCCATGATCGGCGTGACGAAGCCGGGCGCCATGGGCAAGCCGGTGCCCGGCCACGCGGTCGCGGTGATCCGCCCGGACGGCACGCCATGCGCGCCGGGCGAACTCGGTCAGGTCGCGGTGCGGCGGCCCGATCCCGTGATGTTCCTTGAGTACTGGGGCAAGCCGGGTGCGACGCGCGAAAAATTCATCGGCGACTGGATGACCACCGGCGACCAGGGCACGGTCGACGAGGACGGCTACATTACTTTCGTCGGCCGCGACGACGACGTCATCACCTCGGCGGGCTACCGCATCGGCCCGGGCGAGATCGAGGACTGCCTGATCCGCCATCCCGCCGTCGCGCTCGCCGCCGTCGTCGGCAAACCCGATCCGGTGCGCACCGAGATCGTGAAGGCGTTCATCGTGCTCAAGGAGAACGCGCCTGCGTCCGACGCGCTCGCCGCCGAGATCCAGGCCTTCGTGCGTACGCGGCTTTCGGCGCACGAGTATCCGCGCGAGGTGACGTTCATCGACGAGTTGCCGATGACGACGACCGGAAAGGTGATCAGGCGGGTGCTGCGCGAGCGGGCGTAAGAAGGACTCGTGTCCCGGGCGCACCGCAGCACGCAGCGAAGCGGAGTGGTGTGGTGCAAACCCGGGATCCATCCGCTTGTGGCTTCGGGGCGCCGGGTCTGCGTTGCATCACTTCATGCTGTGGCGCGCCGGGGGCACGAGGGCGCGAACAGTGTCTCGCGCTTGCCTGCCCGCCGCGATGACGCCGCGACGCAGGCTTTCCGTTTGGCACGCAAAGGTGAATGCGACTCCAGGCTCGAGCGTAATCAGTTGATCCGCCATTGTCCGCCGCTCGCGCCAGATCGAGTCGATCATCGCGTGCCTGGCGGTCGCACAAGAGTCGCACCAATCGATCGCGCCGTCGCTCAGCAGCGTGTCTGTCAGATCGAGCGTGAGCAGCACGCCCGGCGAGGCGCGCGCAACGTCTTCATCGTACGCGACTTTCCAGAACCAAGCCCCGCGCCCGCTCGTGAGCAGAACGCCCGCGGCAATCGCGCGATCGCCGCTGACGAGCCGGGCGATGCGCGCCTGGCCTTGCGCCGCGAGACCCGTCACCGCGGTCTCGATGAATTGCCGGATCGCGCCATCCTGTGCGGCGGCGGTGCCGGCGCGTCCCTTCCAGCCGCGCGCCTCGAGGGCGAAGAAATCCGTGAGCACGCCCGCGAACTCCGCGGGCTCGTGCGCCACTGTGAATGCCACACTGCCCGCCTCGTCGAGCCTTCGGCGCTGGCGTCGCAGTTCCTTGCGCTTCTTGCCGCCGAGCGCCGCGTCGAGATAGCCGGCGCGCGCGGCGCCTGGGGCGAGCAACGCGCGTTGATGACGGCCGAATGCGGCGATATGTCCGCCGCGCTGCGCAAGCGCCGCCGCAAACGCAGCGGCGACCGGGCCGTCCTCGACCTGGTAGGGCATGAGCAGTAGTTTCGGCAGCGTCGCATCATTTGCGACGTGATCCAGAAAGGCTGCGACCGTCGTCGCCGCCGCCTCGCGATCCACCAGCGGCGTGCCGAGCGGCCCGTAAGGATGTGTCCAAGCGGTGAGCAGCGGCAAGCGGATGCCGTAACGGCGCGTCTCGATCCGGCAGGGAAAGAGCCCGATCAGCCGGCGCGGCTCACCGCCGCGCACCAGCACGGCGCCGGCATCGGGCGCGAGCGCTTGGGCGGCGGCAAGTGCGAAGGCGGGCTCGTAGAAGACATTGGGCTCGGCGGCGCGTTCGGCCAGCGCCCGCCACTCGGCCGCAAGGCCCGCCAGATCGGCAAGCGGCCGCCATTCGGTCGAGACCGCGATATCGCGACGGGCGAGCATGCCATGGGCGCCTTGAGTCGGAAGGGAAGAATATCAGGGCGGCGTTAAGTTTCGGTTCGGGCTCGACATAGAGAATTCGCTGATGACTGACTGGTCAGTCATATCTTAGCCGAGTCATTTTGCAGAACGAAGCCAAGCCAGAAAAATGGGGGAATGTGAAAGGCTTAACTACCCCGCAAACCCGCCGCCATCCAGGAAGGCTTGCTCCTCCGGGGTCGTGACTCGTCCGAGCACATTATTGCGGTGGGGAAAACGGCCGAAGCGGCGGATGATGCCGGCATGCACCTCGGCCCACTTCAGCGCCTCGGCGTCGCCCGAGGCGCGGTTGAGCGCGATGCATCGCTCCTGGTCGGCGAGCGCTTCGGAATGCTCGAACGGCAGATAGAAGAAGTAGCGTTCCGCCACCGCGACCTGCCGGTCGAACCCGCGCGCGATCGCGCGCGTCGTGACCGCACGGGCCAGCGGATCGGCCGCGAAAGCGCGGGCACTGTCGCGGAACATGTTGCGGGGAAACTGATCGAGCACGATGACATGCGCGAGCGCGCCCTCGGGCGCGTCGTCCCAGGCGAGCCCGCCCGCGGCCGCGGTCTCGTAGGTCGCGAGAAATCTGTCACGGATGGCGGCGTCGAAGGTCGCGTCCTTCTCGAACCATTTGTCCGGCCCGGCAGCGCGCCAGAAGGCGAGCACGATCTCAGGACCGATCGGTTGGTGAGAATTGTTCATGGCTGTCCTCTCGTCATGCCCGGCCTTGTGCCGGGCATCCACGTCTTTGCCAAGCGCGCAAGACGTGGATGGCCGGGACAAGCCCGGCCACGACGGAAGGGATTACCGATCCACCCCGCCGAACGGCACCAGCGGGTTGTCGACCAGTGCGGTGCGGTCGGGCTGGTCGACCTGGGTGTTGCCGAGGAAGGCGTCGAACAGCCCGCTGATCAGCGTCGGCTGGATGTCGCGCACGATGAACACCAGGCGAGTGCGGCGGTCTTCGTCGGGCCAGGCATCGAGTTGCGCAGGCGGATGGAAGACATGCTGCACGCCGTGGATGACCACCGGTTGCTCCGGGTTCTCGGCAACCTTCACGATGCCTTTGACGCGCAGCAGGTTCGGTCCGTGCGCCGAGCGCAAGAGCTCGAGGAACATGTCGAACGCGGCGGCTGCGATCGCCCGGTCGGTCGCATACGTGAACGCGCGGATGCGCTCGTCGTGGCGGTTGATGTCGTGGCTGTGGTGGTGATGATCGTGATGGGCATGGGCGTCCGTATGCGCCTCGGTGGCGAGCCAGCGCTTCACGTCGGGAATCTTCTTCTCCGGATCGTAGAGCCCGCAGTTCAAGAGCCGCGGCGCGGTCGCTTCACCAGCGGCCGCGTCGAGCAGCGGTGCCGCCGGATTGAGCGCGCGCAGCCGCGCGACGAGCTGTTCCTTCGCGTCGCGTCCCTCGCCCGTATCGACGAGATCGGTCTTGGTGAGCACGAGGCGGTCTGCCACCGCGGCCTGCTTGACGGCTTCGTCATGTGCGTCGAGCGTCGCGAGCCCGTTGACCGCATCGACCACCGCGACGATGCCGTCGAGGCGGAAGCGCAGCACCAGGTAGGGATGCAGCATGATGGTGTGCAGCACCGGGGCCGGATCGGCGAGGCCGGTGGTCTCGATCATCACACGGTTGAACGCGACGCGGCCGTTGTCGCGGTCGCGCAACAGCTTCTCCAGTGAGCTGACGAGGTCGCCGCGCACCGTGCAGCACAGACAGCCGGTCGAAAGCTGCACGACGCTGCCCTCGACCCGTTCGACCAGCAGGTGGTCGAGGCCGATCTCGCCGAACTCGTTGATGAGAACAGCCGTGTCGGCAAGCGCCGGGTCGCGCAGCAGGCGGTTGAGCAGGGTGGTCTTGCCGGCGCCGAGAAAGCCGGTGAGTACCGCGAGCGGCAGAGGCGCGATCGGCCCGCGTGGGCGGCCGCCGGGCTGCTCTGTCGTCATTGGGTTGCGGGCGTGGACGTGCGCTTTGGCGTGACCTTGGCCTGGGTCGGCTTGGGATTCTTCGGTGCCTTGGGCGACTTCTCCGCCTTTTGCGGCTTATCGCCCTTTGATTTTGCGGCCTTGGAGCCGTGCTTGGCGTGCTTCTTGGCCGGTTTCAGTGTGGCAGCGTCGGCCTCGGCCTCGCCGCCGCCGGCCGGCCGTTTCGCGCCGGTGAAAACCACGACGGGCGGCACGTCTGCCAACGGGTTGCCGGTCAACAGCGATGCGTGGGTCGAGCCCTTGAGATTGGAGAGCATGAAGGCGCGCTGCGAATCCGCTTCGCCGCCGTTCGCGGCTTCGTCGTCCTCGTTCTCGGCGGCCCGACGCTTGCGATGCGGGCCGCAGATCTGGTCATGCAGGTCGGGCGGTGCCGCGTTGACGGGCTGCAGCTTGTCGACGGTGCCGAGCGAGGGCAAAAGCCAGCTCAGGCCTGGGCCATCGCTGAACCCCTGCTCCAGCATCGCGGCGGCCTTGGCGGTGCGCGCCGCCGAGGAGGGCGCTCCGAGCACGATGGCGATCAGGCGGCGATCGTTGCGCGTCGCCGAGGCGATGAGGTTGAAGCCTGAGGCGCAGATGAAGCCGGTCTTCATCCCGTCGGCGCCCGGATACTCGAGCAGCAGCTTGTTGTAGTTGCGCATGACGCGGCGACCGAACTTGATGGCCGGGATGTGCCAATAGTAGTCGTATTGCGGAAAATCATGCATCAGCGCCCGAGAGAGGATGCCGAGGTCGCGTGCCGACGTGATCTGGCGGTCGTCCGGCAGGCCGTTGGGGTTGACCCAGCTCGACTGCGTCATGCCGAGGCGCTGCGAGGTCGCATTCATCTCCTCGGCGAATTTGTCGATCGAGCCGTCGACGCCTTCGGCGAGCACGACCGCGATGTCGTTTGCCGAATGCACCAGCATCATCTTGAGCGCGTTGTCGACCGTGAGCTGCACGCCGGCACGGAACCCCATCTTCGACGGCACCTGCGCGACCGCATTGGGCGAGACCGTCAGCATCGTGTCGAACGTGATCCGCCCGTCCTTCACGGCCTGCAGCACCACGTATGTCGTCATCAGCTTGCTGAGCGAGGCTGGGTGCCAGGGGTAAGTGGCATTCTCGGCCTGCAGCACCTTGCCGGTTCCCGCATCGATGAGCAGGAGCGACTCGGCGAAGGCGGGACCGGCCAGCACGCCTGCCAGCGCGCCGACCAGAGCCATTCGGGCAAAAAACCTGACCACTGCTGACACGATGTGCGGACCCGCTGTCTCTATAATGGCTATAGCGAAGAGAAGATCGGCCGAGGCCGAATATCCTCGTTTTCTAACCCATCGCGGGGCCGGCGCAAAGCGCTGGCAAAGCCCGTTCCGCCCACTATGCTGGTCGCCGACGAAAGCGACCAAAGTTCGGCAAGGAGGTGTCCATGACCGCATGCATCGTCGGGTGGGCTCATACGCCCTTCGGCCGGCTTGACACCGAAACAGTCGAGAGCCTGGTCGTCCGTGCCGCCGACGCGGCGCTCAAGGATGCGGGCGTTGCGGCCGCGGATGTCGATGAAATCCTGCTCGGACACTTTAACGCAGGCTTCTCGGCCCAGGATTTTACCGCCGCGCTGGTGCTCCAGGCCTCGCCTGACCTCCGCTTCAAGCGGGCGACGCGGGTCGAGAACGCCTGCGCGACCGGCTCGGCGGCCGTTCATCAGGGCCTCAAATCGATCGAGGCCAAGGCCGCGCGGATCGTGCTGGTCGTCGGCGTCGAACAGATGACGACGACGCCCGCGCCCGAGATCGGCCGGAATCTGCTCAAGGCGTCCTATGTGCGCGAGGAGGCCGATATCGCGGGCGGGTTCGCGGGCATTTTCGGCAACATCGCCGGCCTCTACTTCCAGAAATACGGCGACCAGTCCGATGCGCTGGCGCAGATCGCGGCGAAGAACCACAAGAACGGCGTTGCCAACCCGTATGCGCAGATCCGCAAGGACCTGGGCTTCGATTTCTGCCGCACCGAAAGCGAGAAGAACCCGTATGTCGCGGGCCCGCTCAAGCGCACCGACTGCTCGCTCGTCTCCGACGGCGCCGCCGCGCTCGTGCTCGCCGACGTCGAGACGGCGCTTGCGCTGCGCAAGGCCGTCGCGTTCCGCGCCGCCACGCACGTGCAGGATTTTCTCCCGATGTCGCGTCGCGACGTGCTCAAGTTCGAGGGCTGCACCCAGGCCTGGAAGCGTGCGCTCGCCGGCGCCGGCGTCGCGCTCGGCGATCTCTCGTTCGCCGAGGTACACGACTGCTTCACTATCGCGGAGCTGATCGAGTACGAGGCCATGGGTCTCGTTCCCGAAGGCGAGGGGGCGCGCGCGATCGCGGAAGGCTGGACGCAGAAGGACGGACGCCTGCCGATCAACCCGTCCGGCGGCCTCAAGGCCAAAGGCCATCCGATCGGCGCGACCGGCGTCTCCATGCATGCGCTCTGCGCCATGCAGCTCTGCGGTGTGGCCGGCGACATGCAGATCAAGGATGCGAAGCTCGCTGGGCTGTTCAACATGGGCGGCGCCGCGGTCGCGAACTACGTGAGCATCCTGGAGCGGATCAAGTGAATCCGGGCCTCGTGTGCCGGGCGCGGCGCAGCGCGCAGCGCCGCACCGCAGACCCGGGCCCCAGTGCGATCGGCTTCTGGGCCGCGGATCAGCGCTGCACCATCTCGCGGTTCGCGCTCGCCGCCGCGGCGCATCCGGCGCACGAGGGAGGAGTGTGATGATCAGCCGCCGACAGATGGTCGCCGCAACCCTCGCGGCCGTCCTTGCGCGCACGGCCCGCGCCGCGACCTATCCGGATCGGCCGATCAAATTAATCGTCCCGTTCACGCCGGGCGGACCCGTGGACGTGATGGCGCGGCTGGTCGGGCAGTATCTGTCAGCCAAGCTCGGTCAGCCGGTGGTCGTGGAGAACCGGCCCGGCGCCGGCGGCACCATCGCGTCGAAGCTCGTCGCCGGAGCCGAGCCCGACGGCTACACGCTGCTGTTCGCGAGCGCCGGCTCGCTCGCGATCAGCCCGTCGCTCTACAAGAACCTCGGCTATGACCCGGTCGCCGGCTTCACACCGGTCGCGCTCGTCGCCAACCATCCGCAGGCCATGGTGGTGCATCCGAGCGTGCCGGTGCATTCGGTCAAGGAGCTGATCGCCTACGCCAAGATCAATCCGGGCAAGCTCAACTACGGCGCCGCGCCCGGCACGCCGCCGCACCTGATGGGCGAGCTCTTTCGCACTCTCGCCGGCATCGACATCGTGTTCGTGCCCTACAAGGGCGCCGCGCCCGCGCTGACCGACCTGCTCGCCGGCCGCACGCAGATGACGATGCTCTCGACCGCCGTGATCGTGCCGCCGATCCTAGCCGGCAACCTGCGCGCGCTCGCAGTGACGAGCACAGCGCGCTGGCATGAGTTGCCCGATGTGCCGACGATGACGGAGGCGGGCTTTGCCGGTTTTCCGCAAGGCTCGTGGACCGCGGTGGTCGCGCCTGCCGGGACCCCGGCCGGCGTCGTCGCCAAGCTCAACACGACGATCAACGACGGCCTGCGCTCGTCCGCGCTGCACGACAGCTTCGTCAGGCTCGGGGCCGAGATCAAGATCGACACGCCGCAACAGCTCGGCGGCCTGCTGGCCGAGGAAACGCGCAAGTGGGCCGAGGTGATCAAATCGGCCGGCGTCGCGGTCAATTGAGGACGTCGACGCGCCGCAACTCCAACCTGTCGATCAGCTCGCCTCGCAGCGCTTCCGCGCGCGCCATGTCGGCCGCCATCTGCTTTGCGGTCGACGTGTTGGTGCCCAACACGACGATCCCGCCGATGAAGGCGATCACCGCCGCCATCATCACGACGGGATCGAAGCCAAGGGCTCCGACCAAAAGAAGCACCAGCACGACGGCACCGAGCGCGATCGCGATTTGTGACGCGATGACGATCTTGCGGCAGCGCTCGATGCCGTCGGCCAGGGTGTCGATCTCCGCCTCGAGTCGCGCAATCCGATCATGCGGGTCGCCATCCGCCGGGATCGGCGCATCGCGGTCCATCATGATCAATTTGATGCCTTGGCGGACGCCCGCGCATCCGCGCGCACGGCAGGCGCGTGCGACGTCTCGCTTGCGTCGGGCGCCGGTTCTGCGACCATGAACTGCGCGCGCGCAAGCTCCGCGAAGCGTCCGCCTTGCGCGACCAGCTCGTCGAAGCTCCCGCTCTCGACGATGCGGCCCTGGTCGAACACCAGGATGCGGGTCGCGTTGCGGACGGTCGACAGGCGGTGCGCGATCACGAAGGTGGTGCGATGCTTCATCACTTCGTCGAGCGCCGCCTGTACCCTGGCCTCGGTCGCGGCGTCGAGCGCGCTCGTCGCCTCGTCGAGGATGAGCACCGGCGGGTCCTTGAGCAGGGCGCGCGCGATCGAGAGCCGCTGACGCTCGCCGCCCGAGAGCGCGCGGCCGCGCTCGCCCGCCTTGGCGGCGAAACCGTCGGGATTGCGCTCGATGAACTCCAGCGCCTGAGCGCGCGCGCAGGCGTCGCGCATCTCGGCCTCCGTCGCATCCGCCTTGCCGGCTTGCAGGTTCTCGGCGATCGAGCGGTTGAACAGCAGCGCTTCCTGAAACACCACGCCGATGTTGTGCCGCAGGGCCGACAGCTTGAGCCCGCGTACGTCCATGCCGTCGATCTTCACGGTGCCCGACTGCGGATCGAACGCGCGATGCAGGAGAGCGAGCGCGGTCGACTTGCCGGCGCCGGTCGCGCCGACGAGCGCGACCGTCTCGCCGGGAAGCGCCGTGAAACGGAGGTCGGCGACGGCCGGGCGCTTGCCGTCGTAGGAGAACGAGACGTCGCCGAATTCGACCATGCCGCGCAGGCGGCCCGGGTCGATCGCGTCGCGCCGGTCGTGCACCGCCGGCTCGGTGTCGAGGATGCCGAAGAACTCGCGCAGCCGCGGCGCATCCATGAACACCTTGTTGACGAAGCGCACCATCCGCTCGAGCTGCCCGATCAGCAGCACCGAGAAATTCATGAACATGACCATGTCGCCGAGCGACGCCTCGCCACGATAATGCAGCCAGACGCCGCAGATGAAGATCGCGAGCATCGTGAGCGTGGTCGAGGCGCGGGTGAGCACCGCGACGAGCGCCCACCACGACAGCACCGGGATCTGCACGGCGAGCAGGTTGTCGATCACGTTGCGCAGGCCGGAGACCTCGGCCTCGACGCGGGCGTAGCCCTGCACCAGCGCGATATTGCCCAGCGCGTCCGAGGCGCGCTCGGCGAGGTCGGAATAGTGCTGTTCGACCGTTCGCTGCAGCGTGTCGGTCTTGGCAACCACCAGCGACGTGAGCACGCAGAACACCGCGGCGACCACCATCAGGGTCAAGCCGAGCCGCCAGTTGAGAAAGAGCGACAGCGGCAGGATCACGAGGATCATCGCTGCGGCCGCAAACGAGTCGCGGAAGAAGTCGAGCCACAGGCTCCACAGCGCGTCGGTGCCGGAGAGCATGACCTTCATCAACCGCCCCGAATGGGCGCCCCCGTGGAAGCTCAGCGGCAGCTGGAGCACGTGCTCGAAATAGGAGGTCAGCATGGCGTGGCGCCGGCGGTGCGAGAGCCGATCGGCATGCAGTGCGACCGCGACCCCGGAAGCGATCGAAAACAGGCCGAACCCGACCCATGCCGCCATCAGGCCGACGATGGTGGCGACGGGCGCATGCCCACCGGTGCGCTCGGCGCCCGCGAGGGCGTCGATGATGCGACCAAATAGTACAGGCTCGGCGAACTGGGAGCCGGCGAGCGCCAGGTTCCCGAGGGCGAGCAGCCAGCCGAGCCGCCCCTCGGGGCCGAGCAGGGCGAGCACGCGGGCATAGATACGCAGTAAATCCATAGGGATAGATCGACTCCTGGGGCGCGCCAGCAGTTTAGCGCATTTCCCTCCCGGGGCGCGAGCCGGTGGCCGTGCAGCATGCGCTAAGCGAAACACGCATCCCAAATGCCTGACAAATGCGCGTAAAGGCATTGTCGGATCAACCGTGGGATGTAATAACGACCCTGGGGCTGCAATTCTAGGCGGGTGCGCGCGGGAGGCGCGGACGGGGGGATCAAATCGTGACTGATCGTTTGTTGGCTCGGTGTCAGCCGGGCATCGCGGGCCTATGAGCAATATTCCGACGGAGCTTCTCCGTACTTTCGTCGCCGTCGTAGATATGCGCAGCTTCACGCGTGCTGCCCAGTCGCTCGGCATCACGCAGCCGGCCGTCAGCGCACAGGTCAAGCGGCTGCAGCAGTTGCTTGGTGGCGACCTGATGGACAAGAGCGCGCCCGGCGTGATGCTGACCCCGCTGGGGGAGAGCGTCCTCGCCTCGGCGCGCCAGATGCTGGCGATCAACGACCGGATTCTGACGCTCGCGGTGGCGCCCGCCGACCCGGCTGCCACAATTCGCGTCGGCCTGCCCGGCGACTTCGTCGGAGGCATACTCTGGGGGACGGTGGCGCGCACCCAGGAGATGTGGCCGGACGTTGGCTTCCATGTGAAGAGCTCTCCGAGCGAGATCCTGACGCGTGAGCTAGGCCAGGGCGAGCTCGACGTAGCCGTGATCGTATCTGGCGCAGGCCCGCGCGGGGACGCGCTGCACTATTGGAGCGAGCCGATGGTCTGGGTGCACGCCGCCCTGACGCGGATCGGTCCGGACGTGCCGGTGCCGCTGATCAGCCATGGCGAAAAGTGTCTGATGCATCGCCATGTCGGGGAGGCGCTCGCACGGGCCGGCCGCGCCTACAAGCTCTCGTTCACCGAAACGAGCATTACAAACCTCGCATCGGCGGTCGGCGCGGGCCTCGGCGTGATGGCGGTGCCAAGTTGTGCATCGCTTCCCGCCGACCTCAGGATTTGGGATACGGCGCCGCTGCCCCGGCTGCCCGAGATCGTCTGCAACATCTGTGTGCGGTCCGGAGCTCACGAGGTGGCCGATCGGTTCGCCCGGGATCTCGCGGCAGCCTTTGCGCCAGGACGGGCGATGGCTGCGCACGCCTGATTGATCGGGCGCGTCAGCGGCGGACGAAGGTCCTGCAGGGCGGCGCAGTTGCGGGGGCCGCGTGCAGGGACCATCTTGCTCGGCAGCGACACCGCGCCGATTCGGCGAGGCGGTTCAAGAGAGCGCAATGCCTTCGGATGCCGTGGCTGCCCCGGCCGCTCGACGCGATCCTTCGGACGCGCCACCGTTGCGCGCGCCCTATGCGGTGGCGGACGAGGAGCTCGCGATCATCTTCCTGGCCGAGGCCGCAAGGCCACCCGCCGCCGAGGCGCGGATCGATGCGCGGGCGACCGCGTTGATCGAGGCGATCCGGGCGCGTGCGGGCGGCGTCGGCGGCATCGAAGATTTTTTGCACGAGTATTCGCTCTCCACCAAGGAGGGCCTTGCCCTCATGGTGCTGGCCGAGGCGCTGCTGCGCGTCCCCGATAACGCGACCGCCGACCGGCTGATCGAGGACAAGCTCGCGTCCGCCGATTTTTCCCACCACGAGGTCCGCTCGGATGCGCTGTTGGTCTCCGCCTCGGCGTGGGCGCTCGGTCTCTCGGCGCGGATCATCGGGGCGCATGAGACACCAGAGACGATCGTCGCGAGCCTCGTCGGCCGGCTCGGTCTGCCGGCGGTGCGCACGGCGACCCGCCACGCAATGCGCCTCCTCGGCTCGCATTTCGTCATCGGCCAGAGCATAGCCGAGGCGCTCGGCCGCGCCGCCGTGAGCCACACGGCGCGCTATTCGTTCGACATGCTGGGCGAGGGCGCGCGGACGGCAGATGACGCCGCCCGCTATTTCGCCGCTTACGCGCACGCGATCGATGCGATCGGGCACGGCAGCCGCGATGGCGCGCTGCCCGACCGCCATGGCATCTCGGTCAAGCTCTCGGCCCTGCACCCGCGTTTCGAGGCGGTCTCGCGCGAACGCGTGCTGCGCGAACTGGTGCCGCGCGTTGTTGAGCTCGCCCGCGGCGCCAAAGCCCACGATCTCAATTTCACGGTCGACGCCGAGGAGGCCGACCGGCTCGAGCTCGGACTCGATGTGATCGCGCATGTGCTCGCCGATCCCGCGCTCGCCGGGTGGGACGGATTCGGGCTCGCGATCCAGGCCTATCAGAAGCGCAGCCTCGCGGTGATCGATTGGGTCGCGGCGCTCACCGAAAGGCTTGATCGTCGGCTGATGGTCCGCCTCGTCAAGGGCGCCTATTGGGACACCGAGATCAAGCGCGCGCAGGAACGCGGGCTCGCCGACTATCCGGTGTTCAGTCGCAAGGCGATGACCGATCTCTGCTATGCGGCCTGCGTCAGGAAGCTGCTCGCCGCGCGCCCGCGGATCTTTCCCCAGTTCGCGACCCACAATGCGTTGACCGTCGCGACCGTGATCGAGGAGGCGGGCGGCGTCGTGGGCTACGAGTTCCAGCGCCTGCACGGCATGGGCGAGGCGCTCTATGCGGCACTCGTGGCCGACGAGCCGGCGATAGCCTGCCGCGTCTATGCGCCGGTGGGCGGCCATCGCGATCTTCTCGCCTATCTGGTGCGGCGGCTGCTCGAGAATGGTGCCAACTCGTCCTTCGTTTCGGTGGCGGCCGATCCGGCCGTGCCGATCGCCGACATCCTACGCCGGCCGCACGCCTGGATCGCGGATGCCGGCCACGCGCGGCATCGGAAGATTCCACGGCCGCGCGGCCTCTATGGCACGAGCCGCAAGAACTCCACCGGCGTCGAGTTCGGCGACCGCGTGAGCCTCGAGCGCCTGCTCGCCGAAGTGTGTGCCGATGCGCCATGCGAGCCGACCGCCGCGCCGCTGGTCGACGGCATCGTGCTCGCGGGCCGCACGCGCACGGTGGTCTCACCGATTGACGGCAAACCAGTCGGCATCGTCACGGAGGGCGACGAGGCGATCGTCATCTCGGCCATCGCCGCGGCCACGGCGGGAGTAGTGGATTGGAATGCGACGCCGCGCGAGGCGCGCGCCGCCGCGCTGATGCGTGCCGGTGATCTTGTCGAGGAACGGCGCGGCCGGCTCATCGCGCTGCTGCAAGCCGAAGGCGGCAAGACGCTCGACGATGCGGTCGCCGAAGTGCGCGAGGCCGCTGACTTCTGCCGCTACTACGCGGCGGAAGTCGTGCGCGCGCTTGCCCCTGCCGCGATGCCGGGGCCGACCGGCGAGACCAACGAGCTCCGCTATCGCGGTCGCGGCGTGTTCGTATGCATCAGCCCGTGGAATTTTCCGCTGGCGATCTTCACCGGCCAGGTCGTGGCCGCGCTCGCGGCCGGCAACGCGGTGGTTGCGAAACCGGCCGAGCAGACCCCGCTCATCGCCGCCGAGGCGGTGCGGCTGCTGCACGCGGCCGGCATTCCGGCGAGCGCACTCCATCTCGTGCCGGGCGACGGCAAAGTCGGCGCGTTGCTCGCCGCCGATACGAGAGTTGCCGGCGTCGCCTTCACGGGCTCGACGGACGTCGCGCGCGCCATCAACCGCGCGCTCGCCAGCCGCAACGGGTCGATCGTGCCACTGATTGCCGAGACCGGCGGCATCAACGCCATGATCGTGGATGCGACTGCGCTGCCGGAGCAGGTGACCGATGATGTGCTGACCTCGAGCTTCCGCTCCGCGGGCCAGCGCTGTTCGGCGCTGCGGCTTTTATGCGTCCAGGAGGACGTGGCGGACCGTATCATTGCGATGATCGCCGGTGCCGCGCGCGAGCTCGTGCTCGGCGATCCGCGCGATCCCGCGACCCATGTGGGTCCGGTGATCGATGGGGAAGCCAAAGAGCGTCTCGACCGCTGGATCGCCGACGCCGAAGGCCAGGGCCGACTCTTGTTTCGCTGGGATCGGGAACGCGCGTTGCCGGCGACCGGCACCTTCGTGCCGCCCGCGATCATCGCGCTCGACCATGCGCGGGACCTCAAGGCGGAGGTGTTCGGACCCATCCTTCACGTGGTGCGCTATCGGGCGGACGAGCTCGACCTGCTCCTCGACGAGATTGCGGCCAACGGCTTTGGCCTCACGCTCGGCGTCCACTCGCGCATCGACGCGACGGCGGCCCGCGTCGCGTCGCGCCTGCCGCATGGAAATGTCTACATAAACCGCAACATGGTCGGCGCCGTGGTCGGCACCCAGCCGTTCGGCGGCAGCGGACTGTCGGGGACCGGGCCGAAGGCGGGCGGCCCGAACTATCTGCGGCGTTTCGCGCTTGAGCAAACGTTAACGATCAACACCGGTCGCCGGCGGCAACGCCGGTTTGCTGGCCGACGAGGAGGCCTGACGGCGGTCTTCCGTGCCGAGCGCGGTCAAATGGCGGTCAAACGGGGTCGCTCGCGGCCGTGGAAGGGCTGTCTGTTGACGCGAAGGATTCTCGTCTTAACTTTTGCACGCTAATCTGCGCGCATGTCTGATTCGGTCGATCGGCTTTACGAGGCCGTTCTTGCGGCCAAGCGCGCGGACCCCGCGACCTCGCGCACGTCGCGGCTGCTGCACGCCGGCCGCGTCAAGATGGCGAAGAAGCTCGGCGAGGAAGCCTTCGAGGTGGTGATCGGCGCGCTGCTCGCCAATCCCGAATCCGTCGTGCAGGAGAGTGCCGACCTTCTCTACAACCTGGTGGTTCTCTGGACGTCGTCCGGCGTCACGCCTGATGACGTTTGGAAGGAAATGAACCGGCGCGAGCGGCTGTTCGGCATCGCCGAGAAGATGCTCAAGCCGCGCGCCGCGAAGGTGCGGCCCCCGCTTCCCACCCTCACCATGCGGCGGCTGCAGAAGCGCCGCTGATCTCTATTCAAAATGACCTAGCGTCAGTCGTCGGCGATGGACATTCGCCGGCATGCCCGTTAAGCACGCGCCATGCTGCGCAAGCTCTATGACTGGTGCATCGAGGCTGCCGACAAGCCTTATGCGCCCTGGCTGCTGGGAGCCGTGTCGTTCGCGGAAAGCTCGTTCTTTCCGATTCCGCCCGACATCATGCTGATTCCGATGTCGCTCGCCCGGCCCCAACGGGCTTGGTTCTATGCGACGTTGTGCACGCTCACGTCGGTCGCGGGGGGCGTGCTTGGTTATGTGATCGGCGCCTATCTTTACGGCACGCTGGGTCACTGGCTCATCGCCATCTACCACCTGAGCGGCAAGGTCGAGGCCTTTCGCGACGCTTATCAGTGCTACGGAGCCCTGATCATCCTCATCAAGGGTCTGACGCCGATCCCGTACAAGATCGTCACCATCACGTCGGGCTTCGCTGGTTACAATATCTGGCTCTTCATCGGCTTCTCGATCGTGGCGCGCGGCATGCGGTTCTACTTCGAGGGGCTCGTGCTCAACCGCTATGGCGCGCGCGTGCGCGTCATCATCGAGAAGCGGTTGACCTTCTGGGTCACGGCGGCCGCGGTCGTTCTGGTCGCTGGCATCCTTGCGGCGATCTATCTGCCTGGCATGTCCTGGTGGCCCGCCATGCCGCAGTGGCTCAACTTCTGTCCGGCGAAATGAAGCGCTGAGCGACCGCGCATTGCTGCCTCGTGCGACCGATTTGCGCATCGCGGCTCCACAATTTCGCCATTCCGCGAACTAGGTTAAGGTTGCGTTCCCATTGCGCACTCGGTTAGGTGCGACGGCGGCCGGGGCGACAATGAGCGGATTACGATCAAAGGTGATTTTACCGCGGGCGTCAGGCATCGCCGTGGGCGTGCTGCTGCTCGCCGGGGCGGCTGCCGCCCAAGCGCCACAGCAAATCCCGCAACCAGCGCCACAAGCTCAGCAAGCGCTGACGCCGTTGCAGGCTCCCGTTGCGGCGCCGCAACAGCCGCAGGATGGCACGCGGCCGGGATTCATCGACGCCTTCGGGCACTGGATTCAAGGCTCGGTGAGCGACTGGAATTCCGGGGTCCAGGACGCCACCGATGTCGCCAAGGATGCCGGCCAATGCCGCCGGCACGGTGACGCGCGACACCGCCGGCGCTGTCGCCCGTCTTCCGGGCACAAGGGTGATCTCCGAGCACGCGACATGTCCGATCGCGCCCAACGGCGCGCCCGACTGCCGTATCGCGGCGGAGACGATCTGCAAGCGGCATGGGTTCGAGTCCGGCAGCAGCATCGATTTCCAGACAGCCAAGAAATGCCCGCCGATCGCGCTCAACCGTCCGAACGGCGAGCCACCGCCGCCCTGTGTGCTGGAAAGTTACGTCACGCGCGCGCTCTGCCAGTAGCGTTTGCTCCATCCTCGTTTCGTCATGGCCGGGCTTGTCCCGGCCATCCACGTCTTTCATGCTGGTGTCGGAGACGTGGATGCCCGGGACAAGCCCGGGCATGCCGGGTGGTAATCATGAATCTCCATACCAAACTCCTTGAGCGCGAAGCCGCCGGCCGACCGGTCACCGTCGGCCTCATCGGCGTCGGCAAGTTCGGCACCATGTTTCTCACCCAGGTGCGGCGCACGCCCGGCATGCACGTGGTCGGCGTCGCCGACCTCAACGTGGCGCGGGCGCGCGACCAACTCCGCGCGGCCGGGTGGGACGCGGAGGCGTACGACGCGGCGTCGCTCGGCGATGCGCTCAAACGGCGCCGCGCCCATGTCGGGCCAGACGCGCAGGCGCTGATCGCCAGCCCGGAGATCGAGGTGATCGTCGAGGCCACCGGTCTGCCGGAGGCCGGCATCAGCCATGCGCTCGCCGCGATCGCGGCGGGCAAGCACATCGTCATGGTCAACGTCGAGGCGGACGCGCTCGCGGGTCCGCTGCTCGCGCGCAAAGCCAAGGCCGCCGACGTGGTCTACAGCCTCGCCTGGGGCGACCAGCCGGCGCTGATCTGCGAGCAGGTCGATTGGGCGCGCGCCTGCGGCTTCAAGGTGATCGCCGCCGGCAAGGGCACGCGCTACGAACCGCACTATCACGCGTCGACGCCCGACACGCTGTGGGACATCCTCGACAAGTATCTGCGCATCGCCGATCGCGCCTCGATCAATCCAAAAATGTTCAACAGCTCCATCGACGGCACCAAATCTGGCATCGAGATGACGGCGGTGTGCAACGCGACCGGTCTCGTGCCGCAAAGCGAGGGCCTCGGTTTTCCGCCGGCGACGCGCTTCGAGCTTGCCGACGTGTGCAAGCCGCGCACGGCAGGCGGCACGCTCGAGCGGGAAGGTGTCACCGAGGTGACCTCCTCGGTCTACCGCGACGGGCGCGACGTTCTTCATCACCTCGCGCTCGGCACCTATGTGGTGTTCGAAGGCGAGAGCGATTATGCGCGCCGCTGCTTTGCCGAGTATAACCTGTTGCCGGACGCGAGCGGCCGCTATGCGGCGCTCTATCGGCCGGTCCATATGATCGGGCTCGAGCTCGGCATCTCGGTCGCGAGCGCCGCGCTGCGCCGCGAGCCGACGGGGGCGCCCACATGTTTCAACTCGGATGTGGTTGCGACTGCTAAGCGCGCGCTCAAGGCGGGCGAGATCCTCGACGGGGAGGGCGGCTTCTGCGTCTGGGGCAAGCAGATGCCGGCGCAACGCTCGCTCGATCTCGACCTGCTGCCGCTTGGTCTGGCGCAAAAGGTGAAGCTCAAGCGCGACATCGGGGCGGGTGAGACGCTGCGCTGGGACGACGTGGCATATGATCCGAACGACGAAGCCGTGCGGGTGCGCCGCGAGATGGAAGCGGCGTTCGGGCGGCAGAACGTGTCGGCGTGAACCATCAACGCGATGCGCGCTGTACCTCGACCTCGTACGTGCCGCCGCCCGGTCCCGCCTGGCGGCGCACCGTGATGTTGTCGTCCGGGTCAACGCGGCCGATATCGAGGTCGCGGTCGGGCAGCACCGCGATCATGCGCGGACCGATGCGCACGAACACGAAGCGGCCCTCCGGTGCGCCTTCGCGTGCCCACTGCTTGATCTGCGAATAGTAGGGCTCGCGCGTCCACGCGTTCGGGAAGCTCGGGTCGACACCGACCTGCACGTTGACGCCGTTCTGCTGGATGTAGGTGACGAATTTTGCCTTCTCGGGCTTCCACTCGGGTCCGAAGCGCGCGTCCTGCATCCACAGGCAGTAGAAGGCGCGGCACGAGCCCGGGCGGTCCGCATAGATGAGGCAGCCCTTGCCGGAGGCGGCATGCTTGCACCACACGCCGGCCGGCTTCTCGAATTCCTTGATGTAGGGAACCTTGCAGCACATCATGCAGGTGCCGCAGGCCCGGCCCGGCACGAGGTGCGGCTTCGGTGAGTCCATGGGCTTTCTGATAGCCGATCGCCCGGCGCCAAGAAAGCCGTGGGTAGACAAAGCCGTTGGGAGGAAGCGTGTGCGCCTGTTCTTTTCGCTCTGCGTCTTGATGGCCCTCGCGGCGTCGGCGCGGGCCGAGCCGATCACCATCGCGATCGTGCCGAGCGTGCCGGCGGCCTCGACGCTGATCGCGGAAGAGAAAGGATATTTCCGCGACGCCGGTCTCGACGTGAAGATCGAGCGCATCGACTCGACTGGCAAGGCGGTGGCGTTCCTTGCCGCGAATCACGTCCAGGTCGTGCAGGGCGGCATCAATGCGGGAATCTTCAACGCGATCGCCCAAGGTCTGCCGATCGTACTCGCGCTCGACGGCGGTTCGACGCCCCTCTACCACCGCATCCTGTTGCGGCGCGCCCTTGCGGACCAGATCAAGACGGTCGCCGACCTCAAAGGGCGCCGCATCGGCTTGAGCTCGCCGGGATCGACCTCGATTTACGAAATGGCGATGACGCTCGCGCGCGCCCATCTCACGCTGCACGACGTCGACGTGAAAAACCTGAGCTTCGCGCAAATGCTGCCGGCGCTGAAGAACGGTGCGATCGATACTGCCCTGGCCGTCGCTCCGTTCACGGCGCGTGCGGTCGAGCGCGACATCGCGGTACCGTGGCTCGATCCCGAGGAGGGGTATATCGCCACGCTACCGCTGACGAGCGTTGCCTACATCGTCAACGCCGATTGGGCTGCGCGGAACCCGGAGCCGGCGCGCCGCCTGATGCTCGCGCTCGCGCGCGGCAGCCGGGATTATTGTCAGGCCTATCACCACGGGCCGAACCGCGGCGAGATGCTCGACGTCCTGGTCAAGAACCGGATCGGCGGCGACCGCGCCTTGCTCGACCGCATGGATTGGCAAGCGCGCAATCCGGACGGCCGGTTCAACGTCGCGAGTCTTGCGGACCTGCAGGCGTTCTTCAAACGCGAAGGCATCATCGCGCGCACTGCGCCGCCGAAGCGCCTGGTCGACCCCCGCTATGCGGCCGCTGTCGCGCAGCAGCTCGGGCCGTTCGAGGTGATCAACAAGGCGAGCACGCTGCAAGGGTGCAGGTAGCGTCGCCGTATGGATGAAGCGAAGTGAAAGCCGAGGCGTTCCTGTCCGCGGATGGGATTTCCCCGCATGTCGCTGCGCTCCATGCGGGCCACGCAGCTACGAACTTCCTTGCGGCAAAAACAGCACGTTCCTCGACTCGAAATCCGTCCCCCACGTCGTGTTCTTGCCGAGCGATGCGATGATCGGCAGCGCCGGGAGCTTTTTGCCTTTCTGCACGAGGACGGCGTCGTAGCCGAAGCTCTGGCAGATCTCCGCCGTGAGCGCGCCCGGATCCGCGTGCGTGCCGGAGAGAAGCTCGAGGAGAATCGGCGGGCGCTCGCGCGCGATCGTCGCGCGCGCGCCTTCCAGCACCTCGCGCTCGCTGCCCTCGACGTCGGCCTTGATGAAGCGCACGTCGGTGAGTGCGAACTCGTCGAGCGTGCGGATGTCGACCTCGTAGGTTTGGATCGTCTTGAACTGGGCAGAATGCGTCCGCTTGAGGCTGCCGGCGAGGTGCAGCACCATGCCGTCGTCCGCGTGCGGCACATGAAAGGTCCCGCGTCCCGCCTTGTCGGCGAGGGCGAGCATGTGCACCTCGGCGCGCCCGCGCAGCATCCAGCGCGCGAAGCCTGCGTAGTCGGGGTTGGGCTCGAAGCAGATCACGCGGCTCGCGAGCCGCGACAGCGCGAACGCGAAGAAGCCCTGGTTGGCGCCGATATCGACCGCGGTGCCGCCCGGGCGCATCAGCTCGCCCAGCACGCTCAACTCGGGCTCGCCGCTCGCCGCCTCATAGGCGATGCGGCGGCCATAGAACCACGATGGCGGCTCCAGCATCGCGAATTTTTCGCGCCAGGGCAGGGGCATCCCGCATGTTCCTTCATCGTCATGGCTGGGCTTGTCCCGGCCATGACGGAACGAAGTCAGGCGTGCGAGCCTTCCGGCTCCCAGGTTTCGGCGCTCGCGCCCGCGAGCGCGCGCACGCGTCCCTCGTCCTTGCCGAACTCGGCGGC
The DNA here is from genome assembly GCA_036491235.1 of Xanthobacteraceae bacterium. GTDB lineage: Bacteria > Pseudomonadota > Alphaproteobacteria > Rhizobiales > Xanthobacteraceae > JAVDCA01. The sequence continues at coordinate 1,880 of DASXCK010000431.1, read as the reverse complement.
CGAGCCCGCATAGACGACCTTGCCGTCGTCGAGCACGTAGGCGCGGTCGGCGATCTCGACGGCCGCGCGCACGTTCTGCTCGACCAGCAGGACCGAGATGCCCTCGTTGCGCGCCGAGACGACGACGCGGAAGACTTCCTGCACGATCAACGGCGCCAGGCCCTGGCTCGGTTCGTCGAGCAGCAGGATCTTCGGATTGAGCAGGAGCGCGCGGGCGATCGCGAGCATTTCCTGCTCGCCGCCCGAGAGCTGGCGGCCCTTGTTCGACTTGCGTTGTCCGAGGCGCGGAAACAGCTCGTAGACGCGCGCAATCGTCCACGGACCGGGCCGCTCGAGCGGGACCAGCAGGTTCTCCTCGACCGTCAGGTTGGGGAAGATGCGGCGGCCCTCCGGCACGTAGCCGACGCCGGCGGCCGCGATGCGGTAGGACGGCCAGTCGGTGACGGCTTGACCGAAGATGCGCACTGCGCCCTCGCGGGCGTGAGTGAGGCCGACAAGGCTGCGCAGCGTCGTGGTCTTGCCGGCGCCGTTGCGGCCGAGCAGGGTGACGAGCTCGCCTTCGCGCAGCTCGAGGCTGACGCCATGCAAGATGTGGCTTTTGCCGTAATAGGTGTGGAGGCCTTCCGCCTCGAGCACCGCGCCGCTCATGCCGCCGCCTTTCCGAGGTACGCCGCCTGCACCGCCTCGTTGGCGGCGATCTCCTTCGGCGTTCCTTCCGCCAGCATCTTGCCTTCCGCCAGCACCATGATGCGATCGGCGAGGTGGAAGACCACGCGCATGTCGTGCTCGATCAGCACGATCGAGACCTTCTGGTCGCGGTGCAGCTTCCGGATCAGCTGGGTGATGTCGTAGGTTTCCTGGTCGCCCATGCCGGCGGTCGGCTCGTCGAGCAGGAGGAGGCGCGGCTTGAGCGCGAGCGCCATCATGATCTCGGTCGCGCGCTGGTCGCCGTGGCTCAACTCGCCGACCAGCCGGTCGGCCTTCTCGGCGAGGCCGCTCATGGTGAGCAGGTCGGTCACGCGGGCGCGCACCTCGGTGTCGGCGTTCTTCGACAGCCACGGGCTCAACCGGTAGCCGGCCGTAACCTCCACGGGAATGCGCAAATTCTCGCGTACGGTGAGCTCGGGAAACACCTCGGTGATCTGGAACGTGCGGGCGATGCCCTGCCACACCCGCTCGGCCGGCGGCACCGCCGAGATGTCGCGGCCCTCGAACACGATGCGCCCCGAGGTCTGCGTGAGGAAGCCGCTGATCAGGTTGAAGAAGGTGGTCTTGCCGGCGCCGTTCGGACCGATCACGGCGCGCAGCTCCCCTTGCGCGACCGTCATCGAGACCTGGTCGACCGCGACCAGGCTGCCGAAATGCTTCGACACGTTCTCGACGCGCAGCAGGGTCATGTCGTGGCCCTCCGACGGATCATCCCGAGCACGCCGCGCGGGAAGAACAGCACGACCAGCACGAAGAACAGTCCCACGAAAGACATCCAGTTCTCGGTGACGCTCGACAGGTAGTCCTGCAGCACGACGAAGATCGCCGCTCCGAGCAGCGGTCCCCAGAACGAGCGCATCCCGCCGAGCACCGCCATGATGACGAAGTCACCCGACTGACTCCAGTAGAGCGCGCGTGGGTCCACGAAGTTGTTGAGCAAGGAGTAGAGTGCGCCCGCCGCGCTGACGATCGCGCAGGAGATCACCCAGGAGATCCAGATGTGGCGGTCGACCGGGATGCCGAGGAAGCGGGCGCGCCGCTCGTTCTCGCGGATGGCGATCAGGGTGCGGCCGAACGGCGAGCGCAAGAGCCACGCCATCACGCCGACCGCGATCGCGAAGACGACCAGCGCGAGATAGTAGAAGAGGGTGGAGCTGTGCTGGATGTCGATC
>DASXCK010000430.1:0-2823 GCA_036491235.1 Xanthobacteraceae bacterium | reverse complement strand
GGCATTTGCCCGATACCGGCCCCGCGGAAGAGGTCGGGTCACCACGACAGGCGCTTTTCGAGGCCCTGACCGGATTCCTGCGGCGCCTCGCGATCGTTCGCCCGATCGCGTTGATCCTCGACGACCTGCATTGGGCCCATCTGCCCACCCTCGCGATGCTCGAGCGCGTCCTGATCGGCTGCGCCGATATCCGCCTCCTGGTGGTGGCGACGTTCCGCACGACCGAGCCCGACCGCTCCGACGAGCTCACCACCAGGCTGGCCGAACTGCACCGATTCGACGGTGTCCGGCGCCTGGACCTCGCCGGGCTGGACACCGAGGCGATCGCCGAGTTCGTGAGGCGAACTCAGCAGCTGGCTCCGGCGTCGGCGCGCACGGCCGCCGCCTTGCTGCGCGACAAGACCGGCGGCAATCCGTTCTTCTTGACCGAACTGATCAACGACCTGGAGGTCCGGGGCGGGCTGGCCACGTTGGGTGCGCAACAGGCCGTCCCGGCATCGATCGGGGATGCCATCGCCCGCCGCCTCGCCGGACTGGGTGCGAGCGTCCGTGGGGTGATCGAACAGGCTGCGGTGCTGGGCGAAACGTTTGATCTGCCCGCGCTCATCGCCGCCAGCGAGACCGATCTCCCCGCGACGCTGACGGCGGTCGATTCGGCCGAAGGCGTCGGACTGATCCGACCGGTTCGCGACTCCGACGGCGAGTTCGCGTTCGTGCACGCGCTCACCCGCGAGGCCGTGGTCGGCGGGATGGCGGCGTCGCGGCTGCGGATCATGCACGCGCGGGCCGCCGAGGCCCTCGAGGGCCGGGCGGACCCATCGGTCGTTCCCCGCCTGGCGAACCACTATCTGCGGGCGCACGTGCTGGGCTACCACGATCAGGCGTTGCAGTACGCGCACCGGGCGGCCCGGATGGCCGAACAGAGCCTGGCCTACGAGGACGCGGCGAGATGGTTCGAGCGGGCGGCGTCGCTGCCGGAGTTGAGCCGCGCCGATCGGGCGAGGCTGGACCTCGACGCGGCCGCAAATCACGTGCGCGCTGGCGATTTCGCCCGGTCACGGGCGATCTACGAACGCCTCAGCGCGATGGATGACCCGCTGGTCCGCCTGGGCGCGGCCGTCGGCTACGAGGAAGCGAATTGGCGTCGCGGGCAGTCCGATTCGACGGCGGCCGACCTGCTGGCGTCGGCTCTGGAGTCCAGCGGGTTGGACACCGGCGACCTGCGCTACGTGCAGGCGCTCGGCAGCTTCGGCCGGGCGCTGGCTTTCGCCGGCGAGGCGATGCGAGCGCGCGAGGTCGGCAACAACGCCATCGACTGCGCGCGGGCCGCCGACGATCCGGCGGTGCTGATGCACACCCTCAAGACGAGCCTGTGGCACGGGCTCACCCCGGAGCTGTGCGAAATCCAGGCAGAGCGCTCAGCCGAGGTCTCGCTCATGGCGTTGGCGCGCCGTGACTACGAGGTGCTGGGCGCGTCCTCGCACTTTCGCGCCATGGTCAGCTATCTGGCCGGCCGGCCCGACGACCTGGCCGCGTCGACCGCGGACATGCGGCGAGCGGGCAAAGCCATCGGACAACCCGTCTTCGGCTTCGTCGGCGCGTGCGTCGAGCAAGCGCTGGCCTATCTGCGCGGCGACTTCGCCGGCGCCGAACGGTGGGCCGACATCGCTTTGCGCACAGGTGATTTGTTCGACGCGGACGACACCGAGGGCTCGCACGGGGTCCAGATATTCATGATCCGGCGCGAAACTTCCGACCTGAAGAAATTCGCCGGATTCGTCGACGGCAGTGAGACGTTCGCCGGGCGCTGGGTGCCCGGCCTGCTTGCGCTGTACACCGAGCTCAACTGCGAAGCCGGCATGACCCGCGCCCTCAATCATCTGCTCAACCGCAACCTCGCCGACCGCACGGACGAGGCGCAGTGGCCAATGGAGCTGGTCTTCATGGTCGAGGCGGCGTTGGAGCTGGGCAACCGCGAAGCACTGCACGCGCTGCGCCCATACGTATTCCGCTATGCCGGCAAGAATCTGGTCGCCGGCCAGTTCGTCGCCCTTTTCGGCAGCGCCGACCGATATCTCGCCCGGATGGCGGCGCTCGACGGGGACAACGCCGGGGCCGAGCGGCATTTCGGCGCGGCGCTCGAGATGGACCGCCGCATGGGCTCGGTGGTTCACGCCAGCGAGACGCTCGCCCGGCGCGCGCTATTTGCGGCGTCGAGCGGTCACGCCGAGGAAGCCCGTCGCCTGGCCGACGAGGCCCGCGCCATCGCCGCGCCAATCGGCCAGAACCGGGTTGTCGACCTGATGGACTCGTTGCTGGCAACGGATTTTCAGGGGCCCGACGGTCTGACGGACCGGGAGGTCGAAGTGCTGCGGCTGCTCGCGGAAGGGCTGAGCAATCGGGCGATCGGCGAACGCCTCTACATCAGCACCAACACGGCGGCCAACCATGTGCGCAACATCCTGATCAAGACGGGCGCCGCGAACCGCACGCAGGCGGCAATGTACGCCGCCGATCACGAGCTGCTCGGGTGAGGGTTCTCAGATGTCGGATAGCGCACCGTCGGGCATTATGCGATCACGCACTTCGACGATGACATCGGCGGGGAGGCCGGCTCGCGCTGCGGCGGTTCTGATGGCCTCCGGCGACGGTGCCTCATAAAGGCAATACGTCTTTCGTTTGTCCGCCGACAGGAACGAGTACATCCAGCGAACGCCTTCGTGGTCGTTGATCCGGTTGATGCCGTCGGCGGCCTCGACGCTGGGTTCCATTTCCTCGGCAAAGTTGCGCTCGACCATGAAGATGGGCACGGCGGACTCCTGT
>DASXCK010000429.1:0-19994 GCA_036491235.1 Xanthobacteraceae bacterium | reverse complement strand
CACATGCTGCAGTTCAAGAACGGCACCGACGTCGCGATGCTCAACGGCATCCTGAGCACCATCGTCAACGAAAAGCTCTACGACGAGCAGTATGTCCAGACCTATGTCGAGGGCTTCAAGCAGTTCTCGCAGACCGTGAAGGATTTCACGGCCGAGGAGATGGCGCCGATCTGCGGCATCGACGCCGAGACCCTGCGTACGGTCGCGCGCAAGTTCGCGCGCGCCAAGTCGGCGATCATCTTCTGGGGCATGGGCGTCTCGCAGCACACCCATGGCACCGACAATGCACGCTGCCTGATCGCGCTCTCGCTCATCACCGGCCAGATCGGCCGCCCCGGCACCGGCTTGCACCCGCTCCGCGGCCAGAACAACGTGCAGGGCGCCTCCGACGCAGGCCTCATTCCGATGTTCTTTCCCGACTACAAGTCGGTCGAGGAGCCGGACGTTCGCGCCAAGTTCGAGAAGGCCTGGGGCCGGACGCTGCCGCCGAAGAAGGGTCTCACGGTCGTCGAGATCATGGACGCGGTCCACGCCGACAAGATCAAGGGCATGTTCGTCGAGGGCGAGAATCCCGCGATGTCCGACCCCGATCTCAACCATGCCCGCCAGGCTCTCGCGCATCTCGAGCACTTGGTGGTGCAGGACCTCTTCCTCACCGAGACCGCGATGTATGCCGACGTCGTGCTGCCGGCCTCCGCGTGGCCCGAGAAGGACGGCACCGTGACCAACACCAACCGCCAGGTTCAGCTCGGCCGTCAGGCCGTCCCGTTGCCGGGCGAAGCGCGCCAGGATCTCTGGATCCTCCAGGACATCGCCAACCGGCTCGGCTGCGGTTGGAAGTACAAGGATGTCGGCGAAGTCTACACCGAGATGGCGTCGCTGATGCCGTCGCTCGACAACATCTCGTGGGACCGCATCGTGCGCGAAGGCGCGGTCACCTATCCGTCCGATGCGCCGGACCAGCCCGGCCGCGACGTCGTGTTCGACAAGGGTTTCCCGCGGCCCGGCGGGTTCGGCAAGCTGGTCGCTGCCAAGCTGCAGCCGCCCGATGAGACGCCGGATCACGACTATCCGTTCATCCTCAGCACCGGCCGCCAACTCGAGCACTGGCACACCGGCGCGATGACGCGGCGTGCCACCGTGCTCGACGCGCTCGAGCCGTCGGCGATCGCGCAGCTTTCTCGCGGCACCATCGCCAAGCTCGGCATTACGCCGGGCGATATGGTGCGCGTCACGACTCGCCGCGGCACCGTGGTGCTGCACTCGCGCCAGGACGACGCGGTGCCGGACGGCGTCGTGTTCATCCCGTTCGCTTACGTGGAAGCGGCCGCGAACCTGCTCACCAATCCGAAGCTCGATCCGTTCGGGAAGATTCCCGAGTTCAAGTTCTGCGCCGCCAAGGTCGAGGCCGAGCCCGTCGTGCGCGAGGCCGCGGAGTAAGGACGTCTCGCCGGCGTCATGGCCGGGCATAGCCGTCCGTAGAACGGCGTCGTTTCCGCCTACGCTGCCTGCTTCGGCGAACTCAAACCGGTTCCGTAGGTCGGGATTGCTCGGTCAATCCGGCAGGCCCGCCGCACGCCAGGCCTCCGCGAGCCGCGTGAAAACCTTCGGCTCGAACCCGACGGTCACGGCCCATCGTGCGATGCCGAACGCCGGGTCGAGAGCGAGCACGCGCTGCGCCGCCTCCTTCGCCTCGTCGAGGCGGCCGATGCCGACCAGGGCTATCGTCAGAAACAGGTGACAGACACTGAAGCGCGGGTTGAGCTGCACCGAGCGGCGCGCCGCTTCGAGTGCTTCCTGGTGACGTGCGGTGAGGAAATATGCGATCGCGAGCGCATTATTGGACAGATAATTGATCGAATCGAACGGGCTCAGCCGCAACGCGCGCTGCGCCCGCTCGATCGCCTGCTCGCTCTCGCCCATGAAGGAGAGGATCAGGGCGCTGCAGCACAGCGCGAATATGTTGGAGTTGCTCAGCGCCAGCGCCCGCTCGAAGACGTTGAGGGCAGAGGGCTGGTCGTGCTCGTCCAGCGAGATGACGAAGCCGGCGATGCCGAGGGCGCTCGCGTCGTCGCCTCCGCTCGCGACCGCCGCGTGCGCATGACGGATCGCGGCGGCGCGATCCTCCTCGCGTAACGTCGCGCGGCTGAAGCGGAAATGGTAGCACCAGGCGAGCGGCGCGTGCGCTGCCGCGTAATCCGGCTCCAGCTCGAGCGCCTTCTCCAGCAGCGGTATCGCGGCCTCGGAGTCCTGGTGCATGTGGCGGTAGGTGTGGGGCAGGGCACGCAGCACGAGGTCATAGGCGTCGAGATTGTCCGGCCGCTTGCGCTTCACCCGTTCTATTTCTGCTTTGCGCAGGCTCGGCTCGATGGCGCCGACCACGCTCATGGTCAGCTCGTCCTGCAAGGTGAAGATGTCGTCCAGCATCCGGTCGTAGCGCTCGGCCCAGATGTGGCTGCCGGTCTCGGCTTCGATCAGCTGCGCCGTGATACGCACGCGGTTGGCTGCCTTGCGCACGCTGCCTTCGAGTACGTAGCGCACACCGAGCTCGCGCCCGACCCGCTTTACGTCGACCGCACTGCCTTTGTAGACGAAGCTCGAGTTGCGCGCGATCACGAACAGCCAACGGATGCGGGACAGGCCCGAGATGATGTCCTCCACCATCCCGTCGGCGAAATACTCCTGCTCGGGATCGCTGCTGATGTTGTCGAACGGCAGCACGGCGATCGACGGCTTGTCCGGCAAGGCGAGAGCGGCGTCGACCGTCGCGGGAGCAGCCTCGGGCGGGACCTGAGCGGCCTTCTCGCTCTCCTCCCGCGCCGTGCCGACGAAACGGATGCCCCGGCGCGGCAGTGTTTTGATCAGGCGCTGCTCGTCGCCGCTGTCGGCGAGCGCCGAGCGCGCCGCATTGATGCAGGTGGCCATCGCCGATTCTGAGACGATGCGTCCATCCCAGACGGCGGAAATGAGCTCGTCGCGCGTAATGACGCGGTCGCGATTGGTCACGATGTAGGCGAGGAGATCGAAAACCTTCGGTTCGACCGCCACCAGATCGGTGCCCCGGCGGAGTTCGCGCCGTTCACAGTCGAGCACGAAATTTTCGAACAAAAAGAGCAATGTACCAGCCCCACGCTTGGTCCATGACGGTGGCTTATAACACACGGCAGACGCGCAAACAGGAGGCAATGCCGAGAAGAACGCAATCCGGAGAAGAAACCAAAGACTCCCAAGAGATCCCGATGGAAAGCCGAGACCTTCCGAAGGCCAAGTCCCGCAATGGCGATTAGCGTATCGTCATCTCACGAGGAGATAACGCAGCGCGGACCGCTCAGGCGCGGCGACAGGGAAATCGCATACCGATCCGGCCTTGAGGCCAAGGAGAGACAGCCATGACCCCCGTCTTCCGATCCGTCAGTCGCCGGCGCTTCCTCCAGGGCACCGCCGCCGGCAGTCTTGCCCTCGCGACGCGCCCGGCGTGGGCCGCCGCGCCGATCAAGATCGGCTTCGGCATGTCATTGACCGGGCCCAATGCACCGGCCGGCAAGATGTTCCTGCTCGGCCGCGAGATCTGGAAGGACGAGGCGAACGCCAAGGGCGGGTTGCTCGGCCGACCGATCGAGTTCGTCTACTACGACGACCAGAGCAATCCGTCGACGGTGCCGGGCCTCTACGCGAAACTCATCGACATCGACAAGGTCGATCTCGTGCTCTCGCCCTTCAGTACCAACCAGATCGCGCCCGCCATGCCGATCGTGATGCAGAAGAAGATGGTCTTCATGACCCTGTTCGGCACCGGTGTGAACGACCAGTTCAAGTATGACCGCTACTTCCAGATCCTGCCGAACGGACCGGACGGAATCCGTGCGTTCTCGCTCGGCTTCTTCGCGACCGCGCTGACGATGCAGCCGAAGCCGCAGACTGTTGCACTCGTCGGCGAGGATACCGAGTTCGGTCACAACGTCTTGGCCGGCGCACGCATCAATGTCGCAAAACTAGGGCTCAAGATCGTCTATGATCGCAATTTTCCCGCCAACACGACCGACCACGCCTCGATCGTGCGGGCCGTGCAGGCGGCCAATCCGGACATCGTGTTTGTCGCCTCGTACCCAGGCGGCTCGGTCGGAATGGTGCGGGCCGTGCACGAGGTCGGCTATGAGCCGCGCATGTTCGGCGGCGCGATGATCGGGCTGCAGTTCACTCCGATCAAAGGGCAGCTCGGACCACTGCTCAACGGTCTCGTCATCAACGAGAACTACGTGCCCGAGCCGACGATGAAGTTTGCCGGCGTCGACGCTTTCCTCGCGAAATATCAGGAGCGGGCGCGCGGCGGCGGCGTCGATCCGATCGGATTCTGGTCGCCGTTCTCGTACGCGGAGCTGCAGGTCCTGTCGCACGCCGTCAGCGCGGTCGGCGCGATCGATCAGGCCAAGGTCGCCGAATACATGCACAAGGCGCGGTTCAAGACGATCGTCGGCGACGTGAAATTCGGCCCGGATGGCGAATGGGAGAAGTCGCGCATCCTCTACATCCAGTACCAGAACATCCAGGGACACGACATCAACCAGTTCCGCCAACCCGGCAAGGCCGTGATTGTGTCTCCACCCGAGCTCAAGTCGGGCGACCTCGTCTATCCATACGCCAAGGCGCGCGGCTAGCCGGGTCGGCTCTCCGGGGAGGGTGCGCATGGGCGCGCAGCCGGACGATATCGAAGCACCGGTTCTGATCGTGGGCGGCGGTCTCGTCGGACTGTCGACCGCGATGTTTCTTGCCCATCACGGCGTCCGCTCCCTGGTGATCGAGCGACTGCGCGGGGCTTCGCCGGCGCCGCGCGCCGCGCACTTCCATCTACGTACGCTCGAGCTGTTTCGCCTCGCCGGCATCGAGGAGGAAGTCAGGCGACGCTCGGAGGAGGAATTCCTGCCGGATGGCGCGATCGTCGCCATGGATTGTCTCGCCGGCCGCAAGCTTTCCGACATTATCGGCAGCCTCAACGACGGCGTCGAGGCGGTGAGCCCGTGCCGGCGCCTGTTCATCACGCAGCCGGGTCTCGAGCCGATCCTGCGCCGCCAGGCGGAGCGGGGCGGCGCGCAAGTTATCGACGGCCGTGCGATCGTGGACCTTGCTCAGGATCAGTCGGGCGTCATCGTCTGCGCGCGCGACGTCACGACCGGTATGACGCAAGAACTGCGCGGCCGATACCTAGTCGGTGCGGACGGCGCGCACAGCAAGGTGCGCGACGCGCTCGGCATCGCGCTGGAGGGGCGCGGCCCCTTCTCCAACAGCATGACCATCTATTTCGAGGCGGACCTTGCACCCTACATGGGCGGCAAGCCGCTGAGCGTCATCTACGTCAACAACCCGGCGCTCGGCGGCGTCTTCCGGCTCGCAAAGGATTGCCGCTCGGGCTTTTTGCTCGTCAACACAATCGGTGACCCGACGACGAATGCCGACCCTGCCGATGCCGCCAAGGATATGAGCGAGGCGCGCCTCGTCGAACTGGTGCGGATCGGCGTCGGGGTGCCGGACCTGCCGGTGAAGATCAGCGCAGTAACGCGCTGGCGCGCGACCGCCGTCGTGGCGCAGCGTTACCAAGCGGGGCGGATTTTTCTCGCCGGCGACGCCGTCCACCTGATGCCGCCGAACGGTGGTTTCGGCGGAAACACCGGCGTCCATGACGCGCACAATCTCGCTTGGAAGCTCGCCTGGGTGCTCAAAGGGTTGGCCGGCACCGAGCTGCTTGCGACCTACGAGACGGAACGTCGGCCGGTCGGCGCCTTCACGGCCGAACAGGCCTATGCGCGCTATGTCGATCGCACCGCGCCCTATCTCTCCACCGCCGGTGTCCAGCCCATCGCGGCCGATTTCAATGTCGAGCTCGGCTACCGTTACGATGCGCCGATCGCTGCACCAGGCGATTGCCCGGTCGTGCATGAGGATCCGCGTTGGACATTCGGCCGGCCCGGATCGCGCGCACCGCATGTCTGGCTCGAGCAAAACGGCCGCCGGGTTTCGTCGCTCGACCTGTTCGGTCGATCCTTCGTCCTGCTGGCAGCGGCGCGCGGCGAGGCCTGGTGTCACGCGGCATCGCCGTTCGCCGACGTCGCGCCGTACTGCGTTGGTCGCGATCTGGCGGATCGGGCAGGGCAGTTTGCCGCCGCCTATGGCCTTTCCGCGACGGGCGCCGCGCTGATCCGGCCGGACGGCTTCGTCGGCTGGCGGGCGGATGCCCTGGCGGACGATCCGCGCCGGGAGCTCGCCCGCGCCATGCGCGTCATGTTGTTGAATGACGACGAGGCCGCGGAGTAGCGGCGCTGTCGCATCGTCAGCGCCAGCCGAGGCCGGGAGCCACGTGCTTGAGGATCGCCTCGATGACGTGCGTGTTGTAATCGACGCCAAGCTGGTTCGGAACGGTGAGCAGCAGTGTGTCGGCGGCGGCGATCGCTTCGTCCTGCTTGAGCTGCTCGATCAGCATATCCGGCTCGGCGGCGTAGCTGCGGCCGAAGATGGCGCGCGTGTTGTCGCCGAGGAGGCCGATCGTGTCGTCGTTCTCGTTGCCGCGGCCGAAATACATGCGGTCGCGGTCGTCCACCAAGGCGAAGATGCTGCGGCTGACCGAGACGCGCGGCTCGCGCGCGTGGCCTGCTTCTTTCCACGCCTCGCGGAAGATGCGGATCTGCTCGGCCTGCTGGATGTGGAACGGGCGTCCGCTCTCGTCGTTCTTGAGCGTCGAGCTCTGCATGTGCATGCCGAGCTTGGCCGCCCAGCCGGCGGTGGCATTCGAGCCGGCGCCCCACCAGATGCGGTCGCGCAGGCCTTCCGAATGCGGCTCGACGCGCAGCAGGCCGGGCGGGTTCGGGAACATCGGCCGCGGGTTGGGGCGCGCAAAACCCTGGCCGCGCAACACCTCGAGCAAGACCTCGGTGTGGCGCCGCCCCATATCGGCGTCGCTCATCCCTTCGGCCGGCGCGTAGCCGAAGTAGCGCCATCCGTCGATCACCTGCTCGGGCGAGCCCCGGCTGATGCCGAGCTGCAGTCGTCCGCCCGCAATGAGATCGGCGGCGCCGGCGTCCTCCGCCATGTACATCGGGTTCTCGTAACGCATATCGATGACCGCCGTGCCGATCTCGATCCGCTTCGTCCTGGCGCCGACGGCCGCCAGCAGCGGAAAGGGCGAGCCGAGCTGGCGGGCGAAGTGATGCACCCGGAAGAACGCGCCATCGGCGCCGAGCTCCTCGGCCGCGACGGCGAGGTCGATCGATTGCAACAGCGCGTCGGATGCCGTTCGCGTCTGCGACTGCGGCGACGGGGTCCAATGACCGAATGACAGGAAGCCGATTTTTTTCATGGGTTATCGTTGGGTGATCTGTTCTGTTTCGTCTCGATCATTGGCCGCTATGGTCCATAGCATTTGCTCGAAGCCGACGTCTTATAGGTCACACTTGGCAATTTGTTTGGCGTGCGGATTGTGCGCTCGTCGGCACTCACTTACGTTGCTACCGCAACACGCATATCGCGAAAGCGCTACTTGGCGCCATCGCGCGACAACGCAATCGGATAACGAGGGGGGGAAATGTGCTTGTTACGGGGACTCCATGGAGCACTTTTGGTCCTGGCCGTTGGTGCTCCGGAGGCTTGGGCCGCGTGTTGTGCGACCGCGACTCCGGTGCACGTTTATGCTCCTCCTCCGACCCACGTCGTCATTCCGCATACGACCTATGTTCGGCCGGTGACGCCTCAGATCCATCCCCATACACCTGCCAATACGGTGCGATTCAACCACGACCCATCCACGCCGTCGGCCGTCCAGGCCAAACCACAGCACGCCCATCACGTCGTGCAGCCAATCGTGGTCAATAGTCAGCTGGCAACGACGACTACGCGCTGCAACCGGCAGCAGAACGGAGACGGCTGCAAGAAGAAGGAAGACGAGCCGACGGGCTGGGCCGCTGTCCGACGATGGCTGCAAATCGACAAGCACTAGCGCGCAGCCAGCGTAGGGCGGCCGCCGCCCGGGAGGCCCTCCCGAAACGCCCGCGTTAACCCCGCGCGAATGAAGGCCACGATGCCGTCGAAAACGCGCTTTGGCCCAATCATCGCGCCCTCGGTCCAGTCATGGCCTCGACCGCCTGTGTCCGCGCCGCGTGGGCGGTGCGTTCCGCGCCTTTGCCCGCCCGACCTTCCGCTACGCCGCCTTCGGCCACAGCTGCACGGACGCGCGGCGGGCGCCTTCGGCGAGCGATTGCAGCTTCATCCACACGATCTTGGTGTCGACCTGGACGCGGCCCGCGAAGGTGCCGAAGCCGCAATCGACGCCGGCGATGACGTTCTCGCGTCCGACCACGTTGGCGAAGTTCAAGATGCGGTCGGCCACGACCTCCGGATGCTCCACGGTGTTGACCGTCGAGTCGATGACGCCCGGGATGATCACCTTGCCGGCGGGCAGCCTCACGTCGCGCCAGATCTTCCATTCGTGCTCGTGCCGTCCGTTGGCGGCCGGGAACGACACGGCCGTGGGCTTCGCGGTCAGCACGATGTCGATGATGTCGGCGAGCGGCACGTCGGTGTGGCGCGGCGCCATGGTCGAGCCCCAGCACACATGCATGCGCATGCGCTCCGCCGGAATATCGGCGACCGCGTGATTGAGTGCCGCGACGTTCACGGCGATGATCTTGCGAAAATCGCCGAGGCTTTTGTCGAGGTAGACCGTGTGGCGCAGCATCGCGAGATCGGGACAGTCGAGCTGCAGCAGGAAGCCGGCGTCGACGATCGCCTTGTATTCGCGCTTCATCACGTCGGCGAGCGCATAGACATAGGCTTCCTCGCTCTTGTAGTGCCGATTCTTGAGATAGCGCGCGATCTGGCCGGGCGAGGGCGAGGTCATGAACAGCTCGGTCGCATTCGCGCCCTTCATCATGTCCTTGGATAGATCGATGTCGGCTTGCGCGGCGGCGAAATCCTTCCAGGCCACCGCGCCATTGCACGACGGCCGGTGCTGGAACGGCGAGGCGAACTGCGAGAGGAGCTGTGCGAGTTCGGGAAATTCCGGATCGCCGGTGCCGAGCGGTGGCGTGCTTTCGCCCGCGAACCCGGAAAGCCGGTCGAGCACATGCACGGTGTAGTCGGTGCGTCCCTGCTCGCCGTCATTGATGATGTCGACGCCGCATTCGATCTGCTTGCCGGTCACATGCGCGATCGCCTCGCGCACCGCGGCGGTCAGCCCGGCCTTGCCTGCACCCGGCCTGGCCTGTTCGGCGAGCAGCAGCTCGACCACCTTGGCGGTGCGCGGCAGGCTGCCGGTGTGGGTGGTGAGAATCCGTTCGATGCTGCGTCTCATGAAAGATCAATCTCCGCTCGCTCTGTGCGCTTGAAAGTCCGTTTCCGCCGCCGAGCCGGCAATCGACTGCGCTCATTGATGCGAGCGTAGTCGTTCGCCCGTTTCACATCCACGCGATGAGGCGGCGCATGCCGGTATCGTGATGCCCTTAAATGTGTCAAGCTTGCTCGCGGTATTGCAAGCGCGCTGCATTTGGACCGAAGATGCGACCGCATTCTTGTCGTCACGCCGGCGTCATCGTGCGGCGTTCTGGTTCGAGCCCAACGGATGGAAGGCCTCGCAAAATGAACCGATGTCTTGATATGATGGTGCGCGCGTTCGCGATCATCGGCCTCGTCGCCGTGATGAGCAGCGCCGCGATGGCCCAGCAGAAGACCGCGAAACAGTGCCGCGACGAGTGGCGCGCCAATGAGGCGGCCAACAAGGTGAAGGGCATCACCGAAAGCGCCTACGTGAAAGAATGCCGCGCCGGGACCGCGACGGCGCAGCCTACAGCAGCGCCGCCGGTTGCGCCCACGGCGGCTCCCGCCGCCGCCTCCGGGCAGAAGACCGCCAAGCAATGCCGCGACGAGTGGCGCGCCAACGAGGCGGCGAACAAGGCGAAGGGCATCACCGAAAGCGCCTACGTGAAGGAATGCCGCGCCGGAACCGCGAGCGCCCAGCCCGCAGCCGCGCCGGCGGGCGCGCCCGCAGCCGGTCCGGCTGCCGGCTCGGCGAAGAAGACCGCGAAGGCGTGCCGCGACGAGTGGCGCGCCAACGAGGCGGCCAACAAAGCGAAGGGCATCACTGAAAGCGCCTACGTGAAGGACTGCCGCGCCGGAACAACCGCGGCGCAACCCACGCCGGCACCCGCCGCGACGGCGGCACCGGCGGCGGCCGCGCCATCGGCCCTGCCGCCGCCAAAGACCGCCCCAATGTCGGCCCCGGCATCAACCGCCGCCCCGGCCCCCAAGGTGGCGCCGTCCTCCAAGCCCGCACCGACCGTGGCCACGGCGCCGACGGGCGCCAACCAGTTCACCGGCGAGGCGCCGGCCAAGGCGCACTGCCCGACCGGCCTCGTTGTCTGGGTCAACACCGACTCGCATATCTATCATTTCAGCGGCCACCCGGATTACGGCAAGACGAAACAGGGAGCGTACATGTGCGAGAAGGACGCGATGGCCGCTGGCGATCGCGCGGCGAAGAACGAAAAGCATCCGTGATCGTGCAGCGGCGCGCCGTAAGCGCGCGCCGTTGCGTCTGACCATTGCAGAAGGAGCTAGCCATGGGCCTTTTCGATAATCTCAGTGGTGCGATGTCGGGCGTGCTGGGCCAGGTTGAGGTGGCGGCGGTGCCGGCGCTCATCTCGGCCGTGCTCGCCAAGACCAATATGGGCGATCTCGGCGGGATCGTGTCGCAGTTGCAGCAGGGCGGCCTCGGCGCGCAGGTTTCATCCTGGCTCGGCAACGGCACGAACCTGCCGGTTTCGCCGGATCAGCTTCGGGCAGCCCTCGGCAACGAACAGGTGCAGCAGATCGCCCAGCATCTCGGGCTGCCGATCGACAAGGCGCTCAGTCTGCTGTCGGCGCATCTGCCCGACATGGTCGACAAGGCGAGCCCGGACGGCGAGGTCCAGCCCGCGTCCTAGCGCACACGTTCCGGCGAAGTGGATACCGGTTCGCCGCTAGGAACGTGCGCCGACTAAGGGAAGGGGCGGGGGCCATTTGCAATTCCGGATCGGCACGGATCCGGATCAATCGCCGGCGGACGCGGGCCGGCCGTTGATCGTGCACCGTCGGCACGTCGCCGGCGGCGCGCGGCTCGATTGGCGCGTCGAAAGGGAGATAGTCATGAATTCCGGACGAAAGCTCGGATTGGCGATCGCGACCGCCTTTGTGCTCGCCGTCACCTCGGCGCTCACGGCATCGATCACCGGCGCGCCGTTCGCCATCACGACGGCGCAGGCACAAGCCTTGATCGATATCAACTCGGCGAGCAAGGCCGACCTCGACGCGCTCCCGGGAATCGGCACCGCCTATGCGGACAAGATCGTCAAGGGACGCCCCTATAACGGCAAAGATGACCTCGTCAACAAAGGCATCGTTCCGCAGGCGACCTACGACAAGATCAAGGACAAGATCATCGCCAAGCAGACGAAGAAGAAGTGAGCTGACGAGGCGCGCGGGCCGCACACAGGCGGCCTGCGCGCGGCCTCGTGGCTTCGTCAGCCCAGCATCTCGCGCACCAGCGGAATGACGTTGCGCCCGTAGAGCTCGATGCTGTGCATCATCTTCTCGTGCGAGAGCGGCCCGGCGCTGTATTTCATCTCGAAGCGGGTGAGGCCGAGCGCCCGTATGGTGGCCGCGATCCGGCGCGCCACGGTCTCGGGCGATCCCACATAAAGCGAGCCGTGCGCGATCTCGTGCTCGAAATGGTCGCGCGACATCGGCGGCCAGCCGCGCTCGGCGCCGATCTTGTCGCGCATGCGCTTGTAGTCGGTGAACAGATCGTCCTTCGCTTGCGCGTCGGTCTTGCCGACGAAGCCGTGCGAATGCGCCCCGATCGGCAGCTCGGGCTTGCCCCTCTCGGCGAGCGCGCCGCGGTAGAGGTCGGCGAAGGGCCGAAAACGGCGCGGGTCGCCGCCGATGATCGCGAGCATGAGCGGCATGCCGTAGCGCGCCGCGCGCAATACCGATTGCGGCGTGGCGCCGACGCCGATCCAGGTCTTGAGCCGCCCTGATTGCGTCTTCGGGTAGACGCTCTGACCGTTCAGGGGCGGCCGCGCTGCGCCCTGCCAAATGATGGGCTGCTCGCTGAGCGCTGCGGCGTACAAATCAAGCTTCTCGTTGAACAGCTCCTCGTACTTGTCGAGGTCGAAGCCGAACAGCGGGAAAGACTCGATGAAGGAGCCGCGCCCGAGCATCACCTCGGCTCGCCCGTTTGACAGCGCATCGAGGATTGAGAACCGCTGGAAGACGCGGATCGGGTCGTCGGACGACAGCACCGTCACGGCCGAGCCGAGCCTGATCCGCCGCGTGCGCGCCGCGACCGCGGCCAGCACCATCTCGGGAGACGGGACGGCGAAATCGGCGCGGTGATGCTCGCCGACACCGATGAAATCCACGCCGACCTCGTCGGCGAGGACGGCTTCGTCGACCAGGTTGCGGATGACCTGCGCGGCGTGCAGCGGCTTTCCATCCGGCCCGTCAGTCACGTCGCCGAAGGTATCGAGTCCGAGTTCGGTTGGCTGATTCATGCGGTCTTATAGCAAACGAAGTGCCCGAAAAGAGCGGGAAAGGGGCGGCGCCCAGGCGTCGCGTTCGCGGTCCCGCGCACCGACCGCGAGCACCTTCATCCGCAGCCGACGCAGCTGAGCAAGGCGCTCGCCGCAGATATCCGAACGCGGGAATGACGCCTCATCCCGCGTTCGTGAATGCTTCCCAGAGCAGCGACAGGCCCGAGCAGAGCAGGACGCCGTCGAGCACGAGCTGGAAGGCATGGATGCTCATGCGCTGGACCACGGTCTTGCCGACGAAGGTGCCCGAGATGACGGCGGCGCCGATCAAGAGGCCGCGGATGATCGACGGCAACGGCAGCGCACCGAATTCGCGGAAGGTCGCGACCTTGGTCGCGAACAGCGTCAACGAGGTCGCGGCCTCGGTGCCCAGGAAGGCGCCCTTGGTGAGGCCATAGGCCGTGAACGCGGGGACGCTGAGCGGCCCAGTCGAGATCACGATGCCGGTGAGGAAGCCGATCACGGCGCCCGCGACGGCGAGCTGCCACAGACGGATGCGCAGTTTGTGCGTGTCGAGCCAATGCCGCGCCGGGATCATCAGCAGGAAGAATGCGCCCAGCGCGGCGTCCACCCACGCCGACGGCAGGATCAGCAGCGTACGAGCGCCGAGCGCCGCAGCCGGAATGCCGGGAATGGAGTAGGCCGCGAAGGCGCGCCAGTCGATCTCGCGCCACCACGACATCACCTTGCCGACATTCGCCAGCAGTCCCGCGATCGCCATGATCGGCACCGCCTGCTTGGGGCCGAACTGGTAGACCAGCAGCGGCAGCAGGATGATCGACGATCCGGTGCCGATGATCCCGCTCAGCGTGCCGGCGCACAGCGCGGCGGCGAGGATGAGAATGTAGGTGAGCATGCAGCCGCGCCTTTTCGTCGGCGCCTCCATAGCATGCCCGTCATGCTGCTGCGCGCTATTTCAGGCCCGCGCGGCGAAATCCCTCGAGATAGTGCTCCATCTCGGCCGGCTCGCGGATCGGCATTTCGCGCGCGATCCAGGCCGGCGAGATGTTGGGTTGCGCGCGCCGCAGCGCCCCCAGCGCCGACGCCGCGAGCTCGCGCTGCCCCGCCATGCCGGCCGCGGCGGTGAGTACCCGATGGGCACCGACGAAGTCGCCGCGGCGGCGGATGCCGTCGCGCGCGAGGCGAATCGCCTCGTCGTAGTTGCGGCCGACATAGTGCGCATAGGCCGCGATGCCGTCATAGACCGCCGCGAGCGGATCGCGCGGGCTCAGGCGCAGTGCACGGCGCGCCGCCGCGACGGCTTCCTCCGACCGGCCGCAATAGGCCAGCGTGAGACCGTGATAACCCTGCGCGAGCGAGAAGTTGGGGTTGAGACGCAGCGCCACCTCGAACTCGCCGAGTGAATCGTCGAAGCGGCGCCCAAACAGATGGACGCAGCCGAGCGCGTAATGCGCCCATGGATCTTCGTCATCGGCGAGGACCGCCGCATGCGCGGCGTGCTCGGCGCTTGGCGCAACCGCGGCCATGTCGGCCCAGCCCATGTGCGCGCTGAAAGTATGCGTCGTGGCGAGCAGGCCCAGCGCCTGTCCGTAGTGCGGGTCGAGCGCGGACGCCTTCTCGAGCAGCGCCTGCGCCACCACGTTGTCCTGCCGCGTCACGCGCCAATAGTGCGAGAGCGCCCGCATTACCAGATCCCAGGCGTCGAGGCTGTCGGGCGATTTGCGCTGCGCGCGAAAGTTCTCTGCCGCATAGATTTGCGGCTCGATCGCGGCGACGATCGCATTGGTGATCTCGTCCTGCACCGCAAACACGTCGGCGAGGCCGCTGTCGTAGCGTTCGGCCCAGATGTGGCCGCCGGTCGCGGCATCATTGAGCTGCGCGGTGATGCGCAGCCGTTCGCCGGCGCGCCGCACGCTGCCCTCGACCACGTAGCCGACGCCGAGCTCGGCGGCGACCTGCTTCAGGTTGACCGACTTCCCCTTGAACACGAATGACGAGTTGCGCGCGATCACGAAGAGCCAGCGCAGCCGGGAGAGCGCCGTGATGATGTCCTCGCTGATGCCGTCGGAAAAATACTCCTGCGCGGAATCGTCGCTCATGTTCACGAACGGCAGCACCGCGATCGCGGGCCGGTCGGGCAAGGACAGTGCTGGACGTGCCGCGTTGCCGGCCTCCTTCGCCGGCACGTCGGTCGCCTCGATTTCGCCTGTGGGCGCCAGCTGAATGTCGCCGACGAATCGCAGGCCCTTGCGGGCGACCGTGCGGATGAGCTTTTGCGCGGCGCCGCTGTCGCCGATCGCCTTGCGCGCCGCATTGATACGGCTCCCGAGGGTCGATTCCGACACGATCCGGCCGCCCCAGATCGAGGCGATCAGGTCGTCGCGGCTGACCACGCGGTCGCGGTTCTCGATGAGATAGACCAGCAGGTCGAACACCTGCGGCTCCACGGATACGGGCTCGCAGCCGCGGACGAGCTCTCGCCGTGCCAGGTCAAGCCTATGATCGGCAAAGAGAAACTGCACGTTGCCTGCCTCGGCCGGCCGTCGGCCGTCTCAAGGAATAATCAATTTCCTCTCAAGCGCAAATCAATCCGCCGGCAAAGTCTTGGATCCGCATCAGTGGCATTCCCGACTGGCCGCGATCGCGTTTCGTGCGATCGCACCACCGCACTCGAAAGATGGAGTCGGATCATGAGCGAAATGCAGGCGACCGGACGCGACGTCCGTTCTGACGGCAGCACCCTGGGGCGTGTGATGACGTTTTTGTACGGCATGGCATGCTACGCCGTCTTCTTCGCAAGCTTCCTCTATGCGCTCGGCTTCGTCGAGGGGCTCGTCGTGCCGAAGGCGGTCGACGACGGCCCGATCGTCCCGACCATACAGGCCGTCACCGTCGATCTCCTCCTGCTTGCACTGTTCGCGCTCCAGCACAGCGTGATGGCGCGCCCGCGCTTCAAGCAATGGTGGACGCAGTTCGTGCCGAAGACGATCGAGCGCAGTACCTATGTGCTGCTCGCGTCGCTCGCGCTCGCGCTGCTGTGCTGGCAATGGCGGCCGCTGCCCACGATCGTGTGGCATATCGATAATCCGGGCATCGCGATGACGCTCGTCGGCCTGTCCCTCATCGGCTGGCTGATCGTGCTCACCAGCACCTTCCTCATCAATCATTTCGAGCTGTTCGGGCTGCACCAGGTCGCCAACAACCTCACCGGCCGCACGATGCCGCCGCTGCGCTTCCGCACGCCGTTCTTTTACAAGTTCGTGCGCCATCCGATCTATCTCGGCTTCATCATCGCGTTCTGGTCGATGCCCACCATGACGGTCGGCCGCCTGCTGTTCGCCGCCGCGACGACGGCCTACATCCTGATCGGAATCCTCCTGGAGGAGCGCGACCTCGTCGACGTGTTCGGCGACGACTACCGCCGCTACCGCGCCCGCGTGTCGATGCTGATTCCCTGGCGCAAGTCGGCCTGATACGGCCCGCACGCGACCTGCGCTTCGCCGCAACCCGGCGCCATTTTGGTGCCGCGCAACTTACGACGGAAGGGTAACCAATGTCCTATCTTGGACGCTGTTTCTGCGGCGCGGTCGAGCTGGAAGCCAGCGGCGGGCCCGTCGCCATGGGCTACTGCCATTGCGCGTCGTGCCGGGCGTGGTCGGCCGGGCCCGTCAACGCATTCACGCTGTGGAAACCCGAGGACGTTCGCGTCGCCAAGGGCAGCGAGCATGTCGCGACCTACCAGAAGACAAAGCTCAGCCAGCGGCGCTATTGCGTCAAGTGCGGCGGTCATTTGATGACCGCGCATCCGCCGCTCGGACTCGTCGACGTCTACGCCGCGACCATTCCGGATCTTCCCTTCCGGCCCGGTGTTCATGTCAACTATGCCGAAACCGTGCTGCCTATGCGCGACGGCTTGCCGAAGCTCAAGGACTTTCCGGCCGAGTTCGGCGGGTCCGGCGAGGTCGTCGCCGAGTGAGCACGTCGGTCGTCGCGTAACGGCACCGCGCGTGTGGGGGCTCGGGCCCTGCGTGCGCGGAATGCGGGACCTGCGCGGGGCGCCGCGCCCGCGGCGCGGATTTGGTGCGCCGGGTGTGCGGGGACCCCTATAATCTTCCATTGCGGCGCAAGGGCCCGATGAAGGGCTGCGCCACAGGGAGGATTTCATGCGGATGCAGCCTTTGCTCGTGGCCGGCGTTACGGCGTTCCTTGCCGGAATGGCCGCCATACCGGCCCTGGCGCAGGGCGTGGGCAAGTATCTCGCGCCGCACGACCAGGTCGTCGCGATCCGGGCCGGAAAGCTGTTCGACGCGAAGACCGGCAGCCTGCTCGACCACCCGGTGATCGTCATCCACGGCGACCGTATCACCGAGGTCGGAAGCGGCGTCGCCATTCCGGCCAATGCCACGGTCATCGATCTCTCCGGCGCGACCGTCCTGCCCGGCATGATCGATGCGCATGTGCACGTGAACACCGGTGGCCTGTCCATGGCGCAGCGCACCTTGCGCGCGCTCGCCAATGCGCAGATCGATCTTGCGGCCGGCTTCACCACCGTGCTCGACATGGATTCGCGCGGCAGCTTCTACACAGTCGACCTGCGTGACGCGATCAATGCCGGCAATGTGCAAGGCCCGCGCATGCAGGTGGTCGGCCAATCGCTCAATCCGCGCGCCACCAACTATTATCCGGACTCGCAGTCTCTGCACTATTACGAGGGCTACACCGAGACCAAGAACATCAATGGACCCTGGCTCGCCCGCGCCGCGGTGCGCGAGGCGAAGCTGCACGGCGTCGACTACATCAAGATCTACACGACGCAGGATTTCGCCGGCACCATGCACATGTGGCGGCCGAACGCGACGCTGGTGAACAGTCCGTCGCTCACGCTGGAGGAGGTCGAAGCGATCGTCGACGAGGCGCATCGGCTCGGTCTCAAGGTCGCCTGCCACACCTACGGTGGCGAGGGCATGCGCAGCTGCCTCACCGCCGGCGTCGACGCGCCCAACCATCTGCTCGAGCTCGACGACGAGGGCGTCAAAATCCTGTTGGAAAAGAAACTGCCCTATGTGCCGACGGTGGACGACCTGATCGCGCTCGAGAAAGGCGATCTCGCCGCGACCGGCGGGCGCAATTCGCGCATGAAGCTCCTCGAGCATGCGGTGCGCCTTGCGGCCGCCGCCAACGTGCCGATCGTGTTCGGCAGCGGCGCCACCTCGCCGGCGATCCCGCATGGCACCCAGGCCAACCAGTTCGCGATCTATTCCAACTGGGGCCTGGGCCCGGTACGGGCGCTGCAGACCGCGTTCCTGCCCGCCGCGCGGATGCTCAACTACGACATGGAGGACCACATCGGCTCGATCGACCGCGGCAAGTATGCCGACATCATTGCGGTCGGAGGCAATCCGCTGGTCGATATCTCCGAGATGCAGCGTGTCAAGTTCGTGATGAAGGGCGGCGTCGTCATTCGCAACGACTTCGCGCCGAAGTGAGACGTCGCGACGTAGGGTGGGCAAAGGCGGCCGTAGTGCCTGCGTCGTTGCACGGCGCCGGACCTGCCGTGCCCACGCGGTGACGCACATCAACGTACGCGCGGCGGATCGAGCGGTATATCATGGCGAGGGACCTCGGCCGCCTTTGCCCGCCCTACTGTCCCACCAGCGCCATCGAGATCGCCGGGACATAGGTGATCAGCAGCAGCGTCGCGAAGTTGATCAGCACGAAAGGCATCACGCCGCGATAGACCTGTCCGATTTCGACGTCGAAGATCGCGTGCGAGGCGAACAGGTTCAACCCGAACGGCGGGGTATAGAGCCCGATGCTCAGGTTCACGGCCATGATGATGCCGAAGTGGATCGGGTTGACGCCCGCCGCGGTCACGATCGGCAGCAGCAGCGGCGTAAGGATCAGAATCGCGGCCGGCGGCTCGAGGAAGCTGCCGGCGATGAGAAGCCCGATATTGATGAGCAGCAGCGTCTCCCATGGGCGCATCTGCATCGCCTCGATGCCGCTCACGATGTGCTGCGGGATTCCGCTGGTGGTGAGCAGCCACGAATAGATGCCCGCCGCCGCCACGATGATCAGGATCTGCGAGATCAGGAACGCGGCGTTGACCACCACCTGCCAGAGGTCGCGCAGGCCGAGCTCGCGGTAAATCACGGTGGTGACGAAGAGCGAATAGACGACCGCGACGCCCGCGGCTTCCGTCGGCGTGAACACGCCGCCGTAGATGCCGCCGAAGATCACCACGATGGTGCCGATCGCCCAGCCTGCCTCCTTGGTGGTCTCCCAGATGTTGATCCAGCGCGCGCGCGAGACCAGCGGGACCATCTTGATGCGCGAATAGGCGAAGACGTAGCCCGCGTCGACGAGGCCGATCAGGATGCTCGGCAAGATGCCGGCGGTGAACAGCAGCAGTGCCGACTGCTGTGCCGTCATCGAGTAGAGGATCATCGAGATCGAGGGCGGGATGATCACCGCGACCGCACCCGAGGAGGCGAGCAGGCCGACGCTGAAGCGCTCGTGGTAGCCGTTGCTCTTGAGCGACGGGTAGAGCAGGCGGCCGACCGCCACCACGGTGCCGACCGAGGTATGCGCCATGGCGCCGAACAGCTCGGATGACGCGACCGTCGTGAGCGCGAGCGAGCCGCGGATGCCGCCGATGATCGACACCACCCAGGCGACCACGCGCCGCGCGATGCCGCCTTGCGCCATGATCTCGCCGGCGAGCACGAAATAGGGCACCGCGAGCAGCGGAAAATTGTCGAGGCTGCCGAACATGTAGGTCGGGACCGCGGTGGTCGGCACGTCGGCGACGAACATGATCGCGGCGAGCGAGGTCAGCACCAGCACCGCGAAGATCGGAAAGCCCGCCATCATCAATACGGCGGGAAGGCCGAAGTAGATGAAATAGGCGGTCATCGGTTCTGGATTTGGTCAGTGCTCCGACCGGCTTGCGATCGGATCGGGAGGCGCAACGCCGCGCACCAGCAGGCGGATCGCGATCAGGAAGGCCATGATCAGGAATCCGACCGGCATCATGCCTTGGGGCAGGACGAGCGGAATATTGGCGGCTTCGCTGCGCTCGTCGAGCTCGGCGAGCATCGAGACGACCGGCCAGGCGAGCGCCGCGAGAACCAGGCACGTCGCCACCACGACGAGCTCGCAGACGAGTTCGGCGATCGCGCGCGGCCGCGGCGGCAGCAGCGACACGAACGCGTCCATGCGGATCTGCCGCCCCGACCAGCCGACCAGGCCGCAGTTGAGGAAGACGCAGGCGATCATGAGGAAGAGCATCACCTCCTCGGCCCACGGGATCGACACCGAGAGGAAGTAGCGCCCGATGATATTGGCGAAATTGACCGCCACGCTCCCGACGAGCAGCACGCCTGACGCGATGCGGATGACATGCATCACGCCCTGTGCGCCGCG
>DASXCK010000428.1:0-15637 GCA_036491235.1 Xanthobacteraceae bacterium | reverse complement strand
AGCTCATCGAGGCCGCAGCATGACCGCCCGATCCGGCATCAAGTCGATCGAAAAGCCATCGAGGATATTCGGCCGGCACCGTCGAGCAGCTCTCGAACGACCGATACAGGTCCGAAAACGCAAAATTTCAGCAGCCTGCTAAACCGCGGGCCAGCGTCATGGTGCGGCGTTCGATAGGATTTGAGGCAAGCGCGTAACCAACTCACAAGAAAAGCTCGCCTATAGGTTGTCGACGGGAAGCCGGGATGGCCGTCGCGCAGAACATCATCCCGGACAAACCATATCCGCGACGACCTGCGCCGGGGCCGCGTACGGCCGCGGTCCGCGGGCGACGCCGCCGCACAGACCGCGACCGCGTGGGGGCTCCATGCCGAGATGGCAGAAATTGTTGATCAAGTGGACGAATTTTGCGCTCCTTGGCGTGCAAGGTCTCGGCGATGCGCTGAGCGGGCGCCGTCGGCCGCGGTTCGAGTTCAGGGCTTTCATCCTGGCGCCGCGCGACGACGTCTGGCGGCTGTGCACCAGCCGCAACGTGATCTTTCATAGCCAGCCGGTCCTCGCGTTCGTGACCGAGCCGCTTCCCGGCGAGGACGGCCTGGTGCTGACGCGGGCGCTTGTCGATGGCCGACCCGAGGGGCAGGTGGTCAGCCGGCAGATCGAGCGCGACGACGCCAAAGGGATATCGATCTGGCAGGCGGTGCCGCATGCGCTCGCGGTGCCGCCGGAGGGCGGCCACGACCTGGTGAGCGGCGTGAAAGTCGAGGCGATGGGGCTCGGCACCGGGCTGACGGTATTTTACGAGTATAGTGTGCGCTCGTTTCGCGATCGCATCGTCTACCCGATGGGCTGTGCGCTCTATGGCCAGTTGATCAAGAAGACGTGCGAGCACGCGGCGAGGTCGGCCGTCGGCGCCAGTGTAGGTGAGAGCGCGGCGGCGCTGGCGCCGCGGCCAAGCGGCATGAGCGTGGCGCGCCGCGATCTCGCGGCCGGCGTGCGGCACGTGATGTCGATCAGCCGGGCCGCGCGCGTGGCGGTGGCGGCGGCCGTTCTGGCGGTTGCGGTGAATGTCCTGCTGCCGACCGAATTCGAACGGCATTTCGATCAGAACCTGTCGCATTATCAGCTCGCGGCCTCTTTTGCGCAGCGCGACCCGGCGCTGCGCAAGCTGCTGCTCACGCGATCGGAGGCCGCCTACAATAAGGGCGGCTGGCCCGCCGCGCAGTCGGCGCTCGATGCGGCGCTCGCGGCCGAGCTCATGGTGTACGCGGACGACGAGCACGTGCTCGCGATAACGCGCCACACACTGCGGGTGCTCGGCAGGCTCGAGGCCACGCCCGCGGCCTGCAAGGCCTATCTGCTCACCGGCGCGCGGCCCGGCGCGTTTCCGGAGGCCGAAGAGGTGCACGATGAAGACGTCTCGCTGCGGAACGCGGCGCTGCAGAACGGCTTCGACCGAAAGCTCGACGGCGCCGCGTTTCGCCCGATTTCCGACGCTGCGCTGACCGACGACACCCGATCCCTGTCGTGGCAACCGCTGGCCTTGTCGCAGCGCGAGCTGCAGGCGCTCGACAGCGAGGTCGACGGTGACGCCGCGCTCTATTGCAGCGGCAGCATCAAGCGATGGGTGAACCTGCTGGCGCGACCGCCGCGCGAAGCCGCGCGCATCGAGCGCCAATTCATCCACCGCTCGCCGCAGGACGACGGGTTGGAGATCCGGGACGCGCTCTGCCGCCGCGCCGACCGGCCAGGCGACTGCCCGCAAGCCGCGCCGGCGGCGCCGGCCGGCCACGCAACGGCGATCCGCAATGGCGGCGGCAAGGGCGCAACGAATTTGCCCGACAGGTCGTGACGCCTGCGGCCGATCCGGACCCGCCTGACGCGATCCTCGCCGCGGCTTGGCGTCATGCCCCGCGCTTGTTTCGGGCATCCACGTCTTTCTTGCCGTGTGTTGGCACTCAGGCGTGGATGGCCGGGACACGCCCGGCCATGACCGGGTCGAGGATGCGGGCGTGCCGGCGTGGTGATACGATGCGCCCGCAACCCGGGAGGTCATCATGATCGGGCGTCGCGAATTCGTGTTCGGCGCTGCCGCGGCCGGCGTGCTGGTGCAACCGCGTTTGGGCTATGCCAAGCCATCGCAGCCGGCGACCAAGGTGAATTTCGACGTCCCGGTCGGCGCGTGCGATTGCCACACGCACATCCACGGCGATCCGGCCAGGTTCCCGTGGTTTGCGGGACGCACGTACACGCCCGAGATGGCGTTGCCGGAAGAGATGAGCGCGCTGCACCGGGCGCTCAAGATCCAGCGGGTCGTGATCGTGACGCCGAGCGTGTACGGCGCCGATAATTCGGCGGCGATCTACGGCATGGCGGCGCGCGGCAAGGACGCGCGCGGGGTCGCGGTCATCGACGACAAGACCACCGACGCCGAATTGGATCACCTGGTCTCGCTCGGGTTCAAGGGCATACGCCTCAATCTCTCGACGGCCGGCATCAGCGATCCAAAAGTCGCGACGGAACGTTTCAGCCGCGCGGCCGCGCGCGTGAAGAGCCGCAACTGGCATATCCAGCTCAACACGACGCTGCCGGTCATTGCCGCGATGAAGGACACGCTCGCCGCCTCGCCGGTGCCGCTGGTGTTCGATCACTTCGGCAATGCCGACGAGACGCTGGGCGTTGGGCAGCCCGGTTTTGCCGACCTGGTGAGCCTGGTGAAATCCGGCAAGGCCTACGTCAAGATTTCGGTCACGGCGGGTCCGCGCGAAAACTACGGTTATTTCACGCCGCTGGCCCAGATGCTGATCAACGCCAACCTCGACCGCATCCTGTGGGGCAGCAACTGGCCACACCCGAATTCCGCCGGCGGCAGCACCGCGCGGGTCACGCCGCTGTGGCAGGTGGACGACGGACTCGTCTTCAATCTCCTGCCCATCTGGGCGCCGGACGCGGCCGTGCGCAAGACGATCCTGGTGGACAACCCGGCGCGGCTGTACGAATTCTGATCGCCCGCATCTCAAGTCGCGCAAGGCGCGTGACGCCGCGGCGGAGACCCGATGACCGAGCCCTTGTTGTTCACGCCGATGCAATTGCGCGACGTGCGTTTGAAGAACCGCATCGTGGTCGCGCCGATGCACCAGTACGCGGCCGTGAAGGGCTTTGCGACGGACTGGCACCTCGTCAACGCCGGACGGTTTGCGGCGGGCGGCGCGGGACTGGTCATCATGGAGTCGACCAAGGTGGAGCGGCGCGGCTGCGGCACGCTGGGCGACCTTGGCCTGTGGGACGACGCGTTCATTCCGGGCCTGCGGCGCTGCGTCGATTTCATCCGCGCGCACGGCGCCGTGCCGGGCATCCAGATCGGCCACTCCGGCCGCAAGGCCCGGCGCTTCCGGCCGTGGGAAGGAGGCGCGCCGCTCACGCGCTCGCCCGACGTCGACGACTGGGAGGATTGGGAGCTGGTCGCGCCGAGCGCGCTCAATTCGCCGGACACCGACCCGACGCCACGGGCGCTGCCGCGCGACGAGATTCCGGCGGTGGTCGCGGCGTTCGGCGAGGCCGCGCGGCGCGCGCATGCGGCGGGCTACGACGTGCTCGATATCCACGGCGCGCACGGCTACCTGATCCACGAATTCCTGTCGCCGATGGCCAACACGCGCAACGACGACTACGGCGGCTCGGAGCTCAACCGCATGCGGTTCTGCATCGAGGTGGTGGAGGCGGTGCGCGCGCGCTGGCCGGCGAGCAAGCCGCTGTTTCTGCGGCTGTCGGTGGAGGACAACGCCGGCTGGGGCCCGGACCAGAGCGTCGCGCTCGCGCGCCTCGTCAAGCCAAAGGGCGTCGACGCCATCGACTGCAGCTCGGGCGGCATGCGCGGCCCGCCGGTGATCAGCGCCGGCAAGATCAGCTACGGCTATCAGGTGCCTTACGCCGAGCGGCTGCGCCGCGACGCCGACATTTTGAGCATGGCGGTCGGGCTCATCATCCACGCCGACCAGGCCGAGGCGATCCTGCGCGACGGCAAGGCCGATCTCGTCGCGCTCGCCCGCGAGATTCTCTACAACCCGCACTGGCCGATGGATGCGGCGCAGAAGATGGGGCTCGACAAGGATTTTGCCTCGGTGCCGCCGCCGCAGGCCTATTGGCTGGCCAAGCGGCTCACCTCCGTCGACGGCATCGTGCCCTCGACGTACCAGCGTGGAATCGCGGACCGGCGCGAGCAAGCGTAGCGCGCCCGACCTGTCGGATAATTCCAGGCATCAATCGAGCTTCAGCCCGATCGCCTTGATGATCGGCGCCCATTTCGCGATGTCGCCCACGAGGAGCTCGTGCGTCTGCTGCGGCGTCGAGCCGGCATCGGGCTCGAAGCCCGCGGCGATGAAGAGCTTCTGCACCTCCGGGTCGGCCATGGTGTCGCGCGTGGCCTGCGCGATGCGTTCGACGGCTTCGCTTGGCGTGCCGCGTGGCGCGAAGAGGCCGAGGAATTGCTGCGATGCGAGCTTGGGGAAACCGGCCTGCGCCACGGTCGGGATCGAAGGCTCGGCCGCCAGCGGCTGCTCGCTGGTGACGGCGAGGATGCGCAGCTTGCCGGCACGGTGCAGCGCGAGCGCCTGGCCGGTCACGCTCTGCACGAGCATCGGGATGTGCCCGCCGAGCAGGTCGGTCAGCGCCGGCCCGGCGCCGCGATACGGGACATGGGTGATGTTGGTGCCGGTGAGCGACTTGAACATTTCGCCGACGAGATGATTGATCGTGCCGACGCCGGACGACCCGAAGGACAGCTTGCCGGGGTTCGCCTTGGCGAAGTCGGCCAGCTCCTTGAGCGAATGGATCGGCTGCGAGGGATGTACGTCGATGAGGGTCGGGTTGCGGCCGAGGACGGCAATGGGCGCGAAATCCTTGACCGGATCGTAGGTGACCTCGCTCGACGCGAGCGGATTGATGACGAGGCCGGAATCTCCGCCAAGCAGGATGGTGTAGCCGTCGGGCTGCGCGTGCGCGACGGCGGCCGTTCCCCGCGTGCTGCCGCCGCCGCCGATGTTCTCGACCACGATGGTGCCGAGACGCGCCTTCGTCCTGTCGGCCCAGAGGCGCCCGGTCGCGTCGTACACGCCGCCCGGCGGATAAGGGACGACCAGCCGGATCGGGCGGACCGGAAAAGCCTGCGCGCGCGCCCGGCGCGACGCCGCGGGAAGCGCGGCGGCAGCCGCCAGCAGGTGCAGGTATTTGCGGCGCGTCAGCATGATGACCGGTCCCGTCCGAGGTTGTTGCACGCGCGGCCGCCGAGCTGTGGCGGCCGCACGGCGGCGGCGGATGATCGCCGACCGCGGCCGGCCTGCCAACCGCTTTTCGCGCGCTTGACGGCGTTGATGGTGACGCAGATGAGCGCAGGCTGCTCACCGGCAATTTGTACGGCTGAATTTACCGAACTTAAGCCAATGGCCCCCAACATTCAGGTCCCCGGGGCATCCAGCGATGAAGATCGATCTACTAAATATCCTCCATTCCTTACCAGGCAATCTCCTCCTTGCGTCGCCTCTGATCCTCGTCGTCGTCAAAGCGGCTCTGATCCGCCGCCGGCGTAATCCGCAAAAGCCGCCGCTGCAAAATCCGTCGTTGGCCATGACGGTGGTCTGGCGCGTGTTTCTGCTGACAGTGACGGTCGCGGCAATCTCGGGCGCGAGCATTTTCATTGCTGTGTTCGCCACCTACAACGGAATGCTTCCGACGGCACCTGACGGATTTCACGCCCATGCAATTCAAGCCATGGGACACAGGGCATACTTGAGCGACTTTCTGGATCGGCTCCGCGCGGGGATGTGGTGGGCTTGGGTTGTCAGTGTGTGCCTGGTGTACCCCGTCCTTTGCCTCCATAGCGTCCTCACGGAGCGCGAGAAAGAAAGAAGGCACGACATCCGCATCGCATGGATGAAGAGCCGGCCCGAGTAGGCGTCATCTTCCATGTTCGTCGCCGCTGTTTGATGGCGCGGACTTTGCGAGGCCGCAAGGCATTGTGCCGTGCTCGCGCCGAGCATTCCGTCTTGTGACCCTTATCGCGTCGCCACGACCTTGTTGAATTCGGCCAGCGCCCGTTCGAATTTGCGGTTGAAGAGCCACATCGCATCGAGGATTTCACGCAACGTGGCGGACTGCCTGGCGCGGTCGGCGTGTCCATAGGCGAAGATGCTGTTGTTTCGCAGATATCCCATGATCCTCGGCTGCGAAATCCGGTAATCCGACAGGTGGCCGGAGCCGAGCGCGGCTCTGGTCGGTGCCGGGATGATCTGGACGAGCTCGAAGAGCTTCATCTGGTCGATCGGGTCGGGCAGCAGGCGCGCGATCGCGGGAATTTGCAGAAAGAGATCGGCGTGGGCATTGGCCAGGGCATCGCGCACCGCGGTCCAGTGATTGAAGCGATGATCGAGCCTGCCGGCCCGCGCTTCTTCCCGGTCGTCGCGCGCGATGAGGGCGGGCGACTTGATCGACGGTCTGATGGCGGCCCATTTCCTTTGACCGATCCGGTCTTCCGATCGATCGGTCTGAAAGCTCCCCTTGTACTTGTTCGAGCGCGCATTGCCGACATTCTGCTTGCCGTCGGTCTCGGCGAAGAACATCCCCAGGCTGATGCGGCCGGCCATCTTGGCATTCGCGGCATCGAGGCCCTTGGCGCGCGCAATGGCGATTGCGAGATCGACCACGTCGCGGAAGGGGGTGTCCGACTTTTGTGCGTCGGCGGGCGGGGCCTCCATGACGGCGAAGAGCCTTCGGTATTCGTCGATCAGCGGCTCGATGTCGGCGTCGAGGTATGCGGGCGGCGTGCCGAACTTGTTGGCTCTTCCGATCCGGGACGGAAGCGCGTCGGTGAGGTCCTTGTAGGTGCTCATCACGTTGACGCGCGCGAGGTAGAGCGCCTGCCCAGGCAGGTTCGGCGGCGGTTGATGCGCACCGATCTGGGCGCGCCGCTCGCTCAGGATCGACTTGAACCGACCGAGCGCCGCATCGTACGCCGCGAGCGCGTCCGCCTGTGCGCGCGTGAGCGCGGCAGGCTGCGGGGTCTGCGGAGGCGGTGCGTGCGACGGGACCGGCTGGGCTGCGCGCCCCGCAAGCGGCCAGCCGGCTGCGGTCGCAGCGAGCGCCTTGATGAGGTCGCGCCGTCGCATGGTCATTCTCTTTATCACTTTGCGGACAGGGAGAGAAAGACGCCTGGTCGAAACCGCATCACCAGTGGTTTGGCGCCGCTAAGACGACGACTCGCGGATCGGGCGCGCGGGCCGGGACCCTGCGCACCCGGTGTGCCGCCTGACGATGGGACGCGGTCGCGACCGGATTCGGAAGCCACGCGCGGCGAGCGCGGGGCGGCGGATTGTGTATCAGTGTCGGGGGCGGCGTGGTGCCGATACGTGGTGCAGATATGCGTGTCAGGCCCGCATCGAGGCGAGCCTTTACGGCCGTGGTCGTCCCGCGTCGATCAGGGCGGGGCCGGCACGCGCGGAAGTCTACTCGGCGTCGCTCGGCTGCGGGGCGAGTTCCTCGTTGACGCAAAGCAGCTCGCGGATCGAATTGTCGCGCAGCAACTCGCGAAGCAAGGCTTCCAATCGCTCTCGATCCGCATCCGGAACTGCGGCCGCCTGCGGCGCCGAGGCGTCCGCGTTGCGAAAGCCGTGTCGTGGCACCAACGGGATCACTTCGTGACGATCGTCGCTCATCTGTCTAGCCTGCCGTTCCAGAGGTATGAAGGTATGTCGCCCGCCGCCTGGATCGCGGCCCTTTGTAGGTACGTGGCTGAGGGCGAATTGGATGGCGGTCACCTGCGGACATCGGGGGGAAGCAATGCTCGACAGGTTGTCCGCAAAATGGCAGGGCGCATCCTCTCGGGCGGCCCGCTCGACCGCCGCAGGTGCAAGAGCGGAAAACGTGGACATCGATCGATCCATCGACCAGCCACGCGGCGGTCCGGGGCGATTTCAATGACAAGGATGATGAGGGCACGATGGCGAGTCTCTCTCGACGAATGAGGCGCGGTCGCGCCGATGTTTGCGGGCCCGATCGCGAAGCGGGCAGGGCCCTGCATTGCGGCGGCTCATCCGCGTGCGGCGCCACAATTTAGCTATGTTGCTCGCCGACATCACGGCGTACTTCCTCAAGATGCGGCGTCGCGATGAGCCATCTGCTCTTCCTTGTCGACCAGTTCGATCGCCTTTGCGGCCAGCTGGCGACGGCGATCGCGGCGGCGCAGCCGCAGCTCTACGCGGTGTTGGGCCTTGCCGTGGTGGCGGCGTTCCTGGTGGCCCCGCGCAAAGACGATCCCGACGAGATCTGAACGCCTGATGCGACGGTCGCGCTCGCGGCGGCCGGATGGAACTCGGGCATCCTCCGGGCGTTTAACTTGGGACACAACGGAGGAATGCCCCCATGCTCGGCGCGGTCATATCACTGCTGATCATTGCGCTTATCGCGGCAGCTCTCGGCTTTGGCGGAATCGCCGGAGCCGCAGCCGGAATCGCAAAGATCGTATTCTTCGTCTTTATCGTTCTGTTCCTGCTGTCGCTGATCTTCGGCGGCTTCCGCGGCGGCTTCGGTCGACGCCTTTAGCCGGAGCCAGCACTTGGCCGGCGCTGCTCGCGTTCTCGACGCGGTCGGTGTATGCCGGGAAGGATAGGAGTAACAAGGCGCGCCCGCGGCTCATCGCTTCCGGCGCGCCTTGCTTTTGCGGCGGCGTCGCAATCGACATGCCGCAGAATGGGCGGGGATAACGCGGTTCGCGCTTGCGCTTGCCCGGCAATTCGGCGAAGGCATAAATCCTAGTCTGCTGATCTCGCGCCCGGAGCCCCGTGCCGCCGGGCGCTTTGTTTTTCGCGGCCGGGCGGCGACGCGGTGCAACCAATCATGCCGCGGCCGAAAAACGCGACGTGAATCATTTCGCCGCCACACAGCGTCGGCTTCGCGCAAATAGGTGAGGATAAACCAATTCGCACTTGCGCTTTTCCGGCAATTCGGAGAAGGCATAAATCCTAGTCTGCGTTACGCGCGCCCGGAGCCTCGTGCTGCCGGGCGCTTTGCTTTTCAAGCGAGCCGATCCGCCCATGGCAAAAATGTCGCTTACCGAGCTCAAGGCGCTGCTCGAGGCCGAGCGCAACGACGCGCTCGCCGCCATTGCGGCCTCAAAGCTCTCGGCCGAGCGCGCCGACGCGATGGACTACTACCTCGGCGACATGGCGAGGGACATGCCGGCGCCGGAGGGGCGCTCGCGCGCGGTCTCGACCGACGTCGCCGATACGGTCGAAGGCATCATGCCGTCGCTGATGGAGATCTTCTGCTCGGGCGACGAGATCGTGAAGTTCGCGCCGGTCGGCCCGAACGATACCGCGGCGGCCGAGCAGGAGACCGACTACGTCAATCATGTCTTCCTCGAGCGCAATCCGGGCTTTCTCATCCTCTACACGTTCATCAAGGACGCGCTGCTGTCGAAGACCGGCATCGTGAAAGTGTGGTGGGAGACGCGGACGCTCGAGGAGCGCGAGACCTATTACGACCTGACCGACGACGCGTTCGCGATCCTCGCCGCCGATCCCGACATCGAGATCACGGCGCACACGGTGCGGCCGGCGCTGCCGCCGCCGCTCGGCGACCCGTCTTCGCTGCGCTTCGGTGGGCAGGGCAGCGTGGCCGCCCCAGCCTCGGCGACGGCGGGAGAGGATCAGCCCGCGGGCGGCCCGCTGCTGCATGACGTCGAATGCGTGCGCGCGAAAGAGGCCGCGGAGGCGCGCGTCGAGGCCGTGCCGCCGGAAGAATTCGGCATCAGCCGCAATGCGCGCAGCTTGCGCGACTGCGACTACTGCTTCCACAAGATTCTTATCCAGCACGCGAAGCTCATCGCCGAGGGATACGACCCCGAGCAGGTGAAAACGCTGCCGACCTATACGGCGATCGCCAATGTCGAAGAAGTGCGCCGCGACACCGTCGACGAGTACCAATACACCGGCGACGAGAACAACCAGGCGGCGCGGCGCGTCGAGACGACCGAGCACTACATCCGCATGGACTACAAAGGCGACGGCAAGGCGTGCCTCTACAAGGTGCGTACCGGCGGCCGGCAGGGCGATATCCTGATCAAGGACGGCAAGCCGGACATCGTCGAATTCGACGACATCCCGTTTGCCGCGATGACGCCGGTGATCCAGACGCACCGCTTCTTCGGCCGTTCGCTGGCCGACCTCGTGATGGACATCCAGCGCATCAAGACCGCGATCCTGCGCGGCGTGCTCGACAACGTCTATCTCGCCAACAATCCGCGCGTCGAGGTGGCGGAGCAGTTCGCCGGGCCCGAAACGCTCGACGATCTCCTGGTATCGCGCCCGGGCGGGATTGTGCGCACCAAGCAGCCGGGCGGGCTCAACTGGCAGGTGGTGCCGTCGATTGCTGCGCAGGCGTTTCCGGTGATGGAATACATGGACGCCATGCGCGAGTGGCGCACCGGGGTCACGCGGCAAGGGCAGGGGATCGACGCCGATGCGCTCCAGAACCAGACCGCCACCGCGGTCAACCAGGTATTCACGGCCGCGCAGGCGAAGATCAAGCTGATCGCGCGCATCTTTGCCGAGACCGGCATCAAGGATCTCTTCTGGCTGCTGCATGAGATCATCCGCAAGCACGGGCAGGCGCGGGCGACCGTGCAGCTGCGCAATCAGTGGGTCACGATCGATCCGCGCGAGTGGAAGAAGCGCGATCGTCTCACCGTGCATGTGGGGCTCGGGTCCGGCACCCGGCAGGCGCAGCTCGCCGCGCTCGGCCAGGTGATGGGCCTGCAGGAGAAGGCGATTCAGCTGGGCATGGTGTCGAAGCGCAACCTGCACAATTCGGCGCGCGAGTTCGTCAAGCTCGCGGGGCTGCAATTTCCCTCCGAGTATTTCCTCGATCCGGCGGCGCCGCCGGATCCGCTCGACCCTGCGAGCGCGCCGATCGCGTCGCCGCCCAATCCCGACATGCTCAAGGCGCAGGCCGACCAGGCGCAAGGTCAGCAGCATATCGCGCTCACGGCCGCGAAGGCGCAGGCCGATCAGCAATACGTCGCCGCCCAGGCGCAGGCCGACATGGCGGTCGCGACGCTCAAGTTCGAGCACGAGAAGGCGCTCGCCGAGCGCGAGGACGCGCGCAAAGCGGCTCTGCACGCCATGGAGATGCAGCGCGGGCATCTCGACCTGATCAAGACGCTGGCCGCGCTCGGCGGCAGAACGGGCGACGCGGCGACGGTGGGCGGCATCACGTCCGATGCGATCGGCGGCGGCATCGGCCCCGACGGTCAGCCGCTGCCGCAACAGCCGCCGCAGTGGCCGCCGCTCGACCTCGACGCCCTGATCGCGCGGCTCGCGCCGATCATCCACCCGCCCGCGCCGCCCGCCGCCGCGCCGCGCCCCATGCGCGTCGTGCGCGATGCGGCCGGGCGGGTGAGTCATCTGGAGCCGATTTGAAATTCGCCGTCGTGCCCGCGCCTGTCGCGGGCATCCACGTCTTTGCTCCATAGGAAGACGTGGATGGCCGGGACATAGGCGAGCAACCTGCCTTCGCTCGCTGCGCGAGCTACGGAGCGGGTTTCAGTCCGCCGAAGCCCGGAGCGCGTAGGCGGAAGCGACGCTGTTCTTCGAACGGCTATGGCCTGGCCATGACGCAGCAAAAGTGCAACGCGCGACAAAAAGGAGCGTTCAGCGCCAACGCGACAGGAGGTCGAGCTTGGGCTTCGGCGGCGGCATTGCGGCTTCGCCGTGCCGGCCGAGAATGATGATCTCGGTCTCGGCCGGGCTCTTCTTGACGATGTAGTTGAAGCTGTCGAGCAGGTTCGCGATCACGCGGTCGAGCGGGCCCGCGTAAGTCGGATTGGCCGGCATGTCGAGCGCGATCGCGCTGCGGTGCTGCACGCGGAAGCGCGTGCGCAGCGCGGCGAGCACGCTGTCGATCGAATCCTGGTGCGTTGTGATGCGGATCGCCGCCGGGTTGCCGTCGACGCGGACTTCGCCCCGCGCCGCCGGCGGCACGAGGCAAAGCGCGATCGCGATCGCGCGTGCGCGAACACCAGACAGGCGGGGTGACGTCCAGCTTCGACGCATGAGGCGGGCTCGGCTTGCCGTCGGCACGTCAAGGGTCGCGGGCCGGTCCGGCCGCGAGGTCGGACCGGCCCGCAACGGCTCAGGTCACTTGCCGTTGCCGTTGTTGCCGTTGTTGTTCGGCAACAGGGTGAACACGCGCGAGCGCGCGCAGATCTCCGGCCACACGTCGCCGTTGGAGAACAGGCGCGTCTCCACCACCGTCGCGGGATGCGAGGCGGTCAGCACCTTGCTGTCGTTGGTGATCGACCCGACGATCGGCGGGATCACGTCGAGCCCTTGCCCGCTCGGATCCGACATCACGGCCGTCTGCGGGAAGTTGGCGTCGACCGGCTGCCCGTTGGCATCGACCCCGTTCGGTCCGACGGCGCGCGAGCCGCTGGTGAAGGTCTCCTTGAAGCTGCCCCGATCCATGGTGGCGCTCCAGCCGCCGTTGCCGTCGACCGTATAGGTGAACGTGTAGCTGAAGGTGGACGAGCCCGCCGACGGCGGGAAGTGCGGCCAGCCGTTCGGCCCCGGCGTCGGGCGGCCGTCGTGGCCGACGGCGGTGCCGTTGACGGTGCCATGGCCGTTGCCGTCGAAGGTGCGAATGCCCGTGACCGAGAACGAACGGGTGAACGATTGCTGGTCGTTATTGCCATTCGGCAGGTTGGGGAGGTTGATGTCGTTCGGCTGCAGTCGGACGTTGAAGCCGGAGCCCGGGAGAAGCACGCCCGGAGTCGGGTTCGTCGGAAGAGGGGCGGGGGCATCGACATGACCCGGCGAGACGAGGCACGAGGCCGAACCCGTGAAGAAGTAGGAGCCCTTGATATTCTGCGAGTCGGCGGCTGCGGAGCCCGCGGCCCAGGCGAGTGCAAGCACCGACGCAGACAAGGTCAGTGCAGACTTCACGGCAATTCCGGATTTCATAATTCCCTCCCACGGGGGTTGATGAGTTACTGAGTTACCACCGGGTTTCTCAACCATAGGCCTCCGGCTTTGACAAGACGATTTGTCACAGGCCGACGCAGTTCCATTGGGAAAGTTAAGGGCGCCGGGTTCCCGACGGAACCGGCAACGACCTCACCATAGTTGAGATTATTTGCGCTGCTCGCTCCGCGCGGAGCGCATCCGACGTTTGAGCCCGGCGGCATCCACGTCTCGATAACAACCAGAACGACGGCCCTTCGCGGCGCGGTGCTGCCGCGCGCCTCGGCGTGACCAGACGACAAAATCAAACGGGATAACGAATGGCCACCTTCAACAAGTTCAATCAATTCGTCGCGGACGTCGCCAATAAAGTGCACAACCTCGGAAGCGATACGCTCAAAGTCGCACTGACCAACACGGCACCGGCCGCGACGAACACTGTCTTCGCCAATATCGTCGAGATCGCCGCCGGCAACGGCTACACGGCGGGCGGCAGCGCCGCGACGCTGGTCTCGTCGGCGCAGTCCGCCGGCACGTATATATTGAAGCTCAACAACGTCACGTTCACGGCGACACCGGGCGCGATCGGCCCGTTCCGCTACTGCGTCCTCTACAATGCGACGCCTGCGGCCGGCAACCTGGTCGGCTGGTACGACTACGGGACCAATCTCACGGTCACGGCGGGCAACAGCTTCCAGGTGCAGTTCGACCCGGCCAACGGCGTCCCGCAGCTGGCGTGAGGCTGATCCGTGTCCAAGCTCTACAACCTCGCCCGCATGACGACGGCGACGGCCGGCGCCGGCACGATCACGCTCGGCGCGGCGCTCTCGGGCTTTCTGTCCTTCGGTGCCGCCGGCGTCCAGGATGGCGACGTCGTCACCTATGCGATTTCGGACGGCGCCAACAGCGAGATCGGGCGCGGTACCTATACGGCGGCCGGCACGACGTTGACGCGCAACGTCCTGCGCAGCACGAATTCAAATAGCGCAATTTCGCTTTCCGGGTCGGCGCAGGTATTCATCACGGCGGCTGCGGAGGATTTTGCCGCGCCGACGCCGCCGCAAGGACGCCTGACGCTCACCAGCGGCACGGCCGTGCCGACGGCTGATGTGGCAAGCGCGACGACCCTCTTTTATACGCCGGCTATCGGTCGTTTCGTTCCGCTGTGGAACGGCAATAGCTTGGTGATGACCGATACCGGCGGCGAGCTTTTGCAGGCAACGACCGATACGAGCAAAAGCCCGGCGGCCATCGCGGCGAATTCCAACTACGACATCTTCGTCTGGAGTGATGGCGGAACGATGCGCGCGACGCGCGGGCCGGCGTGGACGTCCGATACTGGACGAGGGACGGGTGTCGGCACGACCGAACTGGACTTCACCACGGCACCCGGCGTTCCTCTCAACAAGAACGCCGTTACGAATGGGCCGCTTGCAGGGCGCGGCACCTATGTCGGGACCGTGCGGTCGGACGGCAACTCCTTCCTCAACATGACCTTTGGCACCGCAGCGGCGGGCGGGGGCCAGGCCATCCTCGGCGTGTGGAATGCCTACAACCCCGAGCTCGTGTATGCCAAGGCGAGCGACAGCACGGCCAATTGGACCCAGACCTCTTCGACACAAGGTCCATTGAACGCCAGCACGGGCAACCGCATCAACCTTGTGTCGGGGTTGGCGATACACGCCATTGACGTTTATTTGTCGGTGCACCTGAATTCAGCCGCGGTATCCGGCGCGAAAGCGTCGATCGGGTTCGGCCTCGACACGACGACGGCGGCGGACTTCACGGATCAAGACACGACGCAGGCCGCCCTATCGGTGAGGCACATGCAGAAGTGCCGGGGCGGCTACAAACCACAGCTCGGATTTCATTTCATTCAGGCGCTGCAGGCCGGGGATGGGACGAATGCGGCGGTTTGGGACCAAGCCGCGCTGAACGGACCCGGCTTGATGGCCTGGCTGCAGATGTGAGCCGCCATGTTGGCCCGTGCTGTCCCAAGCGCGCCGGATCCATTCGTCATGACG
The DNA here is from genome assembly GCA_036491235.1 of Xanthobacteraceae bacterium. Classification (GTDB taxonomy): domain Bacteria; phylum Pseudomonadota; class Alphaproteobacteria; order Rhizobiales; family Xanthobacteraceae; genus JAVDCA01. Next base: position 609 of record DASXCK010000428.1, on the reverse strand, counting down.
GAGCCGGCGGCCCTGGGCGATCGAAGCTATGTCGATCTCTCGGGAAAGAGCTTGTCCTCGCAATCGATCAATCCGGGAATTCGGAATTGCATCCTCGTCCTCGCAGGCCAGTCGAATATCTGCAACTTGGGGCCGACAGCCTATACCCCGACGAATATCGGCAAGGTCGACAACCTCAATCCCTGCAACGGCGCGATCTATACCGCCGTTGATCCCCTGCTCGGGTGCAGCAGTACGGGCGGAAATCCCGGCAGCCGGCTCGCCGACAAGCTGATCAATGCCTCGCTTTTCGATCGCGTCGTATTGGTTCCGGTCGCAATAGGGGGCTCGGCGGCGGCCGACTGGCAGAATTCTTACGGCAATCGCCTGACAGCCGCGCTCGGCCGGGTCCGGGCGCGCCTGGGCGTATCGCCGACCGCAATATTGTGGGGCCAGGGCGAAGCCGACACCAACCTTGCGACGTCGCAGTCGAGCTATCAGGCGTCCATGACGGCCGTGATCTCGGCGACGCGTACTGCTGGATACACCGGGCCATGGTTCATCGCGCAGCAGTCCTGGAACGGCGGCGCCACGAGCGCGGCTGTTCAGGCCGCGCAACTCGCGCTGGTC
>DASXCK010000427.1:0-20051 GCA_036491235.1 Xanthobacteraceae bacterium | reverse complement strand
CTGGGTCGACACGTTCGAGAACGTGTTCTTCAGCTGGCCGCCGAGGGTGTTGACGGTCGCGATGATCGCGACAGAGATGCCGGCGGCGATCAGGCCGTACTCGATGGCCGTCGCGCCACTCTCGTCACGCAGAAAACGCTTAAACACAGACATGTTGCTCTCCCAAGGTTATCGACGGATATCCGCCGAAACTGTCATGCGTTATGCCCTCCGAAGTTAAAAGGATGAGTAAACGGCACCCTCCGGATTTTGCGGTAATGCTACGACAACTCGCGATATTATGAATGAATGGTAGCAACGCTCGCGCGGCCGGAAAACAAAAGAGCCCCGGCTTTGCCGGGGCTCTCGAAAAGGCCGATTGGCGAGTTTACTTGCCGGCGGTTCCGAGCTGGGTCGACACGTTCGAGAACGTGTTCTTCAGCTGGCCGCCGAGCGAATTGACGACCGCGATGATGGCAACCGAAATGCCCGCGGCGATGAGGCCGTACTCGATCGCGGTTGCACCGGACTCGTCCTTCGCGAATTGCATGAGTGTCTTCATGGCTTGCTCCTGGATCCACGTGGCTGTCTGAGCTTGGCCCATGCGGCGTTTGTTTCCCGACCGATCAGGACCATGACGCAACGCTACCCCAATGCTGTTTGCCGCTCGGTTAATTGCAGCGCGTAAACCCGGATGGACCATCGATATTTATCCATGGTTAACGTGCGCTTGCCGCGTTCGCTGACGCGCGTCCAAAGCAGGTTTTTACTGCTGGCTTGCGCGATCGACGCGGCCTTTCGCACGTTGCATGGAGCGATATGCCGTTGCCGCCAACGCGGAGGCGTGCGCAATTTTGGAATTCGTTCACCATTTTATCGTCAACTCGAACTGTATTTCCGCTGCGGCCGTAAGTAATGCGGTCGTCGGATCCGCGTAACAGTTCGGAGAGTTCCGATGACGGCACAATCTGCGTATCGCGGGCGCCGGGTCGCCTGGGCGTTACTGTGTGCGGCGATGCTGCCGGCACCGTTCATGACCGGACCGGCGCACGCCGCCGACGCCATCAAGGTCGAGCTCGATCGCGCCATGATCACCAGGCTGCCGCCACACGTATCCACCGTCGTGATCGGCAATCCCCTGATCGCGGACGTGACCGTCCAGCCCAACGGCCTCCTGGTGATCACCGGCAAAAGCTACGGCACCACCAACATGATGGCGCTCGATCGCAGCGGTGCGGTGCTGTCGGAGCAAAATATCGAGGTGTTCGGTCCGCGCGGCGACATCGTGGTCGTCTACCGCGGCGCCAATCGCGAATCTTACAGCTGCGCGCCGGACTGCGAACCGCGCATCACGCTCGGCGACTCCACCGCATATTTCAACCTGGCGCTCGGGCAGGAAGGAACTCGCAGCTCCCGCGCCCAGGCCGCTGCCCCCGTCCAACGCTGACGCACGAAACCTCGATGCGCCGGCGCCTGGCCGTCGCCGCCCGCTTGGTTACCGCATTCTCAACGAAGCGCCGGCAGCGCGGACGTCGACCGAAACAATTCGACAATAAGTTTTCAGTAAAAGACGAAGCATCCGTAATGCCCACGTAATGCGGAATCGGGATATTTCGTCCATGCGCGAGACGATGCGGAGCAAGATCAGGCGCAGGATGAAACGCCTCACGCGGCTCGCTTCGCCGCGACACTTCGCGCGCCATCAAGGCGGATCGGCGGCGGTCGAATTCGCGCTGATCCTCGTGCCGTTTCTCGCCCTGATGTTCGGCATCATGCAGACCGCGCTGGTCTTCTTCGCCGATCAGACGCTGGAGACGGCGGTCGCCGATTCCGCGCGGCTGATCCTCACCGGCCAGGCGCAAAGCCAGGGCATGGACGCTACCAAGTTCAAGAACGCCGTTTGCGCGCGCGTCTACGGGCTGTTCAACTGCCAGAGCGGCATCTACGTGGACGTGCAGAAGTATTCGAGCTTCGGCGGCATCACCTATTCGCCGCCGATCGACGGCTCGGGCCATCTGGTCACATCCGGTTTCGGCTACAACCCCGGCGGTCCGGGCGACATCGTCGTGGTCACGCTGTACTACCAGTGGCCGATCTACTTCACCCTCATGGATTTCGGCTCGCTGAGCAACATGGCAGGCGGCAATCGGCTGCTGGTCGCCACCGCAGCGTTCCGCAACGAGCCGTACAATTGAGGCGCTTCGTCATGATCCACAACCACACCGGCGTTTCCCTGTTGACGAGGCTCCGCGGCTTCAACGCGGACCAGGCCGGTGTTTCAGCGGTCGAGTTCGCGGTCCTGCTGCCTCTGATGCTCACGCTCTACCTCGGCGGCGTCGAGATATCGCAGGCGGTCAGCGCCGACCGCAAGACGACGCTGGTGGCGCATACGGTCGGCGATCTCACGGCGCAAGTGTCGAACGTGACATCTGGCGGCGACATCCCCAATATCTTCGACGCCGCCACCAAGGTCGCCTACCCGTATCCGGTCGCCAACCTCAAGGCGACGGTGTCGAGCGTCTGCATCGACGCGACCGGCCAAATTGCGACGATCGGTTGGAGCCGGCCCAATGCCAATGCGACGGCGCGCAGCGGCACGGTGACAAGCTTCATCCCTAAAGCGCTCATGGTCCCCAATACATCGCTTATCTGGGGCGAGGCGACCTATGCGTACAAGCCGACCATCGGTTGGACAATTACCGGCACGCTCAACCTGAGCGACCAGTTCTTCATGCGCCCGCGCCAGAGCTGCTCGGTGACACTGGACTTGCAGCACGGTTGCTGCTGAGCGATCCGTCCCGCGCGTGATGACGCTGTTCGCGACCAGGCCCTACGCGATCGGCAGTGCCGTCGTCGACTTGATCTTCTCCATCGCGAAGCGCGACGTGACGTTCTTGAGCGGGACCGCCGCGATCAGCCGCTTGTAGAACGCGTCATAGCCGGCAATGTCCGGAACCACGACGCGCAGCATGTAGTCGACGTCGCCGGCCATCCGATAGAACTCCAGCACCTCCGGCATCGCGCCGACCATCTGCGCAAAGCGCGTAAGCCATTCTTCCGAATGATCCTCGGTCTCGACCGAGACGAACACCGTGACGCCAAGGCCGAGCTTGTCCTGGTCGATGACCGCGACGCGCTTCTGGATCACGCCATCGCCCTCGAGGCGCTGGATGCGCTTCCAGCAGGGGGTCGAGGAGAGACCTACCCGGTTGCCGATCTCGGCGACCGACAGCGAGGCATCCTCCTGGAGCACGGCAAGGATTTTCCGGTCGATGGCGTCCATGTTGGCGCGGCCCTCGGCCGAGGGGGATGAAGATATCGGCCGAAGACGAATATATAGATATTTATCCTTTGCGGAAGTCACTATTGCGATAAAATAGAAATATATTTTACGAAGGACCAATCAACCGAGCAGCGCGTCGACCTCGCTCCGCATCGGCGCGGCCGCGCTGCCGCCGAAACGCGTGCACTTGAGGGAGGCGGCAGCGGCCGCAAAGCGGAGCGCCTCTTCGGCGTCGCGGCCCTCGATCAGCGCAAGCGCAAACGCACCGTGGAAGACATCACCGGCCGCGAGCGTGTCGACCGCGATCACGCGGAAGACCGGCAATTGCCGGATCGCGTCGACCTCGTCGCGCCACAGCACCGGGCCGGGCCCGTTGGTCACGGCGATGAAAGCGCTGGTGCGTTCGCCGAACTGCCGCAACGCAGCCGCGAGGTCGTCGGTCCGCATCGTCGCACGCAGCCCTTCGGCGGAGAACACGATGTGCGAGCAGGCGGCGAACAAGGGATCGTGCGGCTGTACCGGCTTGTCGGCGTCGAGCACGACCGGAACGCCGCGCCGCTGCGCCGACCGGCAGATCGGCAGCGCGAAATTGGGGAAGCGGTTGTCGGCGAGCACCATGTCGGCCGCAGCCGCGAGCGTATCCGCGTCGCGCGGGGTCACCGCATCGAGGCGATGGTCGCGATAGGTCGCGATGGTGCGCTCGCCGCGCGCATTGACGAAGATCGCCGAGACTGCCGAGGCGACGCCGTCGAGCCGGACGCAACCGACGCAGTCGACGCCTTCCGGCCCCAGCCCGGCCAAAATGCGATCGCTGATCGGCTCCTGCCCGGCCGGACCGCCGAGCGGACCCGCGAAGCTCGCGCGACCGCCCAGCCGCGCGACCGCGATCGCCGCATTGGCGGCGCAGCCGCCGCCGACTGCCGCGAATTCGCTTGCCTGCGTCTTGCCGTCCGCGGGCGGAAACTCGTCGACACGGAAGATTTCGTCGAGAACCGCCATTCCGGCGCAGAGGATGCGCGGCGCACCGGCACTAGTCGAAGGCAACGACATCGCCTTCGACCCAGGCACGGATGATGTGATGCGCGATCGCGACCGGCGGCGGCGTGCCGAGCCCGTCGGGATGCTTGCGCAACAGCATCAGCGCGACCTCGTCGCGATCAAACCAGCGCGCACTTTCGAGCTCGGGATCGATCTTGATGTCTCGATCGAGCGCCTCGGCATGGCAGCCGATCATCAACGACATGGGAAACGGCCACGGCTGCGACGCGAAATAGACGACGCGCCCGCACGAGATGCCGGCTTCCTCATGCACCTCGCGGCGCACCGCCTCCTCGATATTCTCGCCCGGCTCGACGAAACCGGCCAGGCACGACCACATCGCGGACGCAAAGCGCGCCGAACGCCCGAGCAGGCATTGCTCGCCGCGCACCGCCAGCATGATGACGACCGGATCGGTGCGGGGAAAATGCTCGGTCCTGCACGCCGGGCAAATGCGTTTCCAGCCCGCTTCGGCGACATCGGTCAGCGTGCCGCAGTTGGCGCAGAAGCGATGGCGCGCGTGCCAGGCGAGCAAGGCCTTCGCCTCGGCGAGCGGCGGCAGGTGCTCGGGCGCGACCAGCCCCTGCACGGCGATCGAGCGCAAATCTGTGACGAGGAGCTCGTCGCGCGCCTTGAGGCCTTCGACGGCTTCCTTGCCGATGCCGACGCCGAAGTGGGGCACGCCGTCGCGAAAGCCGAGCAGCACGCACTCGCGCGTCGCCGCCAGGGCCTGCGCTTCCTGCAGCGCGAACAGCGGTTCGCCGCCGGAGGCCTGCTTGCGGGCAACGATCATCTCGCCGCCGATCACATAGGCGCCGGCGCGCCGATCAGCCGCGAGCGCCGCCGCCTCGCCCCGCCGATGGGCGGCGCGATCGATGAGGCTTGCCGTGTATCCAAGGTGCGGTTTCGGCCCGAAATCGGGGCAGGAAGGCATGCGCGTCTCCGGTAAGCATGTCGAAAATCGCATGGCTGGAACTCCGACGCAACTTGGCGCGAGCGCGCTGCTTCACGTTATCCCGATCGCACCGCGCAAGGCCGCGACGAAGGCTTGCAGTTCCGCCGCCGCATAGAGGCGCGGCGGCGCCGCTCCCCAGACCGGCCGCGGCCACGCCGGGTCGTCCAGGCGCCGCGCGACCACGTGGACATGCAGTTGCGGCACCACATTGCCGATGGCAGCGACGTTGAGCTTGTCGCACCGGGTCAAGGTCTTGAGCGCGGTCGACGCCTGCGCGATTTCGGCCATCAGCGTCATTTGCTCTGGCGCGCCGAGATCGATGATCTCGACGGCCCCGGCACGGCGCGGCACCAGCACGAGCCAAGGATAAGTGGCATCGTTCATCGCCAGCACGCACGAGAGCGCGAGCTCCCCGACCGGGACCGTATCGCGCGCGAGCTGCGGGTGCAGCGACCAGGCGGAAGGGGGCATCGAGGCACTCATGAAAACGGGCGGCTGGGCGAAGAGTCGCGCGAAAATAGATCCTCCGGATGGCTAGCACGGAACGTTCCTCAAGCGCTTGCATTCCCGTTCCGTTCCGCCGATATAGGGGGCGGGAGGTTGGCGGTGGACGAGCCACTCGCCAACCGGGTCAGGTCCGGAAGGAAGCAGCCCTAACGAGCTCCGGTTCGGGTCGCTCGTCAGCCTCCCACTCAGCGATCTTCGCACTCGGCTATCTTTGCTGTGACCAGGCCCGGGGCCGCACGCACGATGAACGACGCGACCACCCCCGACGAACCTGGCGGCCCGGGCCTCGGCTTGACGGCGCCGGAACGCGCGACGCCCTATCGCGTGCTGGCGCGCAAATACCGGCCGGCAACTTTCGACGACCTGATCGGCCAGGACGCCATGGTGCGCACCATCTCGAACGCATTCGAGACGGGACGCATTCCGCAGGCCTGGATCCTCACCGGCGTGCGCGGTGTCGGCAAGACTACGACCGCCCGCATCCTGGCGCGGGCGCTCAACTACGCGCTGCCCGACGGCTCGATCACGGGACCGACCGTCAAGATGCCGATGCTCGGCGTCGAGTGTCAGGCGATCATGGAGAGCCGCCACGTCGACGTGCTCGAGATGGACGCGGCATCCCACAACGGCGTCGACGACATCCGCCAGATCAACGACGCGGTACGCTATGCGCCGGTGAGCGCGCGCTACAAGGTCTACATTCTCGACGAAGTGCACATGCTCTCGGGCGCGGCGTTCAACGCGCTGCTCAAGACGCTCGAGGAGCCACCGCCGCACGCCAAGTTCGTCTTCGCCACCACCGAGATCCGCAAGGTGCCCGTGACGGTACTGTCGCGCTGCCAACGCTTTGACCTGCGCCGCGTCGAAGCCAATCGGCTGGTCGCGCATCTCGAGGGCATCACCGCGAAAGAGGGCCTCACGGCCGAGCCGGAGGCACTTGCCCTGATCGCGCGCGCTGCCGAAGGATCGGTGCGCGACTCGCTGTCGCTGCTCGACCAGGCAATCGCGCATGCGGCCGGCGCGGTACGCGCCGAGGACGTGCGGCAGATGCTCGGGCTCGCCGACCGCAGCCGCGTCATCGACCTCTTCGACGCGCTGATGCGTGGCGACATCGCGGTGGCGCTCAAGGAACTGCGCGACCAGTACGATGCCGGCGCCGATCCGGCCGTGGTGCTGGCCGACCTCGCCGAGTTCACCCATTTCGTCACCCGCGTGAAGGTCGTGCCGGCAGTCGCGGACGATCGATCGCTCGCCGAGATCGAGCGCACGCGCGGGCGCTCCTTTGCGGCCACGCTTTCGATGCGGGTGCTCGCGCGTACCTGGCAGATGCTGTTCAAGGGCCTGCCGGAGGTGCAGTCGGCTGCCAAGCCGATCGCCGCTGCCGAAATGGTTCTGGTGCGCATCGCCTATGCGGCCGACCTGCCGACGCCGGACGATCTGGTGCGTTCGCTGAGCGGCAGCACCGATACCCCGGTGCGACGGCCGCAAGGCCATGGCGACGGCGGCGGACCGACGGCGCGGCTCGACGCACCGCGCCCGGCACCGATCGATGCGCCGCGCGCCGCCGCGCCGCGTGGCGTAGCGATGCCGCAGCGCCAGGAGCCGGTGGCGCGGCAGGTCGATGCGGCGCCCGACATGACGACGGTCACATTGGCGCGCTTCGAGGACCTCATCGCCCTCGCGGCCGAGAAGCGCGACCTGCAGACCAAGACAGCGCTGGAACGCGACGTGCGTCTCGTGCGCTTCGAGCCCGGCCGTCTCGAGGTCGCGCTCGAGCCCAACGCGTCGAAGACTATGGTCGGCGATCTTTCCCGCAAGATCAGCCAATGGACCGGGCGACGCTGGATGGTGGTGGTCTCGAGCGAGCAGGGCCAGCCCACCATCAAATCGCTCAACGATGCGCGCCGTGCCGAGCTCGAACGCGGTGTGCAGGCCGACCCGTTGGTCAAGGCCGTGATGGCGCGGTTTCCCGGCGCACAGATCGTAGCCGTGCGCGAAGGTCTGCAGGAGATGCCGCCGGCTGCATCACCCGACGGTGACGTGATGCCGCCGGAGCCGCCAATCGACGACGACTCGTCCGTGTTCGCCGAGCACATCCAGCCGGACGACATCGGCGACGACGACTAAGGCATGATCCGGAAAAGTGGATTGCCGATTTTCGGAAAAGATCATGCTTAGACAAAAATCTAATGCGTGATGCTATTCGAAGAAAAGTCATCACGCTTTAGCCACGCCGCGACAGGAATTCAGAAGGGAACACCATGCCGGATTTCCTGGGCCTGATGAAGCAGGCCGCCGAGCTCAAGTCGAAGATGGAAGCCATGCAGGCCGAGCTCGATCGCATCGAGGTGGAAGGCACGGCTGGCGGCGGAATGGTCACGGTGCGGCTCACCGCCAAGGGCGAGATGAAAGGCGTGCAGATCGACTCCTCATTGATGAAGCCCGACGAGAAGGAGATCGTCGAGGATCTGCTGGTCGCGGCGCACGCCGATGCGCGCCGCAAGGCCGAGGCGCTGATGCAGGAGAAGATGAAATCGCTGACCGGCGGCCTGCCGCTGCCGCCTGATATGAAGTTGTTCTAGAGCACGATCCCGAAAAGGCCCGCCCCGGGCTTGATCGGGAGGTGGATGCCGGTTTTCGGGACAGTCATCCCGGCAACGACGCGGCAGAACTAGGCCGACGATGCGGGCGGATTGCGGGTGACGGTAAATTGTCGATGGGCGACGAACACCAGAATGGCGAATCCCGCGAGAAGCGAGGCGAACCGCATCCAGTTTTCCAGAAATTCCCAGTAGTTCCAGTATCCGAAGCCGACGGCTCCGATGCCGCCGATAATCAGGCCCGTTCCAATCGAATGCAGTCGCATAAATGCGCCAATCAGAATTGCGGCGACGCCAAGTGGCGTCGAAACGATCATCAAGATACGCACGAACGCTTTTTGGGCGGCCGTATATTCCGCGTACGCGCGCTTGAACTGCTCGTTGTAGGCCTGGAGGGCCTGCCGATAGGCCTGCCGCTCCGCCTCGGTCGGATTCGGCATGATGGTTGGCCTGGTTATCGTCGACGGTATCTGCGGCGGCGGATTGAAGGTCGCAACGCCATAATAGACCAAGAGCGGGAACATGATGGCTATGCCAAATCCGACCGCGATCTGCCGCGCGAGCATCCTCGCCTCCACTTCACGTGCAAGGTGATGCTAGCGCGATCAGCATCTCTCTGCCATCTCTGACCTGCATCTCTGAGCCGAGACCCATGCCCGCCGCCGTCGCCGGACCCGAAATCGAACGGCTGATCCAGCTGCTCGCCCGTCTGCCCAATCTCGGCCCGCGCTCGGCGCGGCGCGCCGCGCTGCATCTCATCAAGAAGCGCGAGCAGCTCATGAGCCCGCTTGTCGCAGCGCTGCAGACGGCGATCGACAAGATCCAGGTGTGCGGCACCTGCGGCAACATCGACACGCAGAATCCCTGCACGGTCTGCATCGATACCCGCCGCGATCCGTCGATCATCGTGGTGGTAGCCGACGTCGCCGATCTGTGGGCGCTCGAGCGCGCGCATGCGATCAACGCGCGCTATCACGTGCTCGGCGGCACTCTGTCGCCGCTCGACGGCGTCGGCCCGCAGGATCTGACAATCGATGCCCTGGTGACGCGTGCGCACGCGCCGGACGTGAAGGAGGTCATTCTCGCCCTCAACGCCACGGTCGACGGGCAGACGACCGCGCACTACATCACCGATCTCCTGACCGGCGCCAACGTCGCGGTCACGCGCCTCGCGCACGGCGTGCCGGTCGGCGGCGAGCTCGACTATCTCGACGAAGGCACGCTATCTACGGCGATCAAAAGCCGCATGCCGTTCTGAGGCAGCAAGCCCAGGAGCCCGCATGCGCGTCTCCCTCATCGCCCCCGCCGTCGTGGCTGCCGTTTTGGCAGGCGGCCTCGCCATCCGGATCGCTGCCTCCAAGAGGCGACCTTGCCGGCGTCCGTCATGGCCGAGGGGTTGCGTACCGCCGACTGCGACGAGCCCGCGAACGCCGACAGCGTGATCGAAACCGACGATCTCGGCGGCGGCCAATCGCTCGTCGAGGTCCGCTGCCGCCGCGCCGCCTACCGAGCGGCAGCATATTCTTCCTCATGCCGGCAGGTGTGCCGGACTGCGCGCGTCTGCTGCGCTTCGAGAAACCGAACCAGAAAAGCGACCTGACGCTCTCGTTCAGCCTCAGCGATCCCGATTTCGACCCGAAGACGAAGAATCATGAGCAGCCATCGCAAGGGCCGTGGCGTCCGCGACTGCGGCACCATCGGCGAATGGACGCGGGTCGGCACCTATTTCAAGCTGACGAATTACTGGTCGAAGCCGGAATGCGATGGCGAGCTGTTCGACAACGACGATGCCAGACGGCAGGTGTTTCCGCCGAAACGCTGAGACCGGTCAAGCTGATTTTCGCTCCAGCGCGGCGAAATGGCCGCGCTGCTGCAGCCAGGCGAGCAGCAGCAAGCTCGGGATAGCAGCCAACGCACAAATCGTGAAGAACCACGGCCAGCCGGCGGCGTCCACGATATAGCCGGCGCTGACCGAGAGATAGGTACGGCCGACGGCCGCGAGCGCGGTCAGCAACGCATACTGAGTCGCGGTGTGCAGCGGGTTGCTGCACAATGCCGAGACATACGCGACAAAGATCACAGTGCCGATGGCGCTGGTGAAGTTCTCCAACGTAATCGCAATGATGAGCGCCGTCACGTCGGCGCCGCCGATGCTCGCCAGCCAGGTGAAGCCGAGATTGGCGATCGCCTGGAGGATCCCGCCGACCCATAGGCTGGGTGCGAGCCGCTGTGCGCGCGCCAGGAATCCGCCCGCGAAACCACCCACCAGCGTCGCGATGAACCCATAGAACTTGACGATATCGCCATACTGATCGCGCGTGAATCCGACCTTGATCACGAACGGCGCCGTCATGACGCCCGCCAGCGCGTCGGTAAACTTGAACAGCACGACGAACAGCAGCGCCGCGATCGCGAAGTCGCGGGTGAGGAACTCGGAGAAGGCCGCGACCGCGCCGCGCGCGACCCGGATCACCGGATTGTCGCCGGCCTGCGCGGCATGCTCGGCATTGGCGGCGGCGGATTTCTCCGGCTCGGCGGCAACCAGCGTGGTCACGACGCCGATCACGACGCAGAACGCCATGACGATATAACCGGCCGTCCAGGCCGGGTTCTTGCCGAACCCGACGTGCTCGAATTGCGTCACCAACCGCAGCGCGCCCGCGGTGGAGATCAGCATGCCGACGCGGTAGGCCGCGACGTAGGACGCCATGCCGGCCGCCTGCTCGCTCTCGGGAAGGCTCTCGACCCGGAATGCGTCGATCACGATATCCTGGGTCGCCGACGCGGTGGCGACGAACAGCGCCGCTAGCGCGACCAAGCCGGGCGCAGCGGCCGGATCGCACATGCCGAGCAGCATGATGGCGACGACGAGCAGCAGTTGCGAAAATAGCAGCCAGCCCCGCCGGCGGCCGAATCGCCGCGCCAGCAGCGGCACATCGAGGGCGTCGACGAGCGGCGCCCACAGAAACTTGATCGTGTAGGGCGTGCCGACCGCCGCGAACAGTCCGATCGTCTTGATGTCGACGCCGCTTTGGGTCAACCAGACCTGCAGCGTCGAGCCCGACAATGCGAGCGGCAGGCCGGACGAGAAACCGAGGAAGAACACGATCAGCACGCGCGGCCGCAGATAGACCGCGAGCGTCTCGGCAATACGAGGGCGCGACGACGCGGGCTCGGTCATTCGCCCGCTTCGAGCCGCCGCACCGGCGCCGCGATGACCTCAGCCGCCGGGGCGCCGGCGTCGTCGAATTCGAGTTCCTCGATCCGCGTCGCGCGCTTCTCGATCTTGTCGGACGAGATCACGATCTGGCGCAGGTCCTCGCTCGTCTGACCGAAATGCTGTTGCAGCTTGAGCACGCGCTCACGCAGGCGGCCGAGATCCTCCATCAGGCGTCCGACCTCGGTCCGGATCTGGTCGGCGGCCTCGCGCATCCGCGCATCCTTGAGGATCTGCTGCATCACCTGGATCGCCAGCATGAGCAGCGACGGAGAGACGATCACGACCCGCGCCCGATAGGCCTTCTGCACCACGTCGTCGAAGCCATCGTGCAACTCCGCGTAGATCGACTCGGACGGCACGAACATCAGCGCCATGTCCTGGGTCTCGCCCGCGATCAGATACTTGCCGGCGATGTCCGCAACATGGCGGGCGACGTCCTGGCGCACGCGCTGGGCGGCTGCTTTTCGCGCATCGTCGGAGGCGGCGCCCCGCATGGCCGCGACGGCCTCTAGCGGGAACTTGGCGTCGATCACGAGCGGCCGCTGGTCGGGCAAAAAGACGACGCAGTCAGGCCGCGTGTTGTTGGAGAGCGTGAACTGGAACGCATAGAAGTTCTTCGGCAGGCCGTCCTGGACGATTGCCTCCATGTTGGACTGGCCGAAGGCGCCTCGCGATTGCTTGTTGGACAGAACGTCTCGCAGCGAGTTCACCTGCGAGGAGAGCTCGGTGATGTTCTTCTGCGCATGGTCGATCACGGCGAGACGCTCGTGCAGGTTCTGCAGCCGGTCGACCGTGTTCTTGGTGTTGCTGTCGAGCGAGGCGCCGAGCCGGCTCGTCACCGAGTCGAGCCGCTCCGAAAGCACGCGGGCGAGCTCGGCCTGGCGGCCCGCCAGCGCCTCGCCCATGGCCTGCATGCGGCCGGCCGCCTCCGCCTGCTGCCGGGCCAATTCGTCCATAGCGGGGTCGCGCGGCGGTTCGGCGGGCCGGCGCAGCAGCAGGAGGGCCATCACGGCGATGGCGGCCAGCAGCAAGACCACGACGGCCGCCGCGATGGCGAGACCGAGCAGCACGGTTTGCGGCGCGGCGTGGGTCAGCTGGCTGGTAATCTGCGTCATGCCGGCGTTTGTAACCGATTCGCGGCCCAGGCGCGAACGAAGTGCGAACATGTTGACCGCCTCGGACGCACCGATTACATCGCCCGCCATGGCGCCACGCGAGATCATCATCCTTCCGGACAAGCGGCTGCGGCTCAAATCCGAGCCGGTCGGCAAGATTACCGCCGAGACCAAGAAGCTCGTCGAAGACATGTTCGAGGCCATGTACGCGGCGCCCGGCATCGGGCTTGCGGCGATCCAGGTCGGCGTGCCGAAGCGGGTCGTGACCATGGACCTCTCCAAGAAAGAGGGCGAGAAGGCGCCGCAGGTCTTCATCAATCCGGAGATCACCTGGGCGTCGGACGAAAAGTCGGTCTACGAGGAAGGTTGCCTCTCGATCCCCGAGGTGCACGAGGACGTCGAGCGGCCCGCCAAGGTGCGCCTTAAGTACCTCGATCTCGACGGCAAACCGCACGAGGCGGAGGCCGACGGCCTGTTCGCGACCTGCATCCAGCACGAGGTCGACCACCTCAACGGCAAGCTGTTCATCGATCACATCTCCAAGCTCAAGCGCGACCGCATCGTCAAGAAATTCGCCAAAGCGGCGAAGCGGGCCGAGGAAGAAGACGCGTGAGCCGCCACGCCGTGTCGCCCGCCGGGCGCCTGCGCTGAAAGACAAGCCATGCCGCTGCGCCTCGTCTTCATGGGCACGCCCGACTTCGCGGTGCCGACGCTTGTCGAGATCGTCGGACGCGGACACGAGGTCGTCGCGGTCTATACCCGCGCGCCCAAGCCGGCGGGGCGGCGCGGCCTGGAGATGCAGCCGACGCCGGTCGAGCGCGAAGCGCGGCGCTTCGGCATTCCGGTGCTGACGCCGGCGACGCTCAAGAGCTCCGACGCCGAAACGCAATTCCGCTCGCACGCGGCCGATGCCGCGGTCGTCGTCGCTTACGGCCTGATCCTGCCGAAGGCGATCCTCGGCGCCCCGCGACTCGGTTGCCTCAATCTTCACCCCTCGGCGTTGCCGCGCTGGCGCGGCGCCGCGCCGATCAACCGCGCTATCATGGCCGGCGACGCCGCCACCGCCGCGACGGTCATGCGGATGGAGGAAGGCCTCGATACCGGACCGGTCGCGATGGGCGAACGGGTCGCGATCGGCACCGACATGACGGCGGGCGATCTGCACGACGAGCTCGCCCGCCTCGGCGCTGACCTGATGGCGCGGGCGCTCGCGGCACTGGAAAAGGACGCGCTCGTGCTGACGCCGCAGGCTGCCGCCGGAGTGACCTATGCGGCGAAGATCGGCAAAGGCGAGACGCGCATCGACTGGGCGCGTCCATGGCAAGAGGTGCACGACCATTGCCGCGGCCTGTCGCCGCTTCCGGGCGCGTGGTGCGAGATAGAAGGCGCGCGCGTGAAGGTACTGCGCACCGCGCGCGGCGACGGTTCCGGCGCACCCGGAACGGTGCTCGACGACAAGCTGACGGTCGCGTGCCGCGACGGCGCGATTCGCATCATTCAGATGCAGCTCGCCGGCAAGCAGGCGATGAAGGCAGAGGATTTCTTGCGCGGAACGCCGGTCGCGCCCGGCAGCGTGCTAGGCTGAGCGACGCACGATCATGCCGCGCTATAAGCTCACGATCGAATATGACGGCGCGCCGTTCGTCGGCTGGCAGATGCAGGACAACGGCCTCTCGGTGCAGGGCGTGCTCACCGCCGCCATCGCGGCGTTCAGCGGCGAGAACGTCGCGGTGCAGGGCGCCGGGCGCACCGACGCGGGCGTGCATGCGCGCGGACAGGTCGCCCATGTCGACCTTGCGAAGAGCTGGGACACCGACACGGTACGCGATGCCGTCAACGCGCATTTGCGGCCGCACCCGGTCGCGGTGCTCGCGGCCGAGATCGCGGCGGACGATTTCGACGCGCGATTTTCCGCGCGCAAGCGCCACTATCGCTATCGCATTCTCAACCGCCGCGCCGACCTTGCGCTCGAGCGCCAGCGTGCCTGGCGCATCGGACGGCCGCTCGATGCCGACGCGATGCAGGCAGCCGCGCGGCATCTGGTCGGCAAGCACGACTTCACGACCTTCCGCGCCGCCGAGTGCCAGGCGAAATCGCCGGTCAAGACGCTCGACCGCCTCGACGTCGTGCACGACGGAGACGAGATCCATGTGCACGCCTCGGCGCGCTCGTTCTTGCATACCCAGGTGCGCTCGATGGTCGGCTCGCTCGCGCTCGTCGGCGAGGGCCGCTGGTCGGCCGACGACCTCGCCCGCGCGCTCGGCGCCTGCGACCGCACCGCGTGCGGCCCGGTGGCGCCGCCGGACGGTCTCTACCTGATGCGGGTCGACTACTGACCTGCCCGATCGCCACAATCGGCCGTTGGAATCACTGCTGTTATCCCAGTTAGGTCACTCCGCCAAAATCGGGCACGCAGCCGGTGTGCGCGCCGTCCGCCTCCTGCCGGAACCGCGGCCGGGGCCGTGATTGACCCTGCGTCGGAGATCGGCCAGCTTCGCACCGGCAGTTGCGAGCATTCCAGATGACCGAAGTGAAGCAAGTCGACACCGACGTCGCGATCGTCGGCGCCGGTGCGGCCGGTATCGCGGCCGGGATCGAGGCGCGAGAGGCTGGGGCCCGCACGATCGCATTCGAGAAGGCCGCCGATCCCGGCGGCGCTGCAATCACCTCGGGCGGCGGCTGCCTGATCGTCGGCACGCCGCTGCAGCGCCGCCACGGAATCGAGGACACGCCGGACCTTGCCTTCGGCGACTGGATCGCATGGGGCGGTCCCTCCGCCGACGAGGTGTGGGCGCGCTACTACATCGAGCACACGCTGCACGATCTCTATCACTGGGCCGAGCGCTTCGGCGTGACATGGGCCGACCTCAAGGCGCAGGAAGGCAATTCGGTCCGGCGCTGGACGCGGGCCGATCGCAACGGCTTCGGCCTGATGAACCATCTCATCGACGGCTATCGCGGCATGGGCGGCGAGATCGTGGCCGAGACCGAGATTGCCGGCCTTCGGCGCGCGGGCAGTCGCGTCATCGGGGTCGACGGCCGCAACGTCAGGACCGGCGAGCCGCTCGTTGTCGGCGCCCAAGCGGTCGTCGTCGCAACCGGCGGCTTCAACTCGAACATCGACATGGTGATCGAGCACAAGCCCGAGTTGAAGGGTCACAAGGTTCTGGAGGGCTCGGGGCGCGGCTCCACCGGCACCGGCCATCAATTCGTTCGCGCGGCGGGCGGCTATTTCACGCACATGGATCACATCTGGTTCTACGTATACGCCACGCCCGATTATCGCGATCCAGCGCAGCGCCGCGGCCTCGTCTTTCGCCTCGTGCCCGGCAACATCTGGGTCAATCAGCAGGGCCGCCGTTTTCACAACGAGGCGCTCTCGGGCGGCAATTCGGGTTCGCCCGCACTGATGGCGCAAGATCCGCCGCACGCCTGGGCGATCATGGATATGCCGATGAGCGCGACCATGGATATCTCCGATCCCTACTACCGCGACGGCGACAAGCTCAAGCGCGCCAAGGTGATCGAGCTCCTCGACAACTCGCCCTTCATCGGCAAAGCCGACACGCTCGCGGAGCTGGCGCGCAAGATGGAGGTCGACGCCGCGCCGTTCCTCGTGACCATCGAGCGCTACAACGCGGCCTGCGCGCAAGGCCTCGCGACCGAGCCGGAGTTCGGCAAGCCGCTCAAATCATCGAAGGCGTTCGATACCCCGCCCTATTATGCGGTGCAGATCTTCCCGCTCGCACGCAAAAATTTCGGCGGCGTGAAGACCGACCTGCAGTGCCGCGTGCTCGACAAGCACTTCGAGCCGATCGAGGGCCTCTTCGCGGCGGGTGAGATCGCCGGCATGGCGGGCGGCCACATCAACGGCCGCGCCGGCCTCGAAGGCACCATGCTGGGTCCGTCGCTGTTCAGCGGGCGGGTCGCCGGCGGCTGGGCTGCCCACGTGGCGGGCCACGGCGACGGGTTCATCGGCAAAGCCAACCGGGGATGAAAAGGGAGGCAGAGGCCGTTCGCTCTACGAATCGGGATTCGGCGCAGCGCGGCTCGGCCCCGTCACGTTCATCATCCAGCAGTAGACCTCCAGGCGATTACCGTCCGGATCGAGGAAATAGAAGGCGTGGCTGCCACTGCCGCCGACGAAGGTTTCGCCACCCTCCGGGCCGTGCACATAGGGGCCGCTGACGATCTTGATGCCGCAGTCGCGCACGTGATCGAGCGCGAGCAGCCAGTCCTCACGCGAGTCGATCTCAAAGGCGATGTGATCGATGCCGGGGGTCGTGCGGTGCCGCGAGTCGACCGACGCGACACCGGCCTTCTTCGCGTCCTCGGCAAGCTCGAACAGAACGAGGTCGTGGTGCTTGTCGTCGATGCGCATGAAGCAGATCGGGCGGCTGAAATCCGGCGGACCCCAGTGCCCGGTGACCTTGAGGCCGAGCACCCTGCGATAGAACTCGATCGACCGGCCGACGTCGCTGACATGAATGCCGAGGTGCCCAACCCGGCTGAGGCGAATGGCCATGCGTGTCCCCTTTGGCGTCGCGGCCGGACGTCGCCGGCAGGCGGGTGGCGCAGCGTAATCCGCCGGTCAGGCGGCGCAATATGCCGGCGCGCTCGTGCCTTATCGATGTTGCCCGGCGAAATATCGTTCGAGAATCCGCCGGTAGATGGTGGTCAACGCCACGAGATCGGCGGTCGGCACCCGCTCGTCGACTTTATGCATGGTCTGGTTGGCGAGCCCGAACTCGATCACCGGGCAAAAATCCTTGATGAAGCGCGCGTCGGAGGTGCCGCCGGAGGTCGAGAGCTCCGGCGTGCGGCCGGTCACCTCCCGCACCGTCGCGGCGACGAGGTCGACGAACGGGCCCGGCTTGGTGAGAAAAACGTCGCCGTTCCCTCGCTCCCACTCGATCCGCCAGCGGATGCGGTCGGCCGCGACAGCGGCGAGGCGCTGCTCGATCAGCGCGCGCAAACTTTCGCGGGTGTGGCCGTCGTTGTAGCGGATGTTCAAGCGCGCGTGGGCTTCCGCCGGGATGACGTTCACGGTCTTGTTGCCGACGTCGACCGAGGTGAACTCGAGGTTCGACGGATCGAAATGCGCGTTGCCGCGGTCGAGCGGTTCGGCCATCAGCGCGCCCATCAGCGTCACGATCCCGCGCACCGGATTGTCGGCGAGCGCCGGATAGGCGACGTGCCCCTGCGTGCCGGTGACGATCAGCGTGCCGTTCTGCGAGCCGCGCCGGCCGATCTTGATCATATCGCCGAGCGCCTGCGGATTGGTCGGCTCGCCGAGGATGCAGTGATCGAACTTTTCCCCGCGCGCTGCCGCCCAGGCGAGCAGCTTGACGGTGCCGTTGATCCCGATGCCCTCCTCGTCGCCGGTGATGAGGAAGGATATCGAGCCTTTCGGCCTGCCGCAGCAGACCGTCAGGTAATCGAGAACGGCGGCGACCTTGCAGGCGATCGCCCCCTTCATGTCGGCGGCGCCGCGCCCATAGAGCACGCCGTCGGCGACATCGGCGGCGAACGGCGGATGCGTCCAGGCGCGCTCGTCACCGGGCGGCACCACGTCGGTGTGGCCCGCGAACACGAGATGGGGCGCGGCGTCGCCGATGCGCGCGTAGAGATTCTCGACGTCGTCGGCGCCGGGCTCGCGGAAGGTGACCCGCTCGACCGTGAAGCCCGCGCCCTTCAAGACGCCGTCGAGCAAGCCGAGCGCCCCGCCTTCCGCCGGCGTCACCGACGGACAGCGAATGAGATCACGGGCGATTGCGAGGGGGTCGGCGGCCACGTCCGAGGCTCAATCCCGCAGCAGCTCGTTGATGCTGGTCTTGGCGCGGGTCTTCTCGTCGACCCGCTTGACGATGACGGCGCAGTAGAGGCCCGGACCGGGCGAGCCATCGCGCATCGGCTTGCCGGGCGTCGTGCCGGGCACCACCACCGAATAGGCCGGCACCTCGCCCACAAAGATCTCGCCGGTATCGCGGTCGATGATCTTGGTGGAGGCGCCGATGAACACGCCCATGGACAACACCGAGCCGGTGCGCACCACGACGCCCTCGGCCACTTCCGAGCGCGCGCCAATGAAGCAGTTGTCCTCGATGATGACGGGGCCGGCCTGCAGGGGCTCGAGCACGCCGCCGATGCCGGCGCCGCCCGAAATGTGGCAGTTCTTGCCGATCTGCGCGCACGACCCGACGGTCGCCCAGGTGTCGACCATGGTGCCGGAATCGACATAGGCGCCGAGATTGACGAAGGACGGCATCAGCACGACGTTGGGCGCGATATAGGCGGAGCGGCGCACCACACTGCCCGGCACGGCGCGGAAGCCGGCAGCGCGGAAGCGATTGTCGCCCCAGCCGTCGAACTTCGACGGCACCTTGTCCCACCACGCAGCCTGGCCGGGACCGCCGTCGATCACCTCCATGTCGTTGAGACGGAACGACAGCAGCACAGCCTTCTTGAGCCACTGGTTGACGTGCCAGGCGTCGTCGCCTCGGCGCTCGGCGACACGCGCCTCGCCACGGTCGAGCAGGTCGAGCGCCGCCTCGACGGCCTCGCGCACCGGCCCCTTGGTCGCGGAATTGACGTCGTTGCGCTGCTCGAAGGCAGCATCGATGGTCGTGGCAAGCCCCGCGTCAGCCATGTCGTAAACCCCATTATCGGCGGCGATTTGTCGGGTGAAGGGGCGGCGGAGTCAAGCTTCTGGAGAACGACATCGGCAATGCTAGTGGCTCGCGGCGCGAATTCAGCCAAAGCCAGTCATCCTGAGGCAGCGCGCGTATGGCGCGCCCTCGAAGGATGATCGGCCGAGCAGCACGGCACGGGCCCTTCGAGGCTCGCTCCGCTCGCGCCTCAGGGTGACGGTCAGAGGAGCAAGCCTCAATCCGGCTTGAGGCCGGACGCTTGCACGACCTTCACCCATTTGGCGATGTCGTCGGCGATCAGCTTGCCGAGGTCGGAGGGTGGCCCGGGCGGCAGCACGATGTCGCCGAGATCGGCCAGCCGCTTCTTGATCGTCGCGTCGCCGATCGCCCCATTGATCTCACGGTTAAGGATCGCGATGAACTCCGGCGGCGTCTTCGCCGGCACGCCGAAGCCGACCCAGGCGCTTGCCTCGTAACCGGCAACGAACTCGTTCAACGGCGGCAGGTCAGGCAGCACTTCCGCGCGCGTCGCGGTCGTGATCGCGAGCGGCCGGAGGCGGCCGGCACGGATGTGCGGGAGCGACGAGGGCGTCACGTCGAACATCACCTGCACCTGTCCGGCGAGGAGATCGGTGATCGCGGGCGTCGAGCCGCGGTAAGGCACGTGCACCATGTCGACGCCGGTCAGCACCTTGAACAGCTCG
>DASXCK010000426.1:0-10332 GCA_036491235.1 Xanthobacteraceae bacterium | reverse complement strand
AGCCACGCCATCACGCCGACCGCGATCGCGAAGACGACCAGCGCGAGATAGTAGAAGAGGGTGGAGCTGTGCTGGATGTCGATCGTGGTGACCAGCAGATCGATCGGGTGGCGGTTCCAATTGGTGAGCCCGTCGTCGCCGCCCGTCACGCTGCTCCAGCGGAAGGCGATGAAATAGAACACCTGGCCGAACGCGATTGTCACCATGGCGAAGTAGACGCCGCGCAGGCGTACGATCAGCGGCCCGATCACGGCGGCCGCGACGGTGCCGACGAGCGTGCCGATCACGAGACCGAGGCCGGTGCTCGGCACGAGGTAGCGGATCGTCATGCCGGCACCGTAGGCGCCGAGGCCAAAATAGGCCGCATGGCCGAACGACAGCACGCCGGTGTAGCCAAGCAAGAAGTTCAGCGCCATCGCGGCCAGCCCGAGCACCAGGACGCGGCTCCCGAGCTCGACGTAGCCGCCCACCGCCGGCAGCCAGAAGGGCACGGTCGCCAGCAACAACCAGACGACGATGTTCGGCGCCTGTTTGGTCAGGTCGCTATTCGCTCCGGTCTTCACAGTCTTCCTTCCTCACCCAGCAGGCCGCGCGGGCGCACCATCAGCACCGCGGCCATCATGACGTACATCACGGCTTCGGTCGCCGACGGGAAGAACACCGTGGTCACGCCCGACGCGACACCGATCAGCAATCCGCCCAGCAGAGTCCCCGGCAGGCTGCCGAGCCCTCCGACGATGATGGCGACAAAGCTCGGCATGATCAGCGAGCTCCCGATCGTCGGCTGCAGCCCGAGTTGGCCGACCGCGAGCACGCCGGCGAGGCCCGCGAGATAGATGCCGAGCCCGAAGTTCAGGCTGCGCAGCCAGCGAACATTGACGCCGAGCACCGAGACGGTCTCGAGGTCGAGAGTGCCGGCGCGGATGCGCACGCCGAGCCGGGTGTAGCCGAGGATGAGAAAGAGGCCGGCCACCGCGATGGCGACGATCGCCACCATGAAGAGCCGATAGCCGGTCAGGAAGAAGTAAGAACTGCTCAGCGGCGACAGCAGCCAGGCCGGAACCTGATAGGGAAGGCTCTGCGCGCCCCAGATGAAGCGCGTGCCGTCCTCGATCATGAAGGCGAGGCCGAAGGTGAGCAGCAGGCTGTAGAGCGGATCGCGCCCGTAGAGGCGGCGGATCAGCAGGCGCTCGACGATCAGTCCGAGGACGGCGGTGATGAGTGGCGCGAGCAGGAGAGCGCCCCAGAATCCGACATAGGGGATCATCGCGTAGGCGATGAAGCCGCCGATCGCCAGAAAACCGCCGTGGGCGAAATTGATCACGCCCGACAAGTTGAGGATCAGCGACAGGCCCAGCGCCATCAGCGCGTAGAAGGCGCCGACGATCAGGCCGTTGAAGACGTTGAACAGGACGAGTTGTGTCATGCGCGTTTACATCGTCGTCGTATGCCGGTCACGCGACGGTTTTCGCCGGGCGCAACCAGGTTACATCCATTGCACTGAGACGATCGTATTCCCCACGCCGGCCCCCGGCCGGAAAAAGCCGGGGGCCGCATGCGGCGGCGCCCGGCGATCTTTAGCTGCCGATCAGGTCGGCCACGTCATCTTGCAGCCGGTCTCCTCCAGAGTGCCGGCGACGTCGGCGCCCTTGGCGACCTCGGTGACCTTGAACAGATCCTCGGGATCGTCCTTGCCTTTTGCCTGCGCGGTGCCGACGTAGAGGTTCGGGATCAGCTGGTTCTGCGCCTCGCGATAGTAAGCGCCGTCGGGCATCAACGCGACTTCCGGCGGCAGCTTGAAGCCCTGCAGCGCTTTGGCCATCTTGACCGCTTCGAGCGACTTGGCGTTGTTGGCCGCGAGCGCACAGGTCCAGGCCGTCGCGTAGCCGAACCAAGTGCGCGCCGTCGGCACGTGTCCGTTCGTCTTCTTGCGAATCTCGGCGACGAACTCCTTTACGTGCGGAACGTTCGGCTGGTTCCAGTACCACTCGAACACCCAGGTGCCGATGCGCGCCTCTGGCGGCAGGCCGTTCAGAACTTCCAGCTCCTGCTGCGCGCCCGCGAGGTGGAACTTCTTGTCGAGGCCGAACTGCACCGCCTGCTTGAGCGCGTTGACCGCGTCGTCACCTGCGACGAGGAAGATGATGACGTCCGGGTTCGCGGCCTGTGCCTTGATGAGATAGGACGAGAAGTCGGTCGTGCCGAGCGGCGTGAGGTCGCCACCGACCTTGGTCCCGCCGAGTTTGGCCGCGGCCTTCTCGAGGCCCGACTGCAGCGTGTGGCCGAACGCATAGTCCGGCGTGATGTAGTACCACTTCTTGCCGGCGTTTTTGATCAGCGAGCCGGCGACGGCGTTCGCCTCCATCTGCGTGGTGTTGCAGACGCGGAAGACGTTCCAGTGGCAGTTGGTGCCGGTGATCGGATCGGTGTGGCCGCCCGGGTCGACGCACAGCACGCCCTTCTCGTAGGCGACATTGGCGATGGCCGCGGCGAGCGCCGAGTTGACGTTACCGCAGATGAAATTGACCTTGTCGCGGTCGATCAGCTTGCGCGCCTTCTGAACCGCGGTGCCGGCGTCGCCGCTGGTCGAGTCCTCGACCAGGAGCTCGACCTTGCGGCCGAGCATGCCGCCCTTGGCGTTGATCTGCTCGACCGCGAGCTGGGCGCCGATGAGCTCGTTCTTGCCGTTGGCCGCGTACGGACCGGTCAACGGATTGTCCCAACCGATCTTGACCTCGTCCGCCGCCCATGCGGGGACGACGAACGGCGCCGCGATCTGCGACACGCCGGCGGCGGCGGCCGCCTTGATCACCGTTCGGCGATTGAGCCCTTTGCCGAGAAAGCTAGTCATAGTCTCGAACCTCCCTGAGCATAACGTTTGCATTTCGACGCGCCAAACGTCACGCCCGCCGCACCGGGCGCCCGCTGGTCACTGTCCACTAACACACTATCGGGTGATTGGCTTGCCTCCCTGCGTCGGCAACCCCGTGAAATGCCGATCCCGGCGGCGAAGATTATGAAAAATGCAGCTTTGTCAAATGAACATGAGGAGATGGCCCATGTGTGCGAGTCGCGACTTTGGTCTAAGGATGCGAAAAGCTTTGAGCGGCGACGCCTGTTTTCCCGCGCGATTTACGCCATTGAATGTTTCGCGGAAAATTAAACGCTGTAGACCCGGATATTTTTTCCCCGCCGCTTGCGCGTTAACTTGGCTTGTCATCCGTAGATGAGAGTGCACGCGACATGATGCCGCGTCGTAAAAGGTTAGCGGCGGGGAGTTCGTTTCGACGGGTCTTGCTGATGCTTTGGCGGGCGTCCAGCCGACGCACGACCTCGCCTGCCGCAACGTTAACGGGAGGCGGGTGGTTGCGAAGTCGATGCTGCGTAGAAGCTGTCCGTCTTTGCCAGGGCTACGGGCGGACACCCGCGTCCTCAAGGTCTCGCGCCCCCAAGCTTTAGCGCATGCGGACGGTCTGCCGAGCCCAAGCTGCGTTAACAGCGAAGGCTGGTGCCCCTGGCCGGACTCGAACCAGCACGATGTTGCCACCACCTGATTTTGAGTCAGGCGCGTCTACCAATTCCGCCACAGGGGCTTAAGCAAGTGATCATAGCGGGCAAGGCGCGCCGGTCAACGGTCCAGGATCGCCCGTACCCAAGGTGATAAAAGGGATTCCCGTGTTCGACGAATTCAAAGCTACCGAGGTCCGGACGGCGGAGGGCAGCATCTTCGCGCGGGTCGCGGGATCCGGGCCGCCGCTGCTCCTGCTGCACGGCTTTCCCCAGACACATGTCATGTGGCGAAGCGTGGCGCCGCGGCTGGTCGATCGTTTTTCGGTGGTTTGCGCCGATCTGCGCGGCTACGGGCGAAGCGGATGCCCCCCGTCGGCATCAGACCATTCGCCCTACTCGAAGCGCGCCATGGCGTACGAGCTCGTCGAGGTCATGGGTCGGCTTGGCTGGCCGCACTTTTCCGTGGCCGGGCACGATCGGGGAGGGCGCGTCGCCTATCGCATGGCTCTCGACCATCCGGACCGGATCGAGCGGCTTGCGGTGCTCGACGTCTTGCCGACGGGCGACGTGTGGGACCGGGCTGACGCCCGGTTGACGGTCGCATTCTGGCCCTGGTCGCTGCTCGCGCAGCCCGAGCCGCTTCCTGAAAGGCTCCTCCTGGCAGCTCCCGATGCTGTCGTCGACAACGCGCTTGGCGGCTGGGGCTCGCCAAGCTCGGTTTTCGATCCAGCGGCACGCACGGCCTATGTCGAGGCGCTCAGGGACGCTGCCCATGTCCATGCCATCTGCGAGGAATATCGGGCCGCCGCGACGCGCGATTGGGAGCACGACACCGCCGATAAGAGAGCTGGTCGGCGGATCAAGTGTCCCGTTCTTGCGCTGTGGGGTGAAGGAGGCGCGCTCGACACTTGGTACGCCGCGGATGGCGGTCCGCTGGCGATCTGGCGCGCATGGGCGGATGACGTCACGGGTGAGGCGATCGAGGCCGGGCACTTCTTCCCGGAAGAAGTGCCCGAGACGACGGCGGATAAGTTAGCCGGCTTCTTTGCGGCATCCCGCTGACGGGCGCCACCCCGATGCCGGGACGCCACGCGTGCGCCGGATTTGGGCGGCAAATCAGGGCCGCGACGCTCGCACGCTCGTGATCGCGCGCCGCATCGACATGGTTTGGCCGAGGCGCTATCCGAGTGCCAGCAACGAACGGGGCTGATGGATGTCCGTAATGTCGCTAGCCGTACGCCGCACGCACCCGGCCGCCGCCGCGGCGTTTCCCGTCGCGATCGGCGGCGCAGCGACCATCCTGGGCGCCTATTACTTCCAGTACGTGCTGCACTACGCCCCGTGCGAGCTCTGCCTCGACGAGCGCATTCCGTATTATATCGGCATTCCGCTCGCGCTCGTGGTCGCGCTCGCGGGTCTCTTTCGCGCGCCGCGTCCTTTGCTGATCACAGGGCTCACGCTGCTTGTCGTCACCATGCTCATCGGCGCCGGGCTTGGCATCTACCATTCGGGCGTCGAATGGAAGTTCTGGCCGGGCCCGGCGCACTGCTCGGGCGCGATCAGCAGTTTCGGCAATGCCGGCGGGCTCTTGGAGCAGATGAACCAGACCAAGATCGTGCCGTGCGATGCCGCGGCCTGGCGCCTCTTCGGCATATCACTCGCGGGCTACAACGCGCTGATCTCGCTCGCGCTTGCCGCGATCGCCCTGTGGGGGATCGCGGCGTCGAAGGCGAAAGCCTGAGCGCATATTTCCGGCAAAAGCCCGCCCCGGGCTTGATCCGCGGTGGACCCCAGTCCACCGACAAGAATATCCGCCGATCGTGATCCTCAGATCACCACCGAAGCCATGATGCCCTTCTGGAAGATCTCCTCCGGCTTCGCGTGCCGGTGCGCGATGCCCTGCTCGTAGGTGTAGCGCAGGAAGGTCTCCAGCGTCGGCCGGTTCGCCTCGATTCCGTACGGGAATGGGTCGCCGTCGAACATATCGCGTACCTTGCGCCCGTAGGTCGCGAGCCACGGCAGCGGATAGCGCGAGACCGCCGGATCGAGCAGGCGCTCCAGGCTGCGCTTCTTCGACTCGAGGAACGCGTTGTAGAGATTGCGCCCGATCCACGGATGCGCGTCGAGCACGGAGCGCTTGACCGCGATGATGTGCATGATCGGGTAGACCTTGGTCTTCTTGTAGTACGCCTCCTCGAGCCCCATGAAATCCGGGTAGAGCCGTACGATGTCGGGATGGCCCTGCAGGAAGCAGGTCGGCGGCCGCGCGATCAGTGCGCAGTCGATCTCGCCCGAGGCCAGCATGTCGCTCAGCGACTTCTCGGCGACGCGGGTGAGCTGCACGCCCTTGGGCAGGTTGAGCTCGACCTTCTCGATGCGGCCGGCCGCGTTGGCGCCCGCCTGGTACCAGTGGACGTCCTGCAGCTTGATGCCGACTTCATCTCCGAGCCAGCCCCGCATGTAGACTGCGGCGGTGTGCGCCCATTCGGGCGAGCCGATGGTCTTTCCCTTGAGATCCTTGGCGGTTTTGATCCCGCTCTTCTTGTTCACGTAGAACGAGCTGAAGCGGAAAAGACGCGAGCAGATCACCGGGATGCCGATGATGTCGGCGTCCTCGCGCGTCACCTGGGCGGTGAACTTCGCAAAGGACAATTCGCTCACGTCCCATTCGCGATTGAACGTGAAGCGGGAAAAAATCTCGTGGTGCCCGAGGGTGAGCCAGGTGTGCTCGATCCCTTCCGCCTGCACCACGCCGGTGCGGAAATCGCGGAAGTGGTCATAGTCCGTGGTCGCAATGGTGAGCTTGACCCGGTTGGGGCTTCCTAGGCTCGTCGTCAACATCGTCGTGCTTCCTATCTGCTTGCGGAGTTGGTGTAGGGTGGGCAAAGGCGCGGTACGCGCCGTGCCCACGCGGAATGAAGCGATGGGCACGCTTCGCTTTGCCTACCCTACGAATTCGTGCGCGAATTCACCCCGATCCCCACGGCTTGTGCTGGTGGTCGATCGGATGATCCTCGACGAGATGCGCGCAGCCCGCCTTGTGCGCCCAATAGCGCCACGCGCGGCGCGTTTCCAGCGAGTAGGGTTTGTAGCCGGCGTCGCGCGCCGCGACCTCGCCCGCCGACAACGGCGTGATGTCGCCGAGCCGCAGGCCGTTGAGCAGCGCGCGGGCATTGCGCGGCACGTAGACCGACATGCGCACCACCCCGATCAGCGAGTTCGCCGCCGCCGTGAAGCCGTGCCCGCGCATCAACGCCACCTTGTTCGGGCCGAGGCAACCCGCCAGGTCGCGCGCCTGCTCCATGTTGGTCACCAGCATGTTGGTGCCGGCACCGAACCGGTCGGCGATGTCCCACACCGGGACGTGCAGGCCCATGAAGCTGCCCGAATGGATCACGGGCCGCAGCGGCGTCTTGGTGATGGAGAACGGCAGCACGTCCTCGGCATGGGCGTGCACCACCGCCTGCACGTCTGGCCGCGCCTCATAGATGCCGCCGTGGATGAAGCGCTCGTGATAGAGCGGGCGCCCGTCGTTGACGACCGGCGTGCAGTCGAGATTGAGCTCGAGGATATCCGGCTCGCCGACCAGCTCGGGCGCGAGCGACGTTGCGATCAGGAAACGATCGGGCTTGTCCGGATGGCGCACGCTCACGTGCCCATAGGCGTCCACGACGTTCTCGGCGGCGAGAATGCGGTTGGCGACGACGAGGTCGCGGATGAGGGTCTTGAGATCGCTCATGGGGCGGGTCCGGCAGGGCGGGATCGGTCTGTGCAGATGACCGTATACATCATATTCTATCGTCGCCGTCAGGGGCCTGAGCTCATTGCAGCGTCTCAGGGCACGAGCAGATACATGGGAGGATTGAAATGAAAATGCGCATGATGTCCGTTGCGTTGGCGATCGCGTGCATGGCCGCTATCGCGGCGCCCGCAAGCATGGCCCAGGCGCCGGCACCGAAGCCGCTGACGCCGCAGCAGCAGAAGATGAAGGACTGCGGGGCCGAGTGGCAAATGATGAAGAAGGAAGGCAAGACGAAGAACCTGACGTGGGCCACTTTCCGCAAGGAATGCCTGAAGAAGAAGTAACCCGCTCGCGCGGTGTGTGCGTCGTAGGTTGGGTCGAGCGTTGGCGAGACCAACGTCAAATATGGTGTGGGCCGAAGGTTGTTGAGTCTCGCAAGGCTCGGCCCAACCTACGGCTTCACCTTGATATCCGCGGCGCGGATCACCTCGCCCCAGCGAGCGGTCTCCGATTTCACGAAGGCTGCCATCTCGGCGGGCGAGCCGCCGACCGGCGACATGCTCATGGTGGCGAGCCGGCTGCGGACGTCCGGCAGCGTAAACACGTCGTTCACCGCCGCATTGATCTCGGCGATGATCGGCGCCGGCGTTTTCGGCGGCGCCACGATCGCGTTCCAGGTATCGGCGTGCAAGTCGGCGATGCCCGCATCGGCAAGGCTCGGGATTTCCGGGAGCTCGGTGAGCCGCTTGTCGCTGGCGATCGCCAGCATCTTCATCTTGCCGGCGCGCCAGAGCGCGCGCACGGCGTCGAGCTGGATGAACAGAAGGTCGACATTGCCGGCGACCAGGTCGTTCACGACCTGTGCGGTTCCCTTGTAGGGAATGTGCGTCATCACGGTGCCGGTGCGGCGCGCGAAGAGCGCTGTGGTGAGGTGCGGCGACGTGCCGATGCCCTGCGAGCCGTAGGTGATCTTGCCCGGGTTGGCCTTGGCGTAGGCGATCAGCTCGCCGACAGTACCGGCGGGAAAATCCGCGCGCACCACCAGCACGATCGGAATCTTGGTCATGACGATGACGGGCGCAAGCGCTGCCGGGTCGAAGCGCAGGTTCTTGTAGAGAAGCGCATGCGTGGTGAGCGGCCCGGGCTGCGCGGCGAGCAGCGTGTAGCCGTCGGGCTCGGCGGCCGCGACGTCGGCGGTGCCGAGCGTACCGCCGGCCCCGGGGCGGTTCTCGATGATGACCGGCTGGCCCCAGCGCCGCTGCAGCTTGTCGGCGACGAGGCGCGCCGCGAGATCGGGCCCGCCGCCCGGCGGCGCCGACACGACGATGCGCACCGTGTGGCTCGGATAGCCGGTGGCGGCGTCCTTGGTTTGCGTCTGGGCCTGCGCCTGCGCGGATGCCGCCGCCGCGAGCAACGCGGCGGCGAGAGCCGCGCGCCGCAGCTGCCTCATGTGGCGGCGCCAACCTTGGCGGCCGCCTCGTGCTCGGCGGCGAGCTTGTCGTCGGCTGCCTTCGCCTTCGCGACCGCCGGCCGCGCGCTGATCCGTGCGATGTATTCCTTGATGACGGGCAGCTCGGGGACGAGCTTGAATGCCGTCGTCCAGGTGAGTGCCGAGCCCCACAGCACGTCGGCCGCCGTCACGCGCTCGCCGAGCAGGTAGGGCCCTTTGGCGAGCTGGTCGGTAAGCGTCTTGAGCATCGTGTCGTAGTCGCCATAGGGCACCATCTGCGGGGAGCCCGGCTCACGCTTGAGCGCACGGTCGATCAAGGCCGGCTCGAAGCACGAGCCGTAATACACCATCCAGCGCAGGTAGGGTCCGCGCAGACGATCGTCGAGCGCGGGCGCAAGCCCGGCCTGCGGAAACAGGTCGGCGAGATACATGAAGACCGCGGCCTGCTCGGTCACCAGCGCGCCGCGATGCAGGATCGCCGGCACCTTGCCCATCGGATTGACCGCGAGGAACGCCGGCTTGCGCTGCTCGCCCGCCTTCATGTTGACGGCGCGCAACTCGTAAGGAGCGGCGAGCTCTTCGAGCAGGATGCGCGTGGCGCCCGAGCGCGTGTTGGGGGAGTGGAAGAAGATGATCTTGTCGTCGGAGGCCATGGTGTTCTCGCCTTTGATGTTG
This sequence comes from Xanthobacteraceae bacterium, assembly GCA_036491235.1. Taxonomy (GTDB): domain Bacteria; phylum Pseudomonadota; class Alphaproteobacteria; order Rhizobiales; family Xanthobacteraceae; genus JAVDCA01. The sequence goes on along the minus strand of DASXCK010000426.1, from coordinate 955 downwards.
GACCGAACGAGCCATCACGGTGCGCCGCCATGATGGCGAGAAACGGGTTGTGAACGGCTGTGAGGAGCTGCCCGGTGCGGGAGCCCGCGTCATCCGCACCGCGTCACGGCTCGAGCTCGGTGTCCCAATAAAGATAGTCGAGCCAGCTCTCGTGCAGATAGTTCGGCGGGAACAGCCGGCCGTTGCGGTGCAGGTGATGCACCGTCGGCTGGAACGGCATCTGCGACGGAAACATGTGCGCCTCGCCCATCGTCAGGTTTCCCTTGCGCAGGTTGCACGCCGAGCAGGCCGCGACCACGTTGATCCACGTGGTCTGGCCGCCGCGCGAGCGCGGGACGAGATGGTCGAAGGTGAGATCGTCGTCCGCGCCGCAGTACTGGCAGGCGAACTTGTCGCGCAGGAAGACGTTGAAGCGGGTGAACGCCGGGTGGGTCGAGGGCTTCACGAAGGTCTTGAGCGACACCACGCTCGGCAGCTTCATCTCGAAGCTCGGGCTGTGCACGACCTTCTCGTACAGCGCGACGATGTTCACGCGCTCGAGGAACACGGCCTTGATCGCGTCCTGCCAGGACCACAGCGATAGCGGATAGTAGCTCAGCGGACGGAAGTCCGCGTTGAGCACCAGGGCCGGAAATCCGTTCGGCGACACGGCAATCAAGCCGAAGCTCCTCTCGTTCCTCCTCGCCCGCGGGCACGCTTGCCCGCCCGACTCGTACTCCTATTCCATGCCGCGTAGTTTATATTAAGCCGTGACGATATTGTGAAGGCCGGCCCACGGCTTATCGCAATGCGGGGCGGCCCGCGCCGCAGGGCTTTAGCAGGCTGCTGAAAAAGTCACCTGACAAGCCGCTGCGAATATGATTCTTGGCGTTGCGGATGTGGGAGGCCAGGATGCGCGGCTCGGATGAGCGAACGGGTGAGCTGTTTTCCTATGTGGACCTGGAGAAGCGTATTC
>DASXCK010000425.1:0-6552 GCA_036491235.1 Xanthobacteraceae bacterium | reverse complement strand
GAGCACGCGGGCGCGATGAAGCAGCACGGCATCCGGCCGATCGATCTCCTGGTGGTGAACCTCTATCCGTTCGAGCAGACGATCGCGCGCGATGCGCCCTACGACGATTGCATCGAGAACATCGACATCGGCGGCCCCGCGATGATCCGCGCGGCGGCGAAGAACCACGGCGACGTCACGGTCGTGGTCGAGCCGGCGGACTATGCGGCCGTGCTCGCCGACATGGGCGCGCGCAGCGGCGCGACGACGATCGCGCTGCGCCAGAAGCTTGCCGCCAAGGCTTATGCGCGCACGGCGGCCTACGATTCTGCCATCGCGAACTGGTTCGCCGAGACCCTCAATGATCCGGCGCCGGATTTCCGCACGGTGGGCGGACGCCTGCTCCAGACGCTGCGCTACGGCGAGAACCCGCATCAGCACGCCGCCTTCTATCGCACGCCCGCGCGGCGCGCCGGCGTCGCGACCGCGCGCCAGGTGCAGGGCAAGGAGCTCTCGTACAACAACATCAACGACACCGACGCGGCCTACGAATGCGTTGCCGAGTTCGACCCCGGCCGCACCGCGGCCTGTGCGATCATCAAGCACGCCAATCCGTGCGGCGTCGCCGAAGGCGCGACCATCATCGACGCCTACCGCAAGGCGCTCGCGTGCGACCCAACGTCCGCGTACGGCGGCATCATCGCGGTCAACCGCGCGCTCGACGGCGACACGGCGCGCGCGATCACCGAGCTCTTCACCGAGGTGATCATCGCGCCGGACGCGACCGAGGACGCGATCGCGATCGTGAAGGCGAAGAAGAACCTGCGGCTGCTTCTTGCGGGGGCTCTGCCCGACGCACGTGCGCCCGGGATCACGGCGAAGACGGTCGCGGGTGGGCTGCTGGTGCAGTCGCGCGACAACATGACGGTCGACGAGATGGCGCTCAAGACCGTGACCAAGCGGGCGCCGACCGCGGCCGAGCTCGCGGATCTTCGCTTCGCGTTCCGCGTCGCCAAGCACGTCAAGTCGAACACCATCGTCTACGCCAAGGACGGCGCGACCGTCGGCATCGGCGCTGGGCAGATGAGCCGCGTCGATGCCGCGCGCATCGCGGTGCGCAAGGCCGAGGATGCCGCCAAGGAGATGGGCCTGTCGGTGCCGCTCACCAAGGGCTCGGTGGCGGCGTCCGATGCGTTCTTCCCGTTCGCCGATGGGCTGCTGGTCGCGATCGAAGCGGGTGCCACCGCCGTGATCCAGCCGGGCGGTTCGCTGCGCGACGACGAAGTGATCCAGGCCGCCGACGACAACGGGATCGCGATGGTGTTCACCGGCGTGCGGCATTTCAGGCATTGAGGTCGCTTGCTTCACCCTCCCCTGCAGGGGGAGGGTCGCGAGCGAAGCGAGCGGTGTGGGGTGGCTGAGGTGCCCACACCCCACCCCGGATCGCATTTCGCTTTGCTCAATGCGACCCGACCCTCCCCCTGCAGAGGAGGGTGAAGAAAGAGGGAGGAGTCTGTTGCGCATCATCGACATCCGCGAGCGGACCGTGCCGGTCGCTTCCGCCATCGCCAACGCGTACATCGACTTCTCCAAGATGACGCTGTCGCATGTGGCGCTGATCACCGACGTCAAGCGCGACGGCAAGCCCGTCGTCGGCTACGGCTTCAACTCGAATGGGCGCTACGGCCAGGGCGGACTGATCCGCGAGCGCTTCGTGCCGCGGCTGATGGAGGCCGACTCGAAGTCGCTGCTCAACGATGCGGGCGACAATCTCGACCCCGACCGCATCTGGGCAACATTGATGAAGAACGAGAAGCCGGGCGGACATGGCGAGCGCTCGGTCGCGGTCGGCACCCTCGACATGGCGGTGTGGGACGCGGTGGCGAAGATCGCAGGCCAACCGCTGTTTCGGCTGCTCGCCGAGCGGCATAAGCGCAAGGCCGATCCGCGCGTCTTCGTCTACGCAGCGGGCGGCTACTATTATCCGGGCAAGGGCATCGAGCAGTTGCGCGCCGAGATGCGCAGCTATCTCGATCGCGGCTACAACGTCGTGAAGATGAAGATCGGCAACGACGTTGCCGAGGATCGTCCGCGCATCGAGGGCGTGCTGAAAGAGCTCGACGGCAAGGCGCAACTCGCGGTCGACGCCAACGGCCGGCTCACGCTCGAGCAGGCGATCGCCTACGCCAAGATGCTCCGGGACTATCCGCTCTTTTGGTACGAGGAGGCCGGCGACCCGCTCGACTACGCGCTGCAGGCGGCGCTCGCCGAGTTCTACCCCAACCCGATGGCGACCGGCGAAAACCTGTTCAGCCACCAGGACGCGCGCAACCTCTTGCGCTACGGGGGCATGCGCGCCGACCGCGACTGGCTGCAGTTCGACTGCGCCCTCTCCTACGGGCTGTGCGAATACCAGCGCACGCTGGAGGCCGTCGAGGCGGCGGGGTGGTCGCGCACGCGGTGCATTCCGCACGGCGGTCACCAGATGTCGCTCGCGATCGCGGCCGGGCTTGGGCTCGGCGGCAACGAGAACTATCCGGATCTGTTTCAGCCGTTCGGCGGCTTCCCGGACGACGTGCGCGTCGACAACGGACACATCGTCATGCCGGAGCTGCCCGGCATCGGCTTCGAGGGCAAGAGCGCGCTGTACAAGGCGATGCGCGAGATCGTGGATTGACGTACGGCTACACGTTCCGTCCCGCGACGCATGACGACCTGCCGCTGCTGCGCCACTGGCTCGACACGCCCGAGGCCGTGCGCTGGTGGGGCGACCCGGTCGAGCAGGAGGCCTTGCTGCGCGAGGACCTCGGCAACCCGCAGATGACGATGCGGATCGTGTCGTGCGACGGGCGCCCGTTCGCCTACGCGCAGGACTACGAGGTGCATGCGTGGCCGCAGCCGCATCTCGCCGACCTGGCGCGAGGGTCGCGTGCGATCGACACGTTCATCGGCGAGCCCGCGATGATCGGGCGCGGGCATGGATCGCGCTATCTGCGGATGTTGGCCGAGCGGCTCGTCGCCGCGGGCGCACCGCTGATCGCGATCGATCCAGATGCAGAGAATGTGCGGGCACAGCGCGCGTATGCGAAGGCTGGATTTCGGATGAAGGGGCGAGTCGAGACAGAGAGCGGGCCGGCGGTGTTGATGATTTTCCGCGGGTGACTTCCTTGACCCTCCCCCTGCAGGGGAGCGTGAAGATCACACCTTTCTCGGCCGCCCGACTTCACCCACCCGGCATTCCAAACTCCCGCGATCCCATTTGCCCAGCGCCGCCGCGGCCTCATAGGTGCTCTGAAGAAAATCCATCAGCGCCGCATCCGGATCGGCTGCGGTACGAACCGCGTCATACGGCAGGATGAATTCACCGAGGTCCTTGCTGAAGAAGGCCTGCGCGGGACGCACGGACGCGGCGCCAAAGCCATCCGGGGCCGGATAGGCGTAGGAATAATACGCCGGGTAGTCGATCGGGCCGCCGCCCGGCCAGAACCCGGCGCTCGACACCTCGTGCGAATAGGCCTCGCGCACGACGGCGTCCGGCAGATGCGGGATGCCGCCCGGATGCGGCGGTGCGGGACGACCCGAGAAGCGCGTCACCGCGAGGTCGAAGCTGCCCCAGAAGAAATGCACAGGGCTCGCCTTGCCGAGAAATGATGTGCGGAAATGCGCGAACACCGCCTGCGAGCGCGTGAGCACGCGCCAGAAGCGGTTGACGAAGTCCGCGTCATAGGACGCGTGAGCGCGATCCTCGCTGAAGCGCACCGCATCGGGAATCTCGTTCGGCATCTCGTCGATGCGCAGCGTGATGCCGAGCTCATGCAACGCAATCATGACGTCGGCATAGAACTCGGCGACCGAGACGGGCCGCAGCATGACTTGGCGAAACTGTCCGTCGGCGGTGCGGATCCACAGCGTGTGATCGACGAAGTCGAACTCGATCTGGAAGTCGCGGCTGCGCGTTGCGATCAGCGGTGTCGCGAGCCCACGCGCCGTGACGCGCAGCGTGACGTGCCAGGAGTGATTGAGCCACGGCGTCGCGGCGAGACGGACTTTGCCGACGATCTGGGTCCAGAGCTGCAGGGTCGCGGCGGTGTCTTTCCATGCCGCATAGGGAAGTTCGGGCCAGCGGGGATCGGTCATGAAAATTCTCCTTCACACACGGCACTACGCCCGCGCCCTCCCTCCTCCGCTTGCGGGGGAGGGAAACGAAGCGCCTGTTATTTCGCCAGATCGCCCAGCATGCTCGCGGCCACCGAGAGCTTCGACAGCGTCAATCCCGACGCTGCGATCTCGTGCACGGCGAGACGCACGCGCTCGACGTCCTCGCGGCGTGCCGCCACCCATTGCTCGACGGCGCCGGCGCCGGCGGCACCGCCGCTCATCATCGCGGCCGTGATGCGGCACTCGGCGTCGCCGATCGCATCGAGCGCGCGGTCGAGCGCCAGGCGATCGAAATAGTCGGCGACCGGAATGCTGCGCGCGGCAGCCGCGATGCGGTCGACCTGGAAATAGGCGCCGGCCGCAAAATAGGTCGCGGCCACGTCGGCGACGGATTTCCTGGTGCGGTCGGCAACCAGCACGACATCGGACGCCGGCATGAGCCACGGCAGATCGGCGATGCGCCGCGCCAGGGCTTGGGGCACGCCGGCGGCCGCAAGCTCGGCGGCGCGTGCGGCCCTCGCCTTGTGCGCGGCCTCGGTCAGCACGCTGTCGAACGCGCCCGCGACTGTCGCGATGCCGGCGTGAAAATGATCGATCACGGCCGCGAGCCCCTGATTGAGGTCGATATTGCGCAGGAACCAGACAAGGCGGTCGAGGATCAGGTCCTGCACGACCGCGAACAGCTCGAGCTGCAGCTTGCCGGGAATCTTGTTGTCCAGCGCCTCGATGTCGGTGTTGAGACCGATCAGATCATAACTGTTGCGCACCGCCGCGAACGCCGCCGCGATACGCGACGGCGGCGCGCCGGTCTCGTCGGCGATGCGCACGACCAGCGTCGGGCCGCCGCGGTTGATCATCGAGTTGGCGAGCTGGGTCGCGATGATCTCGCGGCGCAGGCGGTGATGCGTCAAGGCGTCGGGATATTTCTCGGCGACGGCGGATGGGAAATAGCGGTTGAGCTCGCGGCCCAGATAAGGATCGTCGGGCACGGACGAGTCGAGCAGGTCGTCGTTGAGCGAGAGCTTGGCGTAGGCGAGCAGCACCGCGAGTTCGGGCCGCGTCAGCGGCTCGCTGCGGCGCCGGCGCTCGGTCAACTCCACGTCGTCGGGCAAAAACTCGACAGCGCGGTCGAGCAGGCGGCGCGACTCGAGGATCTGCATCATGCGCTGCTGGAAGCCGAGATCCTCCAGGCCGCGCCGCTCGGCGAGCGAGAGCGCGAGCGTCTGCTGGTAGTTGTTGCGCAGAACCAATTTTGCGACGTCGTCCGTGAGGCTCGCCAGCAGCGTGTTGCGGCCCTCGCGCGTGAGACGTTTGTCGCGCATCGGCCGGCTCAGCGCGATCTTGAGGTTGACCTCGACGTCCGACGTGTTGACGCCGGCGGAATTGTCGATCGCGTCGGTGTTGAGCCGGATCTTGCGCCGCGCCGCCTCGATGCGGCCGCGCTGCGTCATGCCGAGATTGGCGCCCTCGCCCACCACCTTGCAGCGCAGATCGGCACCGGTGATGCGGATCGGATCGTTGGCGCGGTCGCCGGCTGCCTCGTCCCCCTCGCTCGCGGCGCGTACATAGGTGCCGATGCCGCCGAAGAACAGCAAATCGACCGGCGCCTTCAGGATCGCGCGCATCACCTCCTGCGGCGTCGCCTTGGCCTGATTGAAGCCGAGCGCCGCCTGCGCCTGCGGCGTGAGATCGATCTCCTTGTGCGAGCGCGGATAGATGCCGCCGCCCGGCGAGATCAGCGACTTGTCGTAGTCCTGCCAGCTCGAGCGCGGCAGGTCGAACAGCCGCTTGCGCTCGTCGAACGCCTTGCCGGCGTCGGGCGAGGGATCGATGAAGACGTCGCGATGGTCGAAGGCGGCGATGAGCCTGGTCGTGCGCTCGCGCAGCATGCCGTTGCCAAAGACGTCGCCGGACATGTCGCCGACGCCGACCGCCGTGAACGGCGTCTTGCCGATGTCGATGTCCATCTCGCGGAAGTGACGCTTCACCGATTCCCAGGCGCCCCGCGCCGTGATGCCCATGCCCTTGTGGTCGTAGCCGGCCGAGCCGCCCGACGCGAAGGCGTCGTCGAGCCAGAATCCGTGCGCCTGCGCGATGCCGTTCGCGATGTCGGAGAACGTCGCCGTGCCCTTGTCGGCCGCGACCACGAGATAAGGATCGTCCCCGTCATGGCGCACGGTGTCGACCGGCGGCACGAGCTTGCCGTCGGCGGCGATATTGTCGGTGATGTCGAGCAGCGTCGACATGAAGATCTTGTAGGTCGCAACGCCCTCGGCCTGGATGGCGTCGCGGCTCGCGCCGGCCGGCATGCGCTTGGGCACATAGCCGCCCTTGGCGCCGACCGGCACGATCACGGCGTTCTTGACCTGCTGCGCCTTGACGAGGCTCAGCACCTCGGTGCGGAAATCCTGCGGC
>DASXCK010000424.1:0-8560 GCA_036491235.1 Xanthobacteraceae bacterium | reverse complement strand
CGACCCGGAGACGACCGGCATCGATATCTATCTCGGGGTCGGCGGCGCGCCCGAGGGCGTGCTCGCGGCGTCGGCGCTCGCCTGCATCGGCGGGCAGATCCAGGGCCGCCTCGTGCTCGACACCGAGGAGAAGCGCGAGCGCGCCCACAAGATGGGCATCAAGGACCCGCGCAAGAAATACGCCATGGGCGACATGGTGCAGGGCGACTGCGTGTTTTCGGCGACCGGCGTCACCTCGGGCTCGATGCTGCAGGGCGTGCGCTTCAAGAAGGACAGCATCGAGACCGAGACCGTGGTGATGCGCTCGGCCACCGGCACGGTGCGCTGGATCCGCGCCGAGCACCGCTATATGGACAAGTTCCGCTTGGAGTAGGCGTACTCAGCGTCACGTACCGACTCGGTTATCATCGTCGTGCCCGGGCTTGTCCCGGGCATCCACGGCTTTCTTGGCCTTTCACGGAAGCAAGACGTGGATGGCCGGGACAAGCCCGGCCATGACGGCTTACACTTTGTTGGCTCATGGACGCGCAACCCAACCGCCGCATTTTTCTCGGCGTCGAGCGCTCGGCGACCGGGCGCGTGTGGCGCGATCGGCTCGACGAGCGCGGGACCTTGCGCGCGCTGTCGATCGTCCAGCGCCACGGCCTGCCTGAGCTGCTGGCCCGTGTCGTCGCGGGCCGCGGGATCGAGCCGGACGGGGTCGAGGCCTATCTCGATCCGACCATTCGCAAGCTGATGCCCGATCCGAGCACGCTCGCCACCATGGACGCGGCGGTCGAGCGCCTCGCCGATGCAGTCATGCGCCGCGAGGCGATCGCGATCTTCGGCGACTACGACGTCGACGGCGCGACGTCGAGCGCCCTGCTCGCCTCGTACCTGCGCCTCGCCGGCCAGAACCCGTTCATCTACATTCCGGATCGCATTTTTGAAGGCTATGGGCCGAACATCCCGGCGATCCGCACACTCGCCGAGCGCGGCACGAAGCTGCTCGTCACAGTCGACTGCGGCACGACCAGCCACGAGCCGCTCACCGAGGCGGCGCGGCTCGGCCTCGACACCATCGTGATCGACCATCATCAGGCCGACGAGCAGCTGCCGCCCGCGGTCGCGGTAGTCAATCCGAACCGACTCGACGACATCTCGGGCCTCGGCAACCTCGCGGCGGTGGGCGTCGTGTTCTTGGTGTTGGTCGCGCTCAACCGCGAGCTGCGCCTGCGCGGCTACTGGAACGTGACGCGGCCGGAGCCGGACCTGCTCGATCTCACGCACTTGGCGGCGCTCGGGACGGTCGCGGACGTGGTGCCGTTGAAAGGGCTCAACCGCGCCTTCGTCGCCAAGGGGCTGATCGCCATGCGGCGGCGCGAGCATGCGGGCCTCACCGCGCTGATGGACGTGGCGCGGCTTTCCGGCCCGCCCGAGCCGTGGCATCTCGGATTCATGCTCGGCCCGCGCATCAATGCGGGCGGCCGCATCGGGCGCGCCGATCTCGGCGCGCAGCTCCTGATGCTCGATGATCCCGTCGAGGCGGCACGGATTGCGGCCGAACTCGACCGGCTCAACCGCGAGCGCCAGACGATCGAGCAGGCGACGCTCGCCGAGGCCGAAGCCGAGGCGATGGCGGCGCTCGGGGTCGAGGAGAAGGGCGCCGTCGTGGTCACGGCCGCGGCCGGGTGGCATCCGGGCGTGGTCGGGCTCGTCGCGGCGCGGCTCAAGGAGCGCTACGGCCGGCCGGCATTCGCCATCGCGCTCGAGCCGGGCGACAGCGGCACCGGCTCGGGCCGCTCGATCACCGGCGTCGACCTCGGCCGCGCGGTGCGCCACGCGGTCGCGGAGGGGCTGCTGATCAAGGGCGGCGGCCACGCCATGGCGGCGGGCGTCACGCTCAAGCGCGGCGCGCTCGGTGCGTTCCGCGCCTACCTCGAAGAAACGCTCGCGCCCGCGGTCGAGGCCGCGCGGCGCGAGGATTCGCTCCTGATCGACGGCGCCGTCAGCGCGGCCGGCGCCAACCTGGACCTGCATGCGCTGATCGACCGCGCGAGCCCGTTCGGTGCCGGCAATCCGGAACCGATCATCGCGCTGCCGGGCCACGTCGTCGCCTATGCGGACCCGGTCGGGCAGGCGCACATCCGGGTGCGGCTGCGCGCCGGCGATGGCGCTTTTGTCAACGCGATCGCGTTTCGCGCGGTCGGGCAAAAGCTCGGCGATGCGCTGCTCAAGAACCGCGGTGCGTCGATGCATGTCGCGGGCAGCTTGTCGGTCGACCGCTGGCAGGGTGAGCCGCGGGTGCAGCTGCGCATTCTCGATGTCGCACCGGCTGATCCGGTGAGCCGGATGGGTTGACGCGGCCAGCGTCCGGGGCATGAATAGCCGCACGACTGCGTCATTGCCCCGCGAAAGCGGGCAATCCAGTACTCACGATCGGTCGCGTGGAACGGCGACAGTGCCGCTCGCATTCGCTGCGGTGTACTGGATCGCCCGCTTTCGCGGGCAATGACGGGTTGGGGCTGGTAACGGAGACCAACAATGCGGCCCATCACATCGGCGTCCGCTTTTCTTCTCGCGACCATCGTCGTTGCCACGGCCGCCTTCGCCTCGCCGTCGGCCGGCGAGCAGCTTGCCTTCGACCGCAGCAAGGGGAATTGCCTCACCTGTCACGACATCAAGGGCGGGGACTCGCCCGGCAACCTCGGTCCGCCGCTCAACGGCATGAAGACACGCTTTCCCAACCGGGCCGACCTCGTGGCGATCATCTCGGATGAAACGAAGCGCAATCCGCAGACCGTGATGCCGCCGTTTCGACGCAACCTCATTCTGACCGACCCGGAAATCAACGCGATCATCGATTTCCTCTACACGCGATAAGGGGCCGACCGATGCGGCGCAAGAACCGTCTCGACGTTCTGCCCGGCATTTTGCTTCTGGGCGTGATCGTGCTCGCCGGAGCACCCGCGCTCGCGGCCGACGACACCCGCCCGAAGACCGAGCTTCGCATCGTGCTCAGCGCGGCCCGGCCCACGCTCGCGGCCGACGCGGTCGATCCGAAGGCCGACTTCAAGGCATTCCGTGATTATTTCACCAGCCGCTTTCCAAAGGTGCCGCTCGACGATTTCGTCAACGGGCCGTATTCGATGGACGAGGGTTTGCGCAAGCAATGGAAGGAGATCGAGGATTTCCCGCCCTATGAGTTCGCGGTCGACAAGGGCAAGGAGATGTTTGCCAAGCCCTTCGCGAACGGAAAGACCTATGCGACCTGCTTTCCGGACAAGGGCATCGGCATCCGGCAAAACTATCCTTACTTTGACACCAAGTCGGGCCAGGTGGTCACGCTCGAAGTCGCGCTCAACCAGTGCCGCGCGCTGAATGGCGAAAGGCCGCTCGACGCGACCAAGGACGACATGGCGTCGCTTACCGCCTACATGGCGTTCACGTCGCGCGGCAAGCGTTTCGACATCAAGATCCCGGACGATCCGCGCGCACTCGCGGCCTATCGGAAGGGCGAGGAATACTTTTACACCCGGCGCGGGCAGCTCAACTTTTCCTGCGCGAGCTGCCATGTGCAGTCCGCCGGCAACTACATCCGCACCGAGGTGCTGGCGCCGGCGCTCGGGATCATGGCGGCGATGCCGATCTATCGCTCGGAATGGAGCGGCATGGGCACGGTCAGCCGGCGCTTCACGAGCTGCAACAGCCAGGTGCGCGCGACGCCGCTGCCGGCGGACGACGAGCTCTATCGCGACGTCGAGTATTTCTTGACCTACATGGGCAACGGGCTGCCGGTCTCGGGACCGGGTGCGCGGCCGTGAGGGATGGAGAAGTGGTTATGCTCATGATTGTAGCTCGGATGAGCGCCGCGATATCCGGGATCTTCGGTCCCCGGATGTCGGCGCTGCGCGCCGCATCCGGGCTACTGGCGATGTCGATCGTCAGTACTGTTGCGCTGGCCGCACCCGCGGATGACTTCAAGGCCGCCTATGCCACGGCGCAGGCCGCGAGCGGGCTGTCGGCAGCGCTCAAGACACAATGGACCACCACGGTCGAGACGCTGAAGGCAGCGCGAGCCGCCGCCGATGCCGGCAAGCTCGACGAGGCGATTGCGCTGGCGAAGAAGGCCGAGGCGCTGGCGCAGGCGTCGATCGCCCAGGCGAAGGACGAGCAAGGCGCGTGGCAGGATCGGGCGATCCGCTGAGCAAGGGCGTTGGGTAATGCGGCGGCGCGACGTCCTGAACGGCCTCACCGGCGCCGCGCTCGCGGGCATCGTCCCGCTGCGGCTCGCGCGCGCGGCCGGCGACGACGTCTACGACATCGGCCGCTTCGGCGACGTCCGCATTTTGCACACGACCGACACGCACGCGCAGCTCGCGCCCGTGCGTTACCGCGAGCCGAGCGTCAACATCGGCGTCGGCCCGATGGCGGGGCAGCCGCCGCACCTGGTCGGGCGCGCGTTTCTCGATCATTTCGGCATCGCGCCGAACGGCCGGGTCGCGCACGCCCTGACCTATCTCGATTTCGCCGAGGCCGCGCACCGTTACGGCCGGCTCGGCGGCTTTGCCCATCTCAAGACGCTGGTCGATCGCCTGCGGGCGGAGGCTGGACCCGGCAGGTCGCTGCTGCTCGACGGCGGCGACCTCATGCAGGGCAGCGGGCTCGCCAACCTCATGCAGGGCGCCGATATGGTCGAGGCCGCGAACTTGCTCGGCATCGAAGCCATGACGGGTCATTGGGAGTTCACCTATGGCGAGGCGCAGCTCTACGCCAACCTGAAGAGCCTCAAGGGCGAATTCCTGGCGCAGAACGTGTTCCTCACGCAGGAGGCGGCGTTCGACGGGAAGCCCGCGTTCGATCCGGCGAGCGGGCGCGTGTTCAAGCCCGCGATCGTCCGCGAGGTCGGCGGCTTCCGCATCGGCGTCATCGGCCAGGCGTTCCCGTATGTGCCGGTCGCGCATCCAAAACGCTTCGTGCCGAACTGGACGTTTGGCCTCCATGAGGCGGAGCTGCAGAAGGTCGTGACCGACCTGCGCGATCGCGACAAGGTCGACGCCGTGGTGCTGCTCTCGCACAACGGCATGGATGCCGACCTCAAGCTCGCCACGCGGGTGACCGGCATCGACGTGATCCTCGGCGGGCATACGCATGACGCCGTGCCACGGCCCGTGGTGGTCAAGAATGCGTGCTGCACGACGCTGGTGACGAACGCGGGCTCGGCCGGGAAATTCCTCGGCGTGCTCGACCTCGCGCTCGCCAAGGGCCGGGTCAAGGAAGCGAGCTATCAGCTCGTGCCGATCTTCTCCAATTTGCTCGAGCCCGATCCGGCCATGCAGGCGCTGATCGGGCGCGTGAGCGCACCGCACGCGGATGCGTTCGGCAAAGCGCTCGCGACGGCGGGCGATCTGCTCTACCGCCGCGGCAATTTCAACGGCCCCATGGACCAGCTCATCTGCGATGCGCTGCGCCACGCGCTCGATGCCGAGATCGCGCTCTCGCCCGGCTTCCGCTGGGGCAACACGCTGCTGCCGGGCGCGCCGATCGCCATGGGCGACGTCTTGGCCGAGACCGCGATCACGTATCCGGAGGTCTACGTGCAGGAAATGACCGGCGCGCAGATCAAGGCCGCGATGGAGGATGTTTGCGACAACCTCTTCAATCCCGATCCGTATTACCAGCAGGGCGGCGACATGGTGCGCGTCGGCGGGCTCGATTACGCCTGCGCGCCCGCCAACGCGATCGGCGCGCGCATCACCGATCTCACCCTCGACGATGGCCGTCCGCTTGATGCGGCCAAGAGCTACAAGGTGGCCGGCTGGGCCTCGATCAACCCGCAACAGGGCAAGCCGGTGTGGGACGTGGTCGCGAATTATCTGCGCGGGCAGAAGATCGCGCAGCCGAAGCGGCTCAACCGGGTGACGCTGAAGGGCGTCGAGGGCAATTGGGGGATTGGGAAATAAGCTCCCCGTCATGCCCGCGAAGGCGGGCATCCACGTCTTTCTTGCGGCGGGTCGAGAAGCAAGACGTGGATGGCCGGGACCCGCCTTCGCTTGCTTCGCAAGCTACGGACGCGCCAAGCAAGCCCGGCCATGACGATGAATCCGTGCCTATTTCCCGCAGAACATGTCGTAGACGGCGCCGACGACGACACGGGCCTCTTCGCTGGCGAGGCTGTAGTGGATCGTCTTGCCGTCGCGGCGCGTAGTGACGAGGCCCTCGGCGCGCAGGCGGGCGAGCTGCTGCGAGACGGTCGGTTGACGCAGCGAGAGCATCTGCTCGAGCTCGGAGACCGATTTCTCGCCCTGCGACAGGATGCAGAGGATCATCAGTCGGTTCTCGTGCGCGAGCGCCTTGAGGAAATCGGCGGCGCGTCGCGCCTTGTCGATCAGTTGCTCGGGCTCGGGTCGCCGTGTCGGCACTGTGGAAATGGCGAGGTTCGAACGCATCAAAATATCCCCATCTCGGCGTCGGAAAAACCGTGTCGCCCTTTCACCATAGCAAATGAGAGGCGGTTGTCGATCAGGTCGACCGTCATGCGCCGCATGGAGGCTAGCGGCCAAACGCAACGCGTCGATGACGCGCGGGCCGCGACCGCATGGCTGGCGTCACGAGTCTTGACCCGCTCCGGCATTACGTCTTGAGTGCCTTTGCGGTGCGGCGCAACGCGGTCATGAGAACAGTTTCTCTGTGACGGCGCTCCATCGTGGTGAGAGGTTAGCGGCCATTTGCGGAAAACGATAAAATCGTTTCCTGTTGGTTCGTAATACAAGGTGACGCGTGATGACGGGCAGATCCCGGCGCGAGGTTTTGGCGCTCGGTGCGGCTGGCGCAGTGCTCGCGCTCGCGCGTGGGGCCGCGCAGGCGACGCCGCAGGAGGCGGCCGCCGCCATCGCCGAGTTCACCGGCGGCAAGCCGACGGCGCCCGGCAAGATCGCGATCGACCTGCCGGAAATCGCCGAGAACGGCAATACGGTTCCGCTCTCGGTCACGGTCGAGAGCCCGATGACGGCCGAGGACTACGTCAGCGACATCCTGGTGATCGCCGAGGCCAATCCGCGGCCGAAGATCGTGACGTTCCAGTTGACGCCGATGTGCGCGCGCGCCGACGTCGCGACGCGCATCCGGCTTGCCGCGACACAGGACGTGACCGTGGTGGCGAAGACCAGCAAAGGACAGTTCATCACCGCGAAGAAGGCCGTCAAGGTGACGGTCGGCGGCTGCGGGGGTTAGCGCGGGTTCCGGCGACGTCGAAGCCGGTTCGCCGATGGGAACACGCGCCAAAATAGAGAGACGACGTGATGGCCGAGAAGGCCCGCATCAAGATCCCCGAGAGCGCCAGGAAGGGCGAGGTCATCGAGATCCGCACGCTCTTCTCGCACATCATGGAGACGGGTTTCCGCAAGGATGCGAGCGGCAAGCCGATCCCGCGCGAGATCATCAACAAGTTCACCTGCACGTTCAACGGCAAGCCGGTGTTCAGCGTCGACCTCGAGCCGGCGGTCTCGCCCAACCCGTACTTCAAGTTCTTGGTGCGGATGCAAGAGAGCGGCACCTTCCGCTTCACCTGGTTCGACGACAACGGGACGGTGACGACGGAAGACCGGAAGGTTGCGGTGACTTAAGCAGCGACATCGTAAGCCTCCGTCATGGCCGGGCTTGCTTGGCGCGTCCGTAGCTTGCGACGCAAGCGAAGGCGGGTCCCGGCCATCCACGTCTTCGGCCTTACGGAGAGGAGGAAGACGTGGATGCCCGGCCTTCGCCGGGCATGACGAAAAGGGATGAGCGTGGATTGACCGTCATGGCCGGGCTTGCTTGGCGCGTCCGTAGCTTGCGAAGCAAGCGAAGGCGGGTCCCGGCCATCCACGTCTTCGGCCTTACGGAGGGGAGGAAGACGTGGATGCCCGGCCTTCGCCGGGCCTGACGAAAAGGGGTGAGCGTGGATTGATCGTCATGGCCGGGCTTGTCCCGGCCATCCACGTCTTTATGCTTCAGGTCATGGAGCGGGGCGGCTTCGTTTACTTCATGACCAACCGATGTGATGGGACGCTCTACGTCGGCGTGACGAGCAATTTGCTTGCGCGGGGCTATCAGCATCGCGAGGGCTTGGTTGACGGCTTCACGAAGCAATACGGGCTCAAGTGCCTCGTCTATTACGAGCAGTTCGACGATATCCGTGATGCGATCCAGCGCGAGAAGGCGATCAAGCATTGGCCCCGCGCGTGGAAAATTCGTCTCATTCACGCGATGAATCCGGAGTGGAAGGATTTGTACGCGACGTTGACGCCGTAACGAGTCCTTTTTCCCGTCATGCCCGCGAATGCGGGCATCCACGTCTTTCTTGCGGCGGCTCGGCAAGGAAGACGTGGATGGCCGGGACGAGCCCGGCCATGACGAGGTTCGTTTCCCGTCATGCCCGCGAATGCGGGCATCCACGTCTTTCTTTCGGCGGCTCGGCAAGGAAGACGTGGATGGCCGGGACGAGCCGGCCATGACGAGGTTCGTTTCCCGTCATCGCCGCGGATGCGGGCATCCACGTCTTTCTTGCGATGGCTCGGCAAGGAAGACGTGGATGGCCGGC
>DASXCK010000423.1:0-5531 GCA_036491235.1 Xanthobacteraceae bacterium | reverse complement strand
CATCGACCACATCCTGGCGGGCGCCGAGGGCCTGCTCGGCACCGAGACGCAGCCCGGCGACATCGCGCAGGCGGCGCGCGCCATCAAGGCGACGGCGGAGCATCTCGACGCACACATCGCCGAGGTCTCGACCGGGCTCGCGCGCTTCTCCAACGGCGGCCTGCGCCAATGGGAGCAGCTTGCGGTCGATGGCCGCCGTACGCTTGCCGAGGTCGACAAGATGGTGCGCAACATCGACCGCAACCCGAGCCGGCTGCTCTTCGGAGGCTCCAGCGCGAACGACGATCAGCCGCAGAAGAAGAAGTAGGCTTGCGCACGCGCCGGCTCACCCGGCGCCCGGGATGGCGCGCGGATAGGCGAAGCGATCGAAGTCGCATTCGTAGGCGTGATAGAGCAGGTCCGCGAGCGCGGGCGTGTAGTAGCTCGTCCAGCGGTCATGCCGGGATTCGTTGATCGCGCTATTGGCCATGCGGCGAAGTGGGTCGCTCGCGTGCAGGTGATCGAGCACGCGGACGAAATCCTGCGCGAACGTCTCCACCTTGCCGATGAAATCAAGCCGGATGCCCGGCATGGAGAGGATATCGTCCTGCACCTGAAAGTGGATGTCGCAGCGCCGGCGGGCGACCGCGGCGACGAACGTGGTGAAGTCGGCAAACGACAAGGTCCGGTCCGCGCCGGCCGGAAGGGCGGCGTCGATCTCGTGCCGTCGCGCCAGATAGACGTCCGTGAAAGGATCGCCCGGCACCAGCGGCTTGCCGCGGTACTTGTCGGCCCAGCACGACACCGCGCGGGCGTAAGGATTGCGGACGAACGAGAACCGCAGCGTGTCGGCGTCGGTCGCGAGCCGGTAGAACGAGCTCTTCGTCATGCTGCGTGGTCCCGGCGGACCGCTGAAAGTGAACCAGCGGCTCGGCTTGAGCGAGATGACGTAGCGGCCGACCGCCTGCGCAAGCGTGCGCCGAATCCGCGTCGAGGCCGCCTTGGGAACGACGACGTAGAGCAGCTTGTGCGCCGGGAGGACGTTGAGCAGGAGATCGGGCTCGTAGCCGCCGGCGACGAGCTTCTCGTAGAAGTGCGCCGCGCCTGGATCGAACAGATCCGACAAAGGCTCGGTGGCAATCCAGAGAAGCTGCTTCGCCGTGATCTCGATGGGCCGCAGAGGGCGCATCGCGGCCGTTCCCCCAACAGTGCCGCGCGCCCCACGACGTCAAGCTAAGCGACCACCGCGGCCGACTGTCAAATTAAAGTCCGTTAAAGTTTGTGGAATGCGGCCCGCGACCCGCCGGATTTACGCTTTGTTTACGCTGCGCGCCTAGAGAGCGGCGTAAGGGCGTGATTGGCTTACCTGCAAGGCGGGTAAGCATTGTGCGGACGGTTCTTCGTGCCGAACAGCCCGTTTGCGCCGCCCGGCCGATTTCCGAAAAACGCAGCGCGCGACGCCCGCCACAACGAGATACCGGCGTGGTTCGCGGAGGCGGTGGCATCCCATCAGGCTGGATGCCTCGGCCGCGCGGTCGAGCTCTATCAACAGATTCTCCAGCGCGAGCCGGGCCTGCCCGAGGTTCACAACAATCTCGGCGCCGCGCTCGCGGCGCTCGGCAGGCTGAGCGATGCCACGCAGTCCTATCGGCGGGCGCTCGATCTCAATCCGGGCAACGCGCAGGCCTGGTGCAACTGGGGCACCGCGCTCGCGAGCCTCGGTGAACTCGGCGAAGCCGAAGACAAACTGCGCCGCGCCGTCGGTCTCGATGCGCGCTTTGTCGAGGCGCACAGCCAGCTCGGCCATACGCTCAGGCGCCTGGGCCGCCTCGACGCCGCCGAGGATATGCTGCGACGCGCGCTCGCGCTCGATCCGAACAGCGCGCCGGCGCATGCGAACCTCGGTGGTCTGCTTTTGGATGGCGGCCGGCCGTCGGAGGCTGCGGCGGCGTTTGCGCGCGCGGTTGCGCTCAAGCCGGACTTTGCGGCGGCCCACAACAATCTCGCCCTCGCGTTGAAAGAGGTTGGCCGGCTGGAAGAGGCCGGCCGCGCCGCCGAGCAGGCGATCCGGCTCGCGCCGCGGCGTGCCGCTTACTACGCGAACCTCGCCGACGTGAGGACATTCGCGACCGGCGATCCGCACGCCGCAATGCTCGAGGCGTTGGCACAGGAAGCAACGCTTCCGGCCGATGAGCGCATTCACCTGCACTTCGCTCTGGCCAAGGCCTACGACGACATGGGCCGGCCCGACGCCGCGTTCACGCAATTGCGCGCGGGCAATGCCCTCAAGCGGCAGGCCATCATCTATGATGAGGCGACGACGCTCACCCGCCTGGAGCGCACACGCGCGCTATTCACGCCCGAGCTGATCGCGGCGCGCCAGGGGGCCGGCGAGCCGACGCGGCGTCCGGTCTTCATCCTCGGCATGCCGCGCTCGGGCACGACGCTCATCGAGCAGATCCTGGCGAGCCATCCCGACGTGTGCGGCGCCGGTGAGATCAAGCTGCTCGATCAGGTGGTCGGCGCCGTGCGCGATCGCGCCCCGCCGGCCGCGATGCCGTCATCGCGTGTCGCCGCCTATCCGGACATGGTGGCCGGCATGGGCGCGCAAGATTTCAGCTGGCTCGGCGCGGCCTACGAGCAGGAGCTTGCGCGGCGGGCGCCCGGCGCTCGACGCGTCACCGACAAGATGCCGCCGAACTTCATCTATGTGGGGCTCATCCATTTGGCGCTGCCGCACGCCACCATCATCCATGCGGTGCGCGACCCGGTCGACACCTGCGTCTCCTGCTTCGCCAAGCTTTTCGTGGAAGGGCAGGCCTATGCCTATGATCTCGGCGAGCTCGGCCGCTACTATCGGCACTACCGGGCGCTGATGGCGCAATGGCACCGTGTGCTGCCGCCGGGACGAATTCTCGACGTGCACTACGAGGATGTGGTCGCCGATCTCGAAGGCAGCGCCCGCCGCATCCTCGCCCATTGCGGGCTTCCCTGGGACGCACGCTGCCTGGACTTTCATCGCAACGGGCGCGCGGTCAGAACCGCGAGCGCTGCCCAGGTGCGCCGGCCGATCTACGGCCATGCGGTCGCGCGCTGGCGCAAATACGAGCGTTTCCTCGCGCCGCTGCTCGCCGAGTTGGTGCCGCCATATGGCGACGCACCGGAGGAGCGGCCCGCGTATCCGGACACGCGCCCGGCGGCCGGAGAGGGGGCCTTGCGACGAGTATTGATCAATCAGGTCGCTGGATGTCGCCCCTCGTCCCCGACGTGACCAGCTCATTCGGCCGTTTGATCTCGATCTCGACGAACGCCAAATGATGGTCCGAGCCGTTCAAGACGTCGTGCTCGATACCCGCGGGGCGTCGATAAGAATCACCGGCCTTGAGCTTCACCTCGGAAACCTCTCCGTCCCGTTCGATCTTCATCGTCCCATTGGTGAGCATCACCACAAAATACGGCCAGCCGTGCGCGTGCCATCCCGTGGCGGCCCCTGGTGCAAAGTCCCAGCGCGTGATCCGCACTGCGTCATCCTCCATCTGAACGGTCGGCACCGCCGGCTCGTTGCATTTGAACGGCATGACGTTCCTCGATCGTCAGATTTCCGGATCAACGCCGGGGGCCAACGAATGATCGCCGGCGCCCGTCATCGGCGCGTCCCGGAGCCGGTCGACGTGAGCGCGCGAACGCGCTCACGTCGTCGTCGGCCGCGGAACATGCGCCGGAGCGCAATGCTCTAGATCCCCCGATTCCAGTAATCGTAGTAGCGCTCGATATTCATCGGCAGGAACGGGCCGTAGCCGCCCCACTTCTCGTATTTCGGTAGCTTGATGTCCTTGATGGCTTCGGGGAGACTCTTGTTCGCGTCGACCTCCTTCTTCACCGCCGCCGACAGGTCCTGCAGATAGGCGAGGTCGTTCTTCGCATCGTCCTTGTTGCCGACCTGCCGGTTACCGGGGCCGGGGTGGCCGGGGATGAGCTTGTCCCAGTCCATCGCGATGACCTTCTTCAGGCCTTGCTCGACGTCAGGCACGTAGGTGTCGGCCATGCCGCGGTACTGCAGGCCGTCGAGCGGAACCCAGTCGACCGTAAAGATGATCTTCTCCTTGGGCAGTCGCATCACCAGCATGTTGTCGGAATGGTTGCGGCCGATGTAGTCGAGCTCGAGTGTGGTGCCGCCGAGACGGATGACGCGCTTCGTGTCGACGACCTCGTCGGGCATCACGACATCGGGGGGTTTGAGCTCGGCGATGCGTCGCTTGGCGTTGCGCTGGGCGATGAAGACGGCGCCCAGATCCTTGAAGGGCTTGCCGCCCGCGATGTGATCGAAATGGCTGTGGCTGTAGATCACATACTTGATCGGAGCCTTGGTGATCTTGCGGATTTCCTCGATGTAGGCCTTGGCGGCCGGCCGGCGCTCGCTGATCGGGTCAGTGGCAATGACGCCCGCCGGCGTGACGACGAACATCGCCTGATGGTTGTCGTAGCGGAAGATGTAGACATTTTCGGCGACCTTGGTGGTGGCGTAGAGCGGACGCTCCGCCGGTGCCGGTTGTGCGGCGGGCGCCTGCGTTTGCGCCTGCGCGCTTGCGCCGATCGCGGCCGCGATCAGCGCCAAGCCGGTGACGTTCAGTCGAGACATGCAATTCCTCCCATTATGCTCAATCACGAATGCCGTTCGGAGCCTCCAGCGTGCGCGTATCCGCACGCGTCGCGCAAGGGCCTTCCGCCTCAACCCCGCGGGCAGCGACTTATTCCTGCGCCACGAAAAAGGGCGCGCCGTGCAGGCGCGCCCTTGAGCGTAACGAACGACGCGAGACGTTTAGTCGAACCGTCCGGCCGCGTGCGCCAGCATGGTGTAGACCTTGCCCGTCTCCGAGGTCAGGTACGTCCGCGTCGCCACCTGGCCGCGGTCATCGCGCGAGACTTCGTCGAGCAGGCGCTCGAACTCGCCGATGTAGCGGTCGACCGTCTGCTTGAACTCGCGGTCGTTACGGTAGCGCTTGCTGATCTCCTCGAAGGCCTTCTGGCCCTGCATGGTGTAGAGCCGCTTGGTGACAACGTTGCGTTCGCCGCGATTGTAACGATCCCACAGCTCGGTCGCGGCGTTGTGGTCGATCATGCGCGCGATGTCGACCGACAGCGAGTCGAGCGACTCGATCGCGTGCCGCCCCGTGCGGTCGTCCTGCCGCGGTGCGCGGTCGTCCGGCCGCATCATCATCGGCATCGGCGGACGATCGTCGCCGCGCAGGCGGTCGTCACCACGCATGCGATCGTCGCTGCGCGGACGGTCGTCGCTGCGCGGACGGTCGTCGCCGCGTGGTGCGTCGGGCTCGCGCGAGGCGCGGCTCAGGAGATCGGTAAGCCAGCCGCCGTTGTTGTTGCCATTATTGCCGTTGCTGCCACGGCTGCCTGCTCCGGCGCCGCCCGGGCCCTGCGAGGGACCGAGCGCGGGCGCCTCGCCGCCACGGCGGGGCGCGAATGCGGAGGGCGGGCCTTGCATCGGCGGTGCCGGAACCGGCGGCGGCGCCTGCATCGGGCCGGGCATGCCGGTG
>DASXCK010000422.1:0-2340 GCA_036491235.1 Xanthobacteraceae bacterium | reverse complement strand
CTTCTTGACGAACTTGCAGATGCCGAAGTTCGAATGGATGTCAGTCTCGGTGATGCGCACCAACTTGGCGGCCGGATCGGTGCCGTCGCCCTTGCACGCCGTGTTCTGCACATAGACGCCGACGATGGAGAAATCGTCGGCGGCTCGAACCGGGCCGCAGACGAACGAGGCAACGACCGCCGCCGCCACGACCCCGTGCATGCCGTAACCCATGGGACTATCCCTAACGTCGCGCGCTCGACGCCCCGTGCAGAGTGAAACGGAGGGTAAAAAGTCCCGCGCGTCGAGGCAAGGCGGGCGACGCGGGAATAGTGTTGAAAGCCGCGATGTCGCAGCGGAATGCCGGGGTCGCAGCGTCCGTGCGGCATTCAGTCGGCCGGAATGACTGCGCGATAGAGGTGCCAGGTGGCATGCCCGAGCACCGGGATGACGACCGCGAGGCCGAACAGCAGCGGCGCCGTGCCGAGCACGAGGCCAGCCGCGACGATGATGCCCCACAAGGCCATCGCGGCAGGGTTGGCGGCTACCGCACGGCACGACGTTGCGACCGCTGTCACAAGCCCGACATGGCGATCGAGCATCAGCGGAAACGAGACGACGCTCATGACCAGGACCAGGAGGGCGAACAGGAAGCCGACGCCGTTGCCGACGATGATGAGCGTATGACCGGCGGGCGTGGTGGCGAGGTCCTGCAGGAACGCACCGACCGATTGCGGCGCGAGGTCGCCGAACAGCGTCCGATAGAGTTGCTGCGCTATCGTGAGCCACACGAGAAAGACGGCCATCAGGGCGATACCGAGGCCCGCGACGGACCCGAGTGCCGGCGATTGGAATATGTCGACCATGATCCGCCCGGCCGAGCAGTCGAGGCCGAGCGCGCGCCGGCGCGATAGCTCGTAGAGGCCGATTCCCGCGAAGGGCCCGACCAGCGCGAAGCCGGCGACGATCGGAAAGACCAATGGCATCATGGCGCCGCCGAGCGCGGCCTGCACCACGATCAGTCCGACAACCGGATAGATGATGGCAAGGAAGATCGCGTGGCTCGGCACCGCGAGAAAGTCGTCGAGGCCCTTGGCGAGAGCGCGCCGGATATCCGCGGCGTCGATCTTTTGCACGCGCGGAACGGCGCCGATGTCGGCGCCAATGAGGGCGTGGGCCATGTCGTCGCGCCTGACTTTGTTTTGCTCAGTCGGCGAACGGCGCGGCCCACGGTTGGTTCCGGCCCCATAGCCGGCGTGGTTGACGATGGGTAAATGTCAGGCCGCGATATCGGGCGGCGGCGCCGCATGTGCATTCTCGCCGACCGCAAGCGCCACCATGATCTTGCTCACCAGCTCGCGCGCCGAGGCGGCGGAGAGTTCCACGGCCACGCGCTCGCGTGCGCCGTCCGCCTCGCAGACGAAGTCGATCGCGAGCGCGTGGTCGAGCGGCGCGTGATAGGGATGATCGAAATAGACGTTGGCGGTGTCGATCCGCATCCAGCCGCTCGCACCCTTGGCGCTGCCGGACACGCGGGCCTTCTCGACGATATAGGAACACATCGTTCTCTCTCCGATTGTTGCCCGGCCGCTCAGGCGAGCGTCTTGCGGTAAAAGGCGAAGACCTTGCTCCAGCCGTCGGCCGCCTGCTCGGGGCGATAGGCCTCGCGTGCCGTGTTGAAGAACGCATGGCCGGCCTTGTCGTAGCGGTGGAATTCGTAGTTCTTGCCGAGGCGCTTGAGCACGGCTTCGGTACGGTTGACCTGGTCGGCGGTCGGATTCTGGTCGTCATTGCCGAAGAGCCCGAGCAGCGGCACGCGCATATGCTCGGTGAGGTCGACCGGCGCCACCGGGCGCTTGGCGTTGAGCTGCGATTTGTCGTCGACGATGACGTTGCCGCCCCAGCAGTCGACCGCAGCGTCGATGTCGGCCAGCTTGCATGCCGCGAGATACGTATGGCGGCCGCCCGAGCAGAAGCCGATCACGCCGATCTTGCCGCTGGCATTCGGCTGGGCGCGCAGGTACGCGATGGCGCCCTTCACGTCTCCCATCACCTGCTCGTCGGCGACGCCGCCGGCGGCGCGCACGCGCGCGCCGACGTCATCGGGGCTGCCCGGGCCGTCGCGGAAATAGAGGTGCGGCGAGATGCAGGCGTAGCCGTGATGCGCAAACTTGCGCGCCACCTCGGTGGTCCATTCGTCCCACCCCGGCAAATGGTGGATGATGACCACGCCGGGGAATTTGCCCGGTCGCGACGGCCGTGCGTAATAGGCCTCACCCTGGTCGTCGTTGTGGCCGCGAAATGTCACGGTCTCAGCGACAAGTCCCTCGTAGCTCATGCGTCTTCCTCCGGGTCCGCAAC
>DASXCK010000421.1:0-8290 GCA_036491235.1 Xanthobacteraceae bacterium | reverse complement strand
GCTCCAGCGATAGTCGTAGAACGTGCCCGGGAAGTGATGCGTGTTGGCGGCGCCGTCGCTTTCCGCGCCGTTGTGCGCATTGTGGAAGTGGACCTGGGTCTCGTTGCGGCCGAAGCCGTTGTTCTGGGTGCGGTCCACCGGAAGGTTATTGTAGATGCGGTGGACGAGCGGCTGTCCGTAACGCGTCTTGATCAAGGGCGGCGGCAACTGGCCCTGCTGGAAGCGTCCCGCCCCGTAGGTCCACACGCTGTTGGGGAGTTGCGCCGGGAAATTCGGATGGAAGCGCGTGTTCGGCGCGATCGAGCCGACCGATTCGACAATTCCGATCTGGGGGAAGAACTCGTTCCAGCGTTGATGGGCGAAGACCTCGCCCGGCGGACGGCCCTCGATCGGACCACGCCCGGTGATCGGGTTGATGAACTGCGGATCGGTCGGATTGGCGGTGAAGTCGGTGTGGTACGAGAGCCGGCGTGACGCGCGCTCACCGAGCGCGGCCGGCCAGGCAGCATCGCCATTGGATGCCGGATCGGCCGACGGCACTTTCGTCAGCGTGAACGGCTGGCGTACTGCAAGCCGCGGCATCGGCTGCGTGAACTTCTGCGCGCCGAACAGCGGACTGCGCGGCGTACCGGTCGGAACGCCGTCCGCATAGGCGCTGGGAGCGAACGGGCTCAAGCCGTTCTTGAGCGCGAGCCCGCTGAATGTCAGCAGACCCCACTTGTAGAGATCGCGCCGCGAGATTTGCCCGATGGACAGCGCCCTGACGATTTCGGCGCGATTGTCGCGCGCCTTCTGAGCTTCCCTGACGCGTTCGCGTGATGCATTGCGTGACAGATAGCGCATGGGTTGGCGTCCCCTCGAGCCTTTTCGTTGGCGAGGTGGCCGCGGCGCGGTGGCTCGAACGGCCGTGCCGCAAGCCAGTTACTTCCCAATTTGCCTCTTGGAGAAAAAGATGATCTCACAACCTGGAGTGACGCGCAACTTAGAATCTAATTTTTCGAAAATTCTGTCACTCCGTGCTTACTCGAATACGTTGTAAATCGAAAATTTTCTCGCCGCGAAAAAAGAAACGACTCAAATACCTTTCGGGCATGCGAATCAAAGCTTGCATGTTAGCGCGTGCCAAATGAAACGCCGATGTCTTGTCGCGTGAAGCGAAAAAAGAGAATCAGCGCGGCCCGCGCTCCACACGGGACGCCTCGATAGGAATTACTCTATTGCTTTGAGCGCCGCAGCTTGCATGTTAGTGCATACGAAATAAGCGCTGATGTCGTCGCGCGAAACGAAAAAAGAAAATCAGCGCGGCCCGCACTCCACACGGGACGCGCGGATCGAAATCACTCTGCTGCTTTGAGGAGAGGCGCCGACCCGGAACGGAATTGCTCCAGCAACGCGGCTTCATCCGCCTTGGCGGCCGTGAGATTGCGCATCTTGATGTGGCCGAAGCCGCGAATCTTTTCCGGAATCGCCGCAAGCCCGACAGCGACATGATGATTGTCGGAGCTGAGCTTGCCGAGGATCTCGGTGAGCATCGCTTCGTAATCAGCGATGAGCCGGCGCTCTGTCTTGCGTTCGGCGGTATGGCCGAAGACATCGAACGCGGTTCCGCGCAGGCCCTTGAGCCGCGCCAATAGCTTGAAGGCTCGGAACATCCACGGTCCGAACGCAATCTTGCGCGGCCGCCCTTCCTTGTCGGTGGGGGAGAGCAATGGCGGACTCAGGTGCACCATGAGGCGCAGGTTGTCGCCGCCGAAGGTATTCCTGACCTGCGCCGCGAAGGCGCCATCGGTATAGAGCCGGGCGACCTCGTATTCGTCCTTGTAGGCCATCAGCTTGAAGAAATTACGGGCGACGGCCTCGGCAAACCCGCATTTATCCGGGGTGTGCGCCGACTCGGCGGTCCGCGCTTTGTCGACGAGCGCACGGTAGCGCGCCGCATAGGATGCATTCTGGTATCCGGTGAGGAAGGCGACACGGCGTTCGACCATCTCGTCGAACGATTGCGAGAGCGCGACCATCGGATCGCGCTCAACCGGCGCGGCGAGCTTCTCGACGGCGGCGAGATCGAGCGCGGCGCGGCGGCCCCAGCGGAAGGCCGCGATGTTCATCGGCACCGCTTCGCCGTTCAATTCGAGCGCCCGCTCGATCGCTTGCGCCGACAGCGGCAGCGCGCCGAGCTGGTAGGCATAGCCGAGCAAAAACATGTTGGCGCCAAGCGACTGGCCGAGCAGCGCGGTCGCAAGCCGCGTCGCATTGACGAAATGGCTGCGGTCGCGGCCCGAGGCGTCCATGATGGCGCGGCGCAGGCGCTCGGTCGGCAGCGAGAACTCGGTGTTGCGGGTGAACTCGCCGGGCAGCATCTCGGCCGTGTTGATCACCATGGCGGTCGCGCCCGGCTTGGCGGCGCCGAGCACCTTCTTGTTGCCGGCCACGACGATGTCGCCGCCGAGCACGAGGTCGGCACCGCGCGCGGGCACGCGGATGGCGTGAATGTCGGCCGGCGTGTTGGCGATGCGGATGTGGCTCTGCACGGCGCCGCCCTTCTGGGCGAGGCCCGCCATGTCGATGACGCCGACACCCTTGCCCTCGAGATGCGCCGCCATGCCGATGATGGCGCCGATCGTGACGATGCCGGTCCCGCCGATACCGGTGACGATGATGCCGTAGGTCCGGCCGATCGCGGGCAGCTTGGGCTCGGGCAGCGGCGTCTCATCGGCGCGCACCGCCACGCCCTGGCCGCGCTTGAGCTGCGCGCCCTCGACGGTGACGAAGGAGGGGCAGAAGCCTTTGACGCAGGAGAAATCCTTGTTGCAGCTCGACTGGTCGATGGTCCGCTTGCGGCCGAACTCGGTCTCGAGCGGCTGCACCGACACGCAGTTCGATTGCACGCCGCAATCGCCGCAGCCTTCGCAGACCAGCTCGTTGATGATGACGCGGCGGTCCGGATCGGGGAACTGGCCGCGCTTGCGGCGGCGGCGCTTCTCGGCCGCGCAGGTCTGGTCGTAGATCAGGACCGTGCAGCCGGCGATTTGCGCGAGCTCGCGCTGCACGCCGTCGAGATCGTCGCGATGGTGCACCGTAAGGCCCTTGGGCCAATCGGTGCCGGCAGGATATTTGTGCGGCTCGTCGGTGACGACGACGACGCGCTTGGCGCCTTCCGCCGCGACCTGGCGGGCGATCTGCGGCACCGTGAGGCCGCCGTCGTTCTTCTGGCCGCCCGTCATGGCCACCGCGTCGTTGAAGAGGATCTTGTACGTGATGTTGACGCCGGACGCGATCGCGCCGCGGATCGCCATGTAGCCGGAGTGGTTGTAGGTGCCGTCGCCGATATTCTGGAAGACGTGCGGGCGCTGGGAGAACGGCGCCTCGCCGATCCAGTT
Source organism: Xanthobacteraceae bacterium (assembly GCA_036491235.1). Classification (GTDB taxonomy): domain Bacteria; phylum Pseudomonadota; class Alphaproteobacteria; order Rhizobiales; family Xanthobacteraceae; genus JAVDCA01. The sequence continues at coordinate 4,910 of DASXCK010000421.1, read as the reverse complement.
CGCGCCCTCGCCGCCCATCTGGGTGAAGCCCAGCGTCGAGCGATCCATCCACTGAACCATGTAATGACAGCCGATGCCCGCATAGGCGCGGCTGCCTTCCGGCACACGGGTCGAGGAATTGTGCGGGCAGCCGGAGCAGAAATACGGAATGCGCACCGCGATGTCCTGGGTGTCTCGCAGGACGCGTTGCGCCTCTTTGAGCCTCACGACGCGGCCCGCCAAATTCTCGTCGGTGACGTATTTCAGCAGCCGGTCGCCGAGACAGATCGCGACGTCATTCGAATCGAGCGCGGCCTTGACCGGGAAGAGCCAGTTGCCGCTCTCGTCCTTCTTGCCGATGCAGACCGGCTGGTTGGCGGTGCCGTAGAGCTCCTCGCGCACCTGCACCTCGATGAGCGACCGCTTCTCCTCGACCACGACGATCAGCTCGAGGCCGCGGGCGAACTCCTGCAGCTCCTCGCGCCCGATCGGCCACGGGCAGGCGATCTTGTGGATGCGCAGGCCGAGGTCGTTGCAGCGCACCTCGTCGATGCCGAGCTCGTCGAGCGCCTGACGCACATCGAGATAGGATTTTCCGACCGTGATGACGCCGATCTTCGGGTTGCGGCCGCCCGAGGTGATCTGACGGTTGATCTTGTTCGCGCGCACGAAGGCCAGCATGGCGTCGCGCTTGAAATCGTGCACCCGCGCTTCCATGCCGAGGATGGTGTCGTTGAGGCGGATGTTGAGGCCGCCCTCCGGCATCGCGTAGTCGGTCGGGATGACGACGTTCACGCGATCGAGGCTGCCGTCGATCACGCCGGTCGACTCGACCGTCTCGTGCATGCACTTGAGGCCGACCCAGGCGCCGGTGAAGCGCGACATGGCCCAGCCGTAGATGCCGTAGTCGACGATCTCCTGCACGCCGGCGGGATTGAGGATCGGGATCATCACGTCGACGAAGTTGAACTCGGACTGGTGCGCGGTGGTAGAGGATTCCGCCGTGTGGTCGTCGCCCATCAGGGCGAGGACGCCGCCATGCGGCGACGTGCCGGCGAAATTGGCGTGGCGCAACGCGTCGCCCGAGCGATCGACGCCAGGGCCCTTGCCGTACCACATGCCAAAGACGCCATCGAACTTGCCTTCGCGGCGCAACTCCGCCTGCTGCGCGCCCCATAGCGCGGTCGCGGCGAGATCCTCGTTGATGGCCGGCTGAAACAGGATGTCGTTGCGCTTACACAGCGCGGCGGCGCGCTGGAACTGGTAGTCGAGCCCGCCGAGCGGCGAACCGCGATAGCCGGTGACATAGGCCGCCGTGTTGAGCCCGGCGCGACGGTCGCGTTCCTTCTGCATCAGGCACAAGCGCACGAGCGCCTGATAGCCGGTGACGAACACGCGGCTTTGCGTCAGATCGTATTTGTCGTCGAGGGTCACGGGTTGCAGCGCCATGGGGCGTGTCCTGCCGAAAAGATCGCGGCTCATTGGGCATGATCGGATCATGCTCTGATGCGATCAGGCCATAGATATAGAGAGGGCGCAATCGGGCGAAAAGGCACCGGGCCCCAGGCGATTGCGTCGCAGGCGCACGGATGGGCAGGAAATTGCGCAGCGCCGGGTCGCCAAGAAATTTGGCGCACCGCAGCAGAAGATTTTTTGGATGCGGCGCGTCGCGCCGCTATTCCCACGCGCTCAGCCGGCGCTTGAGGCCGGCGTTCTCGGCCTCGAGCTGCTTGATCCGCCGCGCGGACGCGAGCGGAACCGGCGCGTTGTCGGCGGCGAGCGGCACGACCTCGACACCCAGCTCGCGCAAGTTCCGCCAGCGCGGACGCACGCGATAGGCGGCCTCGCGGGTGGTGATCTGCAGGACGAACTCGTCGGGCACGAGGGTCGTGTTGGGCACGAGCAGCTTCGCGCCGGTGCCCGACATATTGCGCACCACGCAGTCGATCGCGATCAGCTTGTGATCGGTCGTGATCTGGCCGCCCAGGTAGGTCGGCATGCGCGGCTGCTTGCGCCGCTCTTGCTCGGGTTTGCGCTCCATGACCGGAGCGTGCCACGACAGCCGGCGGTTGCAAGCGGATGGTTGAGAAAGGGTTAAGGAGAAAGGCTAACGATCGTCATGGCCGGGCTTGTCCCGGCCATCCACGCCTTGCCGCAAAATCAAAGACGTGGATGCGCCGGCCAAGCCCGCGCATGACGAGGAATTACACTCTATTCCCGGCGCTCCAGCTCCAGAAATCGCGGCCTTCCTCGCGCATGAAGCGGGCGAGCACCATGTTGTGCACCTCGGAGGCGCCATCGACGAGGCGGGCGGCGCGGGCCGCGCGGTATATCCATTCGGCGACCGTGTCCTTGGAATAGCCGCGCGCGCCGTTGAGCTGGATCGCGAGGTCGGCGGCGTCGTGCAGCGTGTCGGCGACGTGCACCTTGGCCATGGAGATCTCCTTGCGGGCGCGGTCGCCCTGGTCGAGCTTCCACGCCGCATGCATCGTGAGCAGGCGCCCGACCTGGATCCGCTGGGCAGCCTGGCCGAGCTTGATCTGCACGCTTTCGCGGTCGGCGAGCTTGACGCCAAAGCCCTCACGGCGGTCGACATAGTCCTGCGCGATCTCGAGGCAGCGCTTCGACCAGCCGAGCCAGCGCATGCAATGGGTGAGCCGCGCCGGGCCGAGCCGGATCTGCGTCACGCGCAGGCCGTCGCCGACCTTCATCAGAACATCCTCGTCCGCGACCTCGAGGCCGTCGAACTCGAGCTCGCAATGGCCGCCGTGCTCCTCCGGCCCCATGATCTCGATGCGGCGCACGATGCGCCAGCCGGGCTGGTCACGGTGGAAGAGAAACGCGGTGAGCCCGGTGCGCGGGTCATCCGAGGTGCGCGCGATGAGGATGAAATGCGCGGCCGCGCCGGCGCCGGTGATGAACCACTTGCGGCCGTGGATCACCCATTTGTTGCCGCGCCGCTCGGCGCGCGTCTTGATCATGCTCGGATCTGAGCCGCCGCCGGGCGCCGGCTCGGTCATCGCGAAGGACGAATTGACCTTGCCGTCGACAATCGGGCGCAACCACTTCTCCTTCTGTGCCGGCGTGCCGACCTTGGCGAGCACGTTCATGTTGCCGTCGTCGGGCGCCATGCAGTTGAAGGCGAGCGGCCCGAACAGCGAGCGCGCCGCTTCCTCGTACATCACGGCCCAGGCGACGATCGGCAGCGCCATGCCGCCAAAACCCTTCGGCGACTGCGGCGCCCACAAGCCCGCCGCGCGCGCCTTGGCGCGCACCGGTGCGAGGCGATCGAGCGGGATGTTCTCGTGGTCGGAGAAATTTTCGCGGCCGCTTTCGAGCGGCAGCACGTGCTTCTCGACGAAGGCGCGCACGCGCACGCGCAGGTCCTCGATCTCGGGCGACAGGGTGAAGTCGATCATCGTGTTCTGGTCCCCAAACGAATTTCAGCCGCGCAACGCCACACGCTGACCGCCGTCGACCACAATGGTCTCGCCCGCGATGTAGCGGCCGGCGTCGGAGGCGAGCAGCAGGAGCGTGCCGTCGAGGTCGCCGTCCGCGCCGAAGCGGCCGACCGGGATCTCGCGCGTGAGCGCCTTCCCTTCGCCGCTGGTGAGAAAGTCCTGGTTGATCTCGGTGACGAACCAGCCGGGCGCGATCGCGTTGACCCGCACGCCCTTGAAGGCGAGCTCGACCGCGAGCGCCTTGGTGAGCTGGATCACGCCCGCCTTCGCGGTCGTGTAGGCGACCACGCCCTTGGCGACGCCGAAGCCGAGCACGGAGGCGATATTGACGATGGCGCCTTTCCTGCCGGCCGCGAGCATGCGCCGTGCGGCCTCCTGCGCCCAGTAGAACACGGCATCGAGGTTGGTCGCGAGCACGCGACGCCATTTCTCCTCGCTCATGTCGACGGCGCGATCCGCATGGGCGATGCCGGCATTGTTGACCAAGATCGCGACGGTGCCGAAGGTCTTCTCGGCCGCCTCGAACGCCCGCGTCATCGCGGCGCGATCGAGCACGTCGGCTTCGATCGCGATCGCCTTGCCGCCCGCGGCCGTGATCTTCTGGCGCAAGGCCTCGAGCCGATCGGCGCGCCGCGCCACCAGCGCGACCGCGGCGCCATTCTCGGCCAGCACGGCGGCAAAGCGGGCGCCGAGCCCGCTCGATGCGCCGGTGACGAGGGCGACGCGGCCCGTGAGGTCGAACAGCTCGGCAGCTTTCATCGTATAGTCCCGCGGCTGGTGAAGGGCGTAATGCCCTTAAATCATGCGACCAGTTTGCAGAAGGGGGCAACCGGTGCAAGCGAGCGTTGCCTGCGCACGTGCCTGCCGTGCTGCAAGCGTCCAGGCGGCCCCACAACGGACTGCTGGCGCGGCGGAGAAGAGCACGGACGCCGTGGTCGTTCGAGGGATTTCGAGCGGCCTTGCGATCGCCTATATAGAGGCCGAACGGAGACCCTCATGCCCGACAAGATGCCCGAGAAAATACCCGTCACGGTGCTCACCGGCTATCTCGGCGCCGGCAAGACGACCCTGCTGAACCGCATCCTCTCGGAGCCGCACGGCCAGAAGTTCGCCGTGATCGTGAACGAGTTCGGCGAGATCGGCATCGACAACGACCTCGTCGTGGGCGCCGACGAGGAAGTGTTCGAGATGAACAACGGCTGCATCTGCTGTACGGTGCGCGGCGACCTGATCCGCATCATCGACGGGCTGATGCGGCGCAAGGGCAAGTTCGACGCGATCATCGTCGAGACCACCGGGCTCGCCGATCCGGCGCCGGTGGCACAGACTTTCTTCGTCGACGAGAACGTGGGCAAGAACGCCAAGCTCGACGCGGTGGTGACGGTCGCGGACGCCAAGTGGCTCAAGGACCGGCTGCGCGACGCGCCCGAGGCGAAGAACCAGATCGCGTTCGCGGACGTGATCCTGATC
>DASXCK010000420.1:0-15877 GCA_036491235.1 Xanthobacteraceae bacterium | reverse complement strand
CCTCCAGCTCGGCTGGTTCTTCGTGATTTTTGGCGCCTTCATCATCGTCGGCGCCGGCAACGCCGTGAACCTGACCGACGGCCTCGACGGCCTCGCGATCGGCCCGGTGATGATCGCGGCCGGGAGCTTCGGCTTCATCGCCTACCTGGTGGGCAACTTCGTCTATGCCGAGTATCTGCAGGTCCACTTCGTCGCCGGCACCGGCGAGCTCGCGGTCCTGTGCGGCGCCGTGATCGGCGCCGGCCTCGGCTTCCTGTGGTTCAACGCGCCGCCCGCCTCGATCTTCATGGGCGACACCGGCTCGCTCGCGCTCGGCGGCCTGATCGGCGCGGTCGCGGTCGTGACCAAGCAGGAGATCGCGCTCGCCGTGATCGGCGGGCTGTTCGTGCTGGAAGCCGTGTCCGTCATCGTGCAGGTGCTTTCATTCAAGCTGACTGGCCGGCGCGTGTTCAAGATGGCCCCACTGCACCATCATTTCGAGCAGCTCGGCTGGACCGAGCCGCAGATCGTGATCCGCTTCTGGATCATCTCGATCGTGCTCGCGCTCGCCGGCCTGTCGACGCTGAAGCTGAGGTGAGGCGCGATGGATATCCTCACTTTGCCCCACGCAACGCGCGCCCTCTCCCCCGCTTGCGGGGGAGAGTGGGAGAGGGGGAAGCGACGCGCTCATGTGCCGACGACTCGCCCCCGCCCTGACCCTCCCCAGCAAGCGGGGAAGAGGAAAAAAGAAGCATCGCCATGATCCCGGTCACCACCTTCGCGGGCCGCAAGGTCGCGGTGTTCGGGCTCGGCGCTTCCGGGCTCGCGAGCGCGAGCGCGCTGTTCGCGGGCGGCGCCGACGTGATCGGCTGGGACGACAGCGCGGCGCGCGTCGAGCATGCGACGCAGGCCGGGATACCCACCGCCGACCTGCGCGAGGTCGACTGGAGCAAGCTCGCGGCGCTGGTGCTCGCGCCCGGCGTGCCGCTCACCCATCCGGCACCGCACTGGACGGTCGGACTGGCGCGCGCCGCCGGCGTCGAGGTGATCGGCGACATCGAGCTCTTCTGCCGCGAGCGGCGGCGCATCGCGCCTGAATCGGCCTTCGTCGCGATCACGGGGACCAACGGAAAATCGACGACCACGGCGCTGGTCGCGCACCTGCTCGAAAGCGCCGGCCACGCGGCCGAGCTCGGCGGCAATATCGGCACCGCCATCCTGTCGCTCGAACCGCCTGCGCCGGGACGCGCGCACGTGATCGAGTGCTCTTCCTATCAGATCGATCTCGCGCCGAGCCTCGACCCGCTGATCGGCATCCTGCTCAATGTCAGCGAGGATCATCTCGACCGCCACGGCACGCTCGCCGAATATGCCGCCGTCAAGGAGCGCCTCGTCGCGCGTGCCCAGCGCGGCGCCATCATCGGCGTCGACGACAAATGGTCCCAGGCGGCGGCCGATCGCATCGAGCAGGCGGGCAAATCGGTGGTCCGCGTGTCGGTTCGCCGGCCGCTCGCCGACGGCATCTATGTGCAGGGCGAGCAGATCCTGCGTGCCGCCGGCGGCAACACCAAGCCGATTGCGCTGCTCGGCGGCATCAATTCGCTGCGTGGCATCCACAACGCGCAGAACGCCGCCTGCGCGGCCGGCGCCGCGCTCGCACTCGGGATTGGGCCGAGGGCGATCCAGCAAGGCCTGTGGTCGTTTCCGGGCCTCGCGCACCGCATGGAGGAAGTAGGTCGCAAGGGCGACGTGCTGTTCGTCAACGATTCCAAAGCCACCAATGCGGATGCGACGGCGCGCGCACTTGCCTGCTTCGAGGAAATCTTCTGGATCGCGGGCGGCAAGCCGAAGACGGGCGGGATCACATCGCTCGCGGAATTCTTCCCGCGCATCCGCAAGGCCTATCTGATCGGCGAGGCGGCGCCCGCGTTCGCGCAGACGCTCGCCGGCAAGGCCGAGCATGCGATCGTCGAGACGCTCGACCGCGCGGTCGCGGCGGCGGCGAGCGACGCCGAGGCATCGGGCCTCAAGGCGCCGGTCGTGCTGCTCTCGCCGGCCTGCGCGTCGTTCGATCAGTTTCCCAATTTCGAAGTGCGCGGCGACAGGTTTCGCAGCCTGGTGCGTGCCATCCCGGGGCTTGCGGTCAAAAAATAAACGCGCGGTCGGGACAAATCCCTCGCGCGCGAACGGGTTGATCAAATCAGGCCCGTCACCTCCGGCGAGAACCGGCCCCCTCTTCCCGCGGGAAGAGAGGGCCGATTGACATCGGTGCGTCGACAGCGGGCGTCAGCGCTCCTTCATTCCCTTCTTCATCGGCGCTTCGCCCGTGGTCGCGTTCTTGTTCGTTTCGCTGCGAAGAATCTCTTTGCGCTTCACAGTGGGCTTTTCGGCCTTCACGCCGTGGCGGAAGTTCTCTTGCGTTTCGGTCGTCTGCGGCGACTTCTGGGCGTAGGCGCCGACGGGAACCAGCAACAGCGCCGAGGCGGCGGTGGCGGCAAGCAACGTTTTCATGCGCGGTCTCCTTTCGCGAGCAAATTGCGCAATGCCCGACAATAACGGTTGCATACGACAACTGTTCCGGCAGGAACCGGCCGAACCGCATCTTGGCGAGTGCTGAAATGCCGGAACCCGACCCCGGAACCGGCGGTGGATGGGCGGAACTGGTCGACGCAACGAAGGATGGGCCTGGCGCGGCGTAGCGACGCGCCGTCGCGTGCTTCTAACGCGCGGCTCGATGATCAGCCGATGGCCGCCGTCACGGCCTTGCCGCACGCGACCGTATCAGCCTTGCCCTTGAGATCCCCGGTGCGCAGCCGCTCGTCCGGCAGCACCTTCTCGATCGCGGCGACGATCGCGCGCGCGGCTTCGGTCTCGCCGAGATGCTCCAGCATCATCGCGCCCGACCAGATCTGCCCGACCGGATTGGCGATGCCCTGGCCCGCGATGTCGGGCGCCGAGCCGTGCACCGGCTCGAACACCGAGGGGAACTTGCGCTCCGGATTGATGTTGCCCGACGGCGCGATGCCGATCGTGCCGGTGCAGGCCGGGCCGAGGTCGGAGAGGATATCGCCGAACAGGTTCGACGCGACCACGACGTCGAAGCGATCCGGATTGAGCACGAACTGCGCCGTGAGAATGTCGATGTGGTACTGATCCCACTTGATTTGCGGATAATTCGCCGCCATCGCCTTCACGCGCTCGTCCCAGTACGGCATCGTGATCGCGATGCCGTTCGACTTGGTGGCCGAGGTCAGGTGCTTCCTCGGCCGCGAACTGGCGAGCTCGAACGCGAACTTGAGCACGCGATCGACGCCGACGCGGCTCATCACGGTCTCCTGCACGCAGATCTCGCGTTCGGTGCCCGGGAACATGCGTCCGCCGATCGCCGAGTATTCGCCTTCGGTGTTCTCGCGCACGACGAAGAAATCGATGTCGCCCGGCTTGCGGTTGGCGAGCGGGCAGGGGACGCCGGGCATCAGCCGCACCGGGCGCAGGTTGACGTACTGGTCGAACTCGCGGCGAAACTGGATGAGCGAGCCCCACAGCGAGATGTGGTCGGGGATCTTTGCGGGCCAGCCGACGGCGCCGAAGAAGATCGCGTCGTGCTGACCGATCTTCTCCTTCCAGTCCTCCGGCATCATGCGCTGGTGCTTCTCGTAGTAGTCGTAGCTCGCGAAGTCGAACCAGTCCTGCCGCAGCTCGAAGCCGAAGCGCTTCGCGGCCGCCTCGAGCGCGCGCACGCCCTCGGGCATGACCTCCTTGCCGATGCCGTCGCCCGGAATGACGGCGACGCGGTAGACCCGGTTGGTGCTCATACGCTGATCCTCGCGCTGTCCATCGACTTTCGGCGGCCGGCCGCCGCGCTATCCGATAGAGCATTTGACGGTTAGGATACAACAGGCGCGAGGACGAAACGTCGCGCGAAGCGCGGGATTCGCCTCGGACCATGGGCCCCCTCGACCAGGTCGAACCGATCGAGAAAGCGAGCACTGACGAGCTGTGCGCGCTGCAGCTCGAGCGCTTGAAGAAGGCGGTGACGCTCGCCCACGAGCATGTCCCGCACTACCGCGAGAAGTTCGAGGCGGCTGGCGTGCACCCGTCCGACTTGCGGCAGCCCGGTGACATCGCGAAATTTCCCCTCACCACCAAGGACGACCTGCGCCAGAACTATCCATTCGGCATGTTCGCGGTGCCGATGGAGGAGATCGTACGCATCCATGCGTCGAGCGGCACGACCGGCAAGCCCACGGTGGTCGGCTATACCAAGGGCGACATCGACACCTGGTCGCTGCTGATGGCGCGCTCGATCCGTGCCGCCGGCGGGCGCTCGAGCGACAAGATCCATGTCGCCTACGGCTACGGCCTGTTCACCGGGGGGCTCGGCGCGCATTACGGCGGCGAGATGCTCGGCGCCGCCGTGATCCCGGTCGGCGGCGGCTTCACCGAGCGGCAGGTGCAGCTCATCACCGATTTTCGGCCCGACATCATCATGGTGACGCCGTCATACGCGCTGGCGATCGCAGACGAGTTCGCGCGCCAGGGCATCGACGCCGCCGAATCCAGCCTGCGGCTCGGCATCTTCGGCGCCGAGCCGTGGAGCGAGGGTATGCGCGCCGAGATCGAGCGGCGGCTCGGCATCGACGCGCTCGACCTCTACGGCCTCTCCGAGGTGATGGGACCGGGCGTCGCGCAGGAATGCATCGAGACCAAGGACGGTCCGACGATTTGGGAGGATCATTTCTATCCCGAGATCATTGACCCTGTGTCCGGGCAGCCGGTGGCGGACGGCGAGGCCGGCGAGCTCGTGATCACCACGCTCACCAAGGAAGCCATGCCGGTGATCCGCTATCGCACGCGCGACCTCACACGCCTCCTGCCCGGCACGGCGCGTGCCATGCGGCGCATGGAGCGTGTGAAGGGACGCAGCGACGACATGATCATCATCCGCGGCGTCAACGTATTTCCCTCGCAGATCGAGGCCGTCCTCGCGCAGGAAGACCGGCTCGCGCCGCACTACGTGCTCGAGCTGCGCCGGCCCGATCGCCTCGACGAGCTCGACGTGGTGGTCGAGACGCGCGCGCCGGGCGCTACGCTGCCGGCGGACGAGCTCGCGGCGCTCGCGCGCAAGGCCGAGCAGCTGATCAAGTCTTACGTCGGCGTCACGACGCGCGTACGCGTGGTCGAGCCGGGCACGATCGAGCGCTCGCAGGGCAAGGCCAAGCGCGTGCGCGATCTGCGCCCGAAAGGATGAGCAAAGCGTGAGCATGTCGAAACCGGGTGATGGCGCCGCAGAACGTGCCGTTCTGCGCGCGGGCGGCGTTTCGGACGCGGCGATCGATACGTGGCTCGCCGCGGCGCCGGAGACGAGCGACGTCTTCAGCGAGGATACGCGGCGCTACGGCGTGTTCTGGCGCGTATCCGACGAGCTGATCGCCGATCTGCCGACAAAGCCGACGCGCGCTGCCGCGCAGGTGGCGGCGGCCGAACTGATCTTCCGCAAGGCGCGCGCGGCGCGCGAGCGCTTCCTGCGCGTCCATGCGGAGGCGGTCTATGCGGCATGCACGCACGACTATGCGCGTTTCGTGCGCGTCGAGGAGCTGGTGTACGTCGCCGCCGAGACGACCCCGGGCCTGGTGCCGACGCGGGCGCAGGTCGCGGCCGAAGCCGCGCTGCTCCAGCGCGACAAGGACGGCTGCGAGATCGATCAGGGACTGCTGCTGTCGCATATCCTCGGCCACGAGCGGGCCGGGCGGCATCTTTGCCACGCCATGCTGCTGCCGCGGCCGGAGACCGCCGAACAGCTGGCGCGGTTCGCGGCGGATGGCGTAATCGACCTCGGCCCCGCCCGCGTCGAGCGGCGCGGCCGCGCCGCCTGTCTGACGGCGCAAAATCCGCGCTACCTCAACGCCGAGGACAATACCACGCTCGCCGCCATGGAGATCGCCGTCGACGTCGCCATCCTCGATGCGGCGTCGGATGTCGGCGTGCTGCGTGGCGGGCCGGTCGAGCATCCGAAATATCGCGGCCGCTATATCTTCGGCGCCGGCATCAATCTCACGCATCTCTATCGCGGCCGCATCCCGTTCGTCTGGTTCATGCAGCGCGACATGGGCTTCGTGAACAAATTCATGCGCGGCGTCGCTGCGCCCGACGTGCCGCCCGACGACATGGCCGGACAAGGCACCGAGAAGCCGTGGATTGCGGCGGTCGACGCCTTCGCGATCGGCGGACATTGCCAGGTCCTGCTCACGATGGACTACGTGCTCGCCGCCGCCGACGCCTACATGACGCTGCCGGCGCGCAAGGAAGGCATCATTCCGGGCGCCGCCAACCTGCGGCTGACGCGCTTCACCGGCGACCGTCTGGCGCGGCAATTGATCCAGTATGAGCGCAAGCTCACCTGCGACAGCCCGGAAGGCCGCCTGATCTGCGACGAGATCGCGCCTGCCGCCGAAATGGATGCCGCGATCGAGCGCGTCGTCGCCGGCCTGACCACCTCGGGCGCCGTGAGCGCGGTCGGCAACCGCCGCGCCTTCCGGGTCGCCGAGGAGCCGCTCGACCTCTTTCGCCGCTACTGCGCGCTCTACGCGCGCGAGCAGGCATTCTGCCATTTCAGCCCGGCGCTGATCGGCAATCTCGAGCGCTACTGGGACGCGCGGAATCGGAAGGACTAAACCTCGTCATGGCGAGGAGCGCGTAGCGCGACGAAGCACTCCCGATCCGCAGAGCATGCCTGTCGGGATTGCTTCGCTTCGCTCGCAATGACGGAAAATTACTCCCCCGCCGAGAACGCGCACGCGGCGCCGCCGCCGCCGGCGGCCTTCACGGTGTTCGGATCGATCGTGCAGGCGAGCTTCGAGATGCCCGCGATCGTCGCGCTGGCGGCACCCTCCGGCGACACGCCCGCCTCGATCAAGGTCGCGTAGAGCTCGTGCGCGGCGCGGCCGGTGCGGCTGATCTTTCGCTTGCCGAAGGTGAGTTCGCAGGAATTCGCCGAGATGTCGACATTGCTGGCGCGGCACACGACGCCGTCCGCCTTGACCGCGATCTTCCTGTCGGCCGGAAACGCGAAGTTGAGGTTGCTGTCGAGCATAGAGCCGAGAGCTTCCTTCTCCTGCGCCTCGAGCGCCGGCGACCGCTCGCCGACGAGGGCGGCGAGCGCGAGCGCGCTGTTGCCGCTCGTCGACCCGGCGAGCGCGGGCTCCGCGGCGAGCAGCAATGGGACGAGCAGTGCGAGCTTGCGCATCAACGGACCTCCGCTATCTGACATTCAGGCCAAGCCGTACCATCAGCGCCGGCGTCGGCTGGCCGTCCGGCACCATGCCGAATTTCGCCTGCACGGCGCGGATCGCATCGCGCTGGCCGAAGTCGAGGCGGCCGGCGAAATCGTGCACCGGATAGCCGAGATCCGCGAGCTTGTGCTGAAGCGCCATGCGGGCGGCGCGCGAGAGTTGCGGGTCGTCCTTCGGCCAGGCGGCGCGGAATGGCGCGCCGCCGTGCATGCGGTCGGCGAGGTGGCCGACCGCGAGCGCATAGACGTCGGAGTTGTTGTAGAGCTTGATCACGTTGAAATTGCCCGTGACCAGGAAGGCGAGGCCGGCGGCACCGCTCGGAAAAAGCAGAAAGCCATCGCCCTCCAGGGGCAGGGCGCCGCCGTCGGCCCGTCGCACGCCGAGCTGCGCCCACGCCACGAAGGATGCGCGGCTGCGCCGATAGTCGAAGCCGCGCGGCAACGCGACCTCGTAGCCCCATGTCATGCCGCGCTGCCACCCGCTGCGCGCCAGATAATTGGCGATCGAGGCGAGCACGTCCGGCACGCTGGTCCAGATGTCGCGCCGTCCGTCGCCCGTGAAGTCGACCGCATAGGTGTAGAAGCTCGACGGCATGAACTGCGGCTGGCCCATGGCGCCCGCCCACGAGCCGCGCATGCGCTCGCGCGCGATGTGGCCCTCCTGCAGGATGCGCAGCGCGATCAGCAGCTCGTTGCGAAAGTACGGGTCGCGGTAGCGCGCCTGGGCGAGCGTCGCGAGCGAGCGGATCACGTCCCAGCGGTCCTCGCCCGTGCCGTAGGAGCTCTCGATGCCCCACAGCGCGAGCACGATCCAGCGCTCGACGCCGTAGCGCGCCTCGATCGCATTGAGCGCGGATGCCCATTGCGCCGCCTTGGCGGCACCGCCGGCGATGCGCGGCTTCGACGCCATGGCGTCGATGTAGTCGCCGGCCGGCTTGCCGTACTCGGGCTCGCGATGGGTTGCGGCGATCACCCGCGCATCGGGCGTGAAGCCCGCGAACGTCTTGTCGAACGTCGCCCGCGTGATGCCCTGCTTCTGCGCGTCCGGCCACAGGGCATCGAGGAACGCGGTGACGTGCATGCGGCTCGCGGCGGCCTCCGCGATCGGATCGGCGCGGGCGGCGGAAAGTGTCGCGAGGATGACGAAAAGCGAGACAAGCGCTCGTAGCATAACTTGAGCATAGCGCAGTTGCCGCGCTAAGTCCGTGAGCTTACGCTATCACGTCGTCATGGCCGCGCTTGTCCCGGCCGTCCACGTCTTGATCGCGACAAAGAAAGGACGTGGATGCCCGCGGCATAGACGAGCGAAGCGACGCCGTTTTTCGAACGGCTGTGCGCGGGCCTGACGCACGGGGTTTCGGAAATGCGCACCGCGATCGTGAACATCGGCTCGATGGTGTCGGGCGACCTTGCGCGGCCGTTGGTCGCCGGCGACACGATCCTCACCGAGGACGCGCGCATCGTCAGCGTGGGTACTGCGGCCGCCGCGGCGGTCGAGGCCTGCGACGTCGTCATCGACGCCGACCGCACGACCGCGATCCCGGGCCTGATCGACTCGCATGTCCATGTCACGTTCGGCGACTACACGCCGCGGCAGCAAACGGTCGGCTACCTCGCGAGCTACCTGCACGGCGGCGTCACCACGGCGATCAGCGCTTCCGAGGTGCACGTACCGGGGCGGCCGCGCGACGCCGACGGCGTCAAGGCGCTCGCGGTCGCGGCGCACAAGTGCTTCAAGGACTATCGGCCGGGCGGCATGCGGGTGCACGCGGGCTCGGTCATTCTCGAGCCGACGCTCACCGGCAACGATCTCGGCGAGATCGCCAAGCAGGGCGTATGGCTGGCCAAGGCGGGCTTTGGCGACTTTGCGAGCGCCTACGATTACGGACCGCTGATCGCGGCGGCGCGTGCTCATCGCATGGTCACGACCGTGCACACCGGCGGTTCGTCGATCCCGGGCTCGGGCGCAATCACCGGCGACCATCTGCTGGCGCTCAAGCCGGACGTCTCGTTCCACGTCAACGGCGGGCCGACCGCGATGCCCGACCGCGACTTCGAGCGCCTCATCGTCGAGAGCGGCATCGCGCTGCAGATTTGCACCGCCGGCAACCTGCGCACCGCGCTTCTGTGCGCGACATTGGCCGAGCGCCATGGCGCGTTCGATCGCATGCTCATCGCGACCGACACGCCGACCGGCTCCGGCGTGATGCCGCTCGGCATGCTCTACACCATCGCGCACCTCGCGAGCCTCGGCGGTGTCGCGCCGGAACGCGCGATCGCGGCGGCGACGGGGAGCAATGCGCGCGTCTACCGGCTCGACAGCGGCGTGCTGGCGGCGGGCCGCGCGGCCGACGTCGCGCTGATCGACGCGCCGGACGGCGGCACGCAGGCGAGTGCGCTCGACGCGATCCGCCACGGCGACATCGCGGCCGTCGGCGCCGTCGTCGCGGGCGGCGAGCCGCGCTTCGTCGGCCGCAGTCGCAATACGCCGGCGACGACGCGCAAGGTGCGGGTCGCGCGCTGCACGCTGCCGCGCGATTATGCAGCAGGCAGTCACTGATCTCGACAACTGTTGGTTAGGCGCGGCGCGATCTGACGCAGATTTTGGCGAATGGGACCAATGCGCGGCGCGACTTGTTGTCGGTCGCGCTTTAGGCCTACCATTTGAGCGCTGACTTTCGCCAAGCTCGCCCCTTCGCCGAGGAGTAGCCGATGCGCGCGCGAACCGTGGTGATTGCATTACTCGCCTTGCTGCCGTTTTCACTCGCGGCGCCCGGCGCGAGGGCGGCGGAGCTGCAAAAGCTGCGCATCACGGTGCCGACGATCTCGACGATCTTCTATCCGCTCTATTACGGCCAGGCGAAAGGGATCTTCGCCAAGGAAGGCCTGGAGATCGAGATCATCTCCACCAACGGCGACGGCCCCGACGTCGACGCGGTGATCTCGGGCAGTGCGCAATTCGCGATCTCGACGCCCAACCGGCTGTTCACCGCCTACGAGCAGGGCAAGCCGCTCAAGGCGATCGGCATGCTGGCGCGGCGCATGGCGATCGATTGCGCCATGAACAAGGAGGTCGCCGACAAGCTCGGCATAACCACTGCAACGCCGCTCGACACCAAGCTCAAGGCGCTCAAGGGTCTGACCGTCGCGGGGACGCGGCCGGGCGCCTTCACGTACGTGCTGCTCGGCATCTACGGCAAACGCGTCGGGCTCGTGGCACAGAAGGATTACCAGCTCATCGGCGTCGGCGGGCTCAACTCGATGCTGCCGGCGGTGGAGAACAACCGCATCGCGGTGGGTTGCACCGGCAGCCCCTTCACCGAGCTCGCGGTCTCGCGCAAGAAGGCGATCCGCCTCACCAACAATGCGCGCGGCGATGATCCGGCGTTCGACGATTTCCTGTTCGAGATGGTCTATGCGACGCCCGAGTATGTGAAGGCCAACGGCGATACGACGCGCCGCTTCCTACGCGCGCTGTTCGCCTCGGTGAACCAGATCCTCGACACGCCGTCCGAGAGCCACATGCCGGCGCTCAAGAAGCAGTTCGGCGGCATTCCCGATGACGTGTTGCTCGAGACCTTCGAGAACACCAAGCGCATCTTTTCGCGTGACGGTGTGGTTACGCCCGGCTCGGTTCAGAAGGCCGGCGTGTTCATGGTCGAAAGCGGGGCTGTCAAGAAGCCCGCGGCCTTCGACGCGGTGGCGGACAACAGCTTCCTCGAGAAGCACTGAACGGCGGGCGGCGTGCTGCAGATCGAGGGCATCCGCAAGGAATTCTCCGGCGGCGCCGTGCCGGTGGTCGCGCTCGAGGCGGTCGACCTCGCGATCGAGCGAGGCGAGTTCGTCACCCTCGTAGGGCCGAGCGGGTGCGGCAAGTCGAGCCTGCTCACGCTCATCTCGGGCCTTGCGCCGCCTTCGGGCGGGCGTATCCGCCTCGACGGGCGCGAGATCGCCGGCACCGATCGCCAGGTCGGCTTCATTACCCAGCAGGACAACCTGTTTCCCTGGCGCACGCTGATCGACAACGTCGCACTCGCCCTCGAGCTCGCCGGCGTCGGCGCGGCGGAGCGCCGGCGCGAAGCGATGCGCTGGATCAAGCGCGTCGGGCTCGACGGCTTCGAGAGTGCGTATCCGCATCAGCTCTCGGGCGGCATGCGCCAACGCGCCAACATCATTCGCACGTTGATCTACGCGCCGGCCGTCATCCTGATGGACGAGCCGTTCGGCCCGCTCGACGCGCAGACGCGGCAGAGCCTGCAGGCGCTGCTGCTGTCGATCTGGGAAACGCAGCGTTCCACCGTGTTGTTCGTCACGCATGACCTCACCGAGGCGATCGCGCTCGCCGACCGCGTGGTGCTGATGAGCGCGCGGCCGGGCCGCATCGTGCGCGTCGACCGGGTCGACATCCCACGGCCGCGCGACATCTTCCATCTGCACGACCTTCCCGAGTTCCGCCGCCTCTACGATGCGCTGTGGAACGAACTGGCGGTACAGCTCGATGGCTTCGACCGAAGCGCCCATTGACGGTGCGGTCACGCACAGCGCCCCGGCGCGCGGTGCGCCTGCCGTGGCCGCGCCGCCACGGCGCCCCGCCTGGTTCTCGCCCGACAATGCGGTGTCGGTTCAGGTGAGCCGCCTCGTCTTTGCGGCAGTCGTGCTGGGTACCTGGCAGTATGGTGCGGATCGCTGGTTCGACTCGTTCTATTTCAGCACGCCGCTCAAGATCTTCCAGCAGGTCGGCCAGGAGATGATTTCTCCCGGCTTCTATCACGATCTCTGGGTGACGACGTTCGAGATGATCCTCGGATTCGGGATCGGCGCCGGCGGCGGCATGGTGCTCGGCGTGTTCCTCGCGCGCTCCGCCTACGTCGCGAAGATGCTCGATCCGTTCCTGCTTGCCCTCTATAGCATTCCGCGCGTCGCATTGGCGCCGATGCTGATCGTCTGGTTCGGCATCGGCTACTCGTCCAAGGTCTTTTTGGCCGCAACGCTGGTGTTCTTCGTCGTCTTCTTCAACACGCTGGCGGGCATCCGCAGTGTCGACAAGGCGCTTTGCGACATCGCGCGCGTCATGAAGGCGACCGAATGGCAGGTGTTCTGGAAGGTGATGCTGCCGAGCGCATCGAGCTGGATCCTCACCAGCATCAAGGTCAGCCTGCCGTTCGCGCTCGTCGGCGTGATCTTCGGCGAGTACCTGGTGTCGTCGGAAGGGCTCGGCTTCCGCCTCAACAACTATTCGACCAACTACAATATCTCCGGCGCCATGGCGATCATCTTCCTGCTGATGATCCTCATGCTGGTGCTCACCACCGCCACCAACGCGCTCGAAGGCCGTCTGCTTCGCTGGCGGCCGAAGTCGGCGGCCGAACGCTTCGCGCAGTCGTAAGGCGCAGGGGCCGGGGAAATCCATGACCGAAAAGCTCGCCCGTTCGGTGATCCAGCCGAAGAACCCGCGCCTCAACGTTTCGCGCAATGCCAACCTGCCGCATGTGCCGGGCATCCGCATCGGCGACTACATCTTTCTCTCCGGCATGGGGCCGGTCGATCCCGAGACCGGCGGGCGCTTCCACGGGCCGATCGGCGAGCAGGTGCGCATGACGCTCGGCAACATCCGCCACATGCTCGAATCGGCGGGCTCTTCGCTCGATCGCATCGTGCGCATTCAGATCGTGCTCGCCGACATCGCGGACATGGCCGAGACGGACCGCGTCTATCGCGAGTTCTTTCCAAAAGATCCGCCGGCGCGCACCGCCTGGTCGATGCAGCTTCGCTTCGGCAACGGCTGCGAGATCGAATGCCTTGCGCTGGCGGGTTCGTAAGGTGGGCAGGGCGGAAAGGCTCCCTCTCCCCGCAGGGGAGAGGGCCGGGGTGAAGGGCTCTATGAATTTCGATCGAGACTCCGAGTAGCCCTCACCCGGCTCGCGGAGTTTACCCTTGGGCGTGCTCGGCGCGACCCGAGGGCTCGCCGCCCTCTCTCCCCGGAGGGGAGAGGGAAAAAAGAGAAGAGAGGATCACATCGATGCGTGAAGTCATCGCCGCGCCGGCGCCCGGGCTCGATTTCCGCGCTCACTACGGCCATCACCAGTCGGCGGCGGTCCGCGCCGGCGGCTTGATCTTCTGCTCCGGCATGCTGCCGATCGATCCCGAAACCGGCGAGCGCCAGCACGGCACGCTGACCAGCGAGGCGCATTGCATCTTCCGCAATCTGAAACTGCTGCTCGAGTCGGCCGGCTCGTCGCTCGACCGCCTCGTGCAGGTGCATGCGCTGATCTACGACAGCATCGAGTACGACGTGCTCAACCGGGTCTATCGCCAATATGTCGCGAACGGGCCGCCGGCACGCACGGTGTGGACCGCGCAGAGCGAAGCCGGCTTCAAGATCCAACTCGACGTCGTCGCGGCGGCGTGAGGAGGAAGATCATGCTCGAGCGCACTGTCGTCGCTCCGCCCCCTGGCCTCGACGTCGCGGCGTCGCTCGGCCAGCCTGCGTCCACCCTGGTGCGCGGGGGCCCCTTCCTGTTCGTCTCCGGCCTCGTCGCGGTCGATTCCGCGACCGGCCGGCGCGCGCCCGGCACGACGATGAGCGAGACGCGGCTGATCCTGACCAGCCTCAAGCGCATGCTGGAGGCCGCGGGCTCGTCCATGGACAAGGTCGTCAAGGTCAACGTGGTGCTTGCGAGCATGCTGGAAGCGGTGCCGATGAACGACGTCTATGCGGCGTTCTTCCCCGATCCGCCGCCTGCCCGCACCGTCTGCGGCGCCCGCCTGCCGGATGGGTGCCGCGTGATGGTCGAGTGCACCGCGCTGGCGTGAGGCGCGGTCCATCCTCATTCGTCATGCACGGGCTTGACCTGCGCATCCACGGCTTGCTTGAACAATCCCTTATCTGGAAAGACGTGGATGGCCCGGGACACGCCCGGCCACGACGATTGCAGAAAGCGCGGGCAGGGCAATGACACACGACGAGCTCAAACAGCAGATCATCTGGGCCGGAAAAGTCCTGGTCGGCGAGGGCCAGGACGACTTCACCCGCGGCCATATCGCGGTGCGCCTACCGGACGATCCGCAGCGTTTCTTCATGAAGGCACACAGCATCGGGCTCGACGAGATCACGATGGACAACATCCTGACCATCGACCTCGACGGCAAGGTCGTCGCCGGCGACGCCAAGCGGCACAGCGAGGTCTACATCCATTCCGAGATCTTCAAGGCGCGCCCCGACGTCGCCTGCGTGCTGCACACGCATCCGCCCTATTCGATCGCGCTGTCGGCGAGCGGCCGGCCGCTCAAGGCGTACAGCCAGCCGGCCGCGCTGTTTCATGATTCGGTCGGGCTTTATGTCGATACGATCAACCTGATCCGCTCGACCGAGACGGGCGCAGGCGTCGCCCGCGCGCTCGGGTCCCGCCGCGCCGTACTGCTCAAGAATCACGGCGTGGTGGTTACCGGCGCGACCATCGAGGAGGTGGTGATCTCCACCGTCATGCTGGAGAACGCCGCCATGATCCAGATGATCACCGAAGCCGCCGGCACGCCGGCGCCGGAATTCCCGCTCGCCGATATCCAGAAGCTCCAGCACGACATCAGCCGGCCCGAGCAGTTCAAGATCAACTTCGATTATCTGGTGCGGCGGGCGAAGCGGCGGGGGTAGCAGGCGGCGGATCCGGCGGGGGGCCGCCGGGAACTCGACATGCGCTCGACGCATGGACCGGGCAGACGGCCGGTCGGCCACCGACCGACCGCGCTTCGCGCCAGATGGCAATTCTCAATTTTTCCTTAACCCCCCGGCAACCATACTCCCTCCCGGCACACCACCCGCACCAACGCCTCGGAGGCTCCAGCATGGTTTCGCGCGCCCAACGCACGCCGTTTGCGGCCTGGTGGTGGACGGTCGACCGGCCGATGCTGGCCGCGTTGATCGCGCTGATGCTCGCCGGCATCATCCTGTCGCTCGCCGCGAGCCCGTCGGTCGCGTCGCGCATCGGGCTCGATCCGTTCTATTTCGTGCACCGCCAGGTGATGTACCTCGTGCCCGCGATCGCCGTCATGCTGGGGACCTCGTTCCTTCCGCCGCGCCACATCCGGCGCATCGCGCTCGTCGTCTTCGCGATCGCATTCGTGATGGTGCTGGCGACGCCGTTCGTCGGCGCCGAGGTCAAGGGCGCGCGGCGCTGGATCGTGCTCTTGGGCGTCAATATCCAGCCGTCCGAGTTCCTCAAGCCCGCCTTCGTGATCCTGATCGCCTGGCTCTTTGCCGAGTCGTCGAAAAAGCCCGAAATGCCGGCGAACACGCTGGCGCTCGTCATGTTGGGCGCGACCGTCACGGCGCTGGTGCGTCAGCCCGACTTCGGCCAGACGATGCTGATCGTGCTGGTGTGGGGCTCGCTGTTCTTCATGGCCGGGATGCGGGTGATCTGGGTGATCGGGCTCGCCGGCTCGGCGGCGGCCGGCCTTGCAGGCGCCTACTTCACGGTGCCGTATGTGATGCGGCGCATCCAGCGCTTCCTCGATCCGGCCTCGGGCGATACCTTCCAGATCGACACCGCGATCGACGCCTTCCGCCATGGCGGCTGGTTCGGCCGCGGCCCGGGTGAGGGAACCGTCAAG
>DASXCK010000419.1:0-3712 GCA_036491235.1 Xanthobacteraceae bacterium | reverse complement strand
CTGGGGCCTGGTGCCGCCCGGCGCGACGTACGAGAACACGGTCGACAACAGAGCGTGGCAGTAGACGACCTTTCTGTCATTGCGAGCGCGCAGCGCGAAGCAATCCCGCCCCGCGAGTATATGCGGAGCGGGATTGCTTCGGCGCGCTGCGCGCGCCTCGCAATGACGAATCATGAGGTACCCGTTTGCCCAAAACCTCGCTCGACGATCTCCATCGCCGCCCCGGCTTCATGATCCGCCGCGCGCATCAGATTGCGGTGTCGCTCTTCCTCGAGGAGACCGGTGCGCTCGGCATCACCAACCGGCAATACGGCATCCTGGTCGCGCTCAAGCACCGGCCCGGCATCGACCAGATCTCGGTCGCGCGCCTGCTCGGCCTCGATCGCTCGACCACCGGCATGGTGATCAAGACGCTGGAGACGGCGGGCCTGATCGAGCGCACGGTCGGCGCGCGCGACCGGCGACGCTCGCACCTCGCGCTTACCCGCGCCGGCGAGCGCATGCTCGATCGCCTCGCCGAGCCTGCCCAGCAGGCGCGGTCTCGCGTGCTCTCCTGCTTCACGCCGGCCGAGCGCGCGCAGTTTCTCGCGCTGCTCGAGAAGTTCATCGCCCGGCACAACGATTCGACGCGCGTGCCGCTGCAGGATCGGGAAGGCGCCGTAGCGCCGTAGGTTAGGTCGAGCTCTTGCGCGACCCGACAACCGCGGGCGCATGCATCGTGTTGGGTCTCGCAAGAGCTCGACCCTACCTACGCACTACAATCACTTCAACGCCGTCGCCGCTTGCTTCGCGACATCCGCCGGCGTCGCATAGAGCTCCTTCACCAGCTTCTGCACCTCCTCGCCCGAGACCGCGCCGATCTCGAGCCGCGCCTGAGCGGCCTCGGCGACGAAATACTTGTCGGCGAGCGTCTGCATGAATGCCAGGCGCAGCGCCGCGAGGCGGTCGGCAGGGATGCCGGGCGGCGCGACGAACGGGCGCCCCATCACCTGGCGGGCGAAGATCAGGCGCAGCATCTGGCGCTGCGACGCGTTGGCGGCGAGATCGGTGATCAGCGGCACGTCGGGCAAATCGGGATGCTTGCTCAGCGAGAGCTGCACCAGCACCTTGATCTTCTTCTCCTTGATCCAGGTCGGCCGCGCCGTGAGCACGCTCGACCACGACCAGCCGCAGCGTCCCTTCACCTCGCCGCGCTCCATGGCGAGCACGATGTCGTTGCCGCCCGGATAGCCGGCGACGACCTTGAGCTTGGTGCCGAGCACGTAGTTGAGCACCTTGGCGAACTGAACCGTGTCGTCGTTTGGGCTCACGCCCCCGATCAACAGGCCCTTGGTCTTGAGATCCTCGAACGAATTGACGCCGGCGTCGTGCCACGCCCCGCAGATGCTGACCTCGCGGTTCATGCTGCCGATCCAGCTCAGGTCGGGACCCTTGAATTCGGCCCCCGGCTGGCCGAGCACGGGATCGAACGCCGTGCCACGCCCGATCGTGCCGAAAGCGGTGCCGTCGCGCGGCGCCGCGTTGGCGAGCCAGTTGGCGAGGCGCAGGCTGCCGGCGCCCGGCATGTTCTTCACCACCACGGTCGGATGGCCCGGGATGAATCGTCCGAGCTGGCGGGCGAGCGCGCGTGCGTAGATGTCGTAGCCGCCGCCCGTCGAATAGCCGACATAGACCTCGACGGTGCGGCCCTTGTAGAAATCGGCGACGCTGCCGGCGCGGGCGCGGCCCGCGGTCAACATCGGGCTTGCGAGCACCAGCGCGAGGATGGCGGTGGCGCGCCCCATCCGGCCGATCATGGCGTTCCTCCCAGGAACCGCTCCTTGGCGCCGACGCTAGGACCAAACGCGAATTCGGTCAAAAATCGCAATGTCGCACGGCGGCGGCACATGGGGCGCTGTCGGGGCGCCGTGCATCTAAAGGTTGTCCCCCGCGGCCACACGTATATCATCGGGGTCATATCCGCGTGTCTTCAAGCCCGACGAGGAGCCCGATGGCCGACCAACCGGCGTTTCCCCCGACCCTGCACATCGGCATTCTCGTCTTCGACGGCTTCGAGCCGCTCGACGTGTTCGGCTTCGTCGAGGCGTTCTCGATCGCACGCTTTCTCGGCACCGAGTATGCGTCGCCGCCGCCTTATCCGTTCGAGATCGTGCTGATCGGGCGCGAGATCGCCAAGACCAAGAGCGCGAACGGCCCGTCCGTCATGCCGGACTGGGCTTTGGCGCAGGCGCTGCGCGAGCCGGTCGACCTGTTGATGATCCCGGGCGGCAGCGGCACCCGCAAGCTGGTCAACGATCAGGCGATGCTCGACTGGGTGCGCGCCATGGATAAGCGTGTGCGCATCATGGCGTCGGTCTGCACCGGCGCCGCCATCCTGGCAAAGTGCGGCCTGCTCGACGGCCTGCCGGCCGCGACCAACCACGCGGCGTTCGGCTGGGTGATCGGGTTCGGCCCGCGCGTCCTGTGGGACAGCGTCGCGCGTTGGGTCGATGCCGGTAAGTATGTGAGCTCCGCCGGGGTCTCGGCCGGCACCGATCTCGCCTTCTACCTGGTGTCGCGGCTCGCCGGCCGCGCGGTAGCGGAGCTCGCGGCGAGCGCCGCCGAATACGATTGGCACCGCGATCCGCAGACGCCGATCTTCTATCCGCAGCAGGCGAGCCTGACCTGAATGCCGCCGGCGCGCGAGCGCGTTCACGCCACCGCGAACTTGTGCGCCAGCTCCTTGAGCAGGATGATCAGCCGATCCTGCGGCATCGCGGGTGCGAACAGGTAGCCCTGGCCGACGTCGCAGCCCATGGCGGTGAGCGCTTGCAGCTCGGAGCGCTTCTCGATGCCTTCCGCCACCACGGTTGCGCCGAAATGATGCGCGAGATCGATCGCGGTCTCGCACAGCGATGCGTTGTGGCGGTCTTCGCCGCAATCGGCGACGAGCGCGCGGTCGAGCTTGACCTCCGCGAACGGCAGTTCCTTGAGCCGGGCGAGGTGCGAGTAGCCCGAGCCGAAATCGTCGAGCGCCAGCGCGATGTCGTAGATGCGCAGCTGTGTCGCGATCTCGTGGGTGAGCGCGATGTCGCGCACCGCCTGATCCTCGGTCACCTCGAGGATCAGCCCGGGCCAGCGCGCGTCCTTCGGGCGTGCCTCGCGCACGAGCGTGAGGATCGGCAGCTTCATCAGATCGTTGACGCTCACATTGACGGCGAGCTTGAGCGGAAAGCCGGCCGCCGCGAACTTGCCCCAGTTCTTCACGGCCGTCGCAATCGCGAGCCGGGTCAGCTTCTGCAGGCTCGCCTCGTCGGCGTCGGGCAGGAACGCGCCGGGCGGGATGACGCCGCGGTCGGGGTGGCGGCAACGCGCCAGCACCTCGGCGCCGATGATGCATTTGCGCTGCAGGTCCATCTTCGGCTGATAGTAGAATTGCATCCAGCCGTTCTGCAGGATCTCGGCAAGCGTGAGCGCCAATCCGAAGTCGCCGGTCCCGGCCTCGGGCGCTGCCGGCGCGGCGTCGTCGCTCTCGACCCGGGCGAAGTGGTTCATCACCAGCGATTGCAGCTGGGCGGCCCGGAACGGCTTCTGCAGCGGCGGCAGCATGGTCAGGCCGTGCTGCTCGCCGACCCGCGTGACCTGGTCCTGCAGCTCGCGCTCGCGGCCGCTGATGATCTGCACGGGGCCGCGGTACTTGCGCGTCACGAGCGCGCGGATCACGTCGACCGCG